>NZ_JAUSOE010000035.1 GCF_030656255.1 Brevundimonas sp. | reverse complement strand
GGCGTCCAGCCGGTCCAGGCGGATACGGTCGGCGTTGGTCCGTTTGGTCAGGACCAGTCGAACCCGGCGCGCGCCCAGTTCGGCGGCCTTTTCCACGATGGTCTCGACGCGGGCCTTTTTCACCACGGCGACGATCAGCTCCAGATCGGGACCATAGGTCTGGGGCCGCGCCTGTTCCTCGGCGCGCAGGATGACGCCCTTTTTCAGCACTTCGGCGATGGTGCAGCGCCATTCGCCGTCGCGGCCGTTGAAGACCAGCAGTTCGTCGCCGAGTTTCAGCCGCATGACCTGGGTCAGATAGCGGGACTGGTCGAGGGTGGGGGCGACGGGGGTTCCCGCAGCCAACACGGCCTTCACATGTAATCGTATCATCTCAATTCCGCTCATCCCCGCGAAAGCGGGGACCCAGTGAGAGCCTCAGAACAGGTCATCGAACAGATCGCGCCAGCCTGGATTCGATCGCTCGATCAGCTCCAGCTTCCAGTCGCGGTTCCATTTCTTGATCCGGCGCTCGCGCACGAACGCCGCGTGGCGTGTCGGATGCGCTTCGAACCAGACCAGATTGGCGCAGCCATACTTGGCGGAGAAACCTTTGAACAGTTTGTCCCGATGCTGGGCGGTGGGCAGGATGATGTCCTCGGTCGAGCCGGTGTAGAGGGTTCCGTTGCGGCGGCTGGCGACGATGTAGGTGAAGAAGGCCACCAGCGTGCGTCCCTAAAGCACTGGGTCCCCGCTTTCGCGGGGATGAGCGGAGTGATGAAATCAGTCGTCGCGTTCGGCGTGGAAGAGTGCGGTCTTTACGGCCCTTCGTTCGCCCTTCCAGAAGGCGCGCTTCGCCCATCGAAGGTGTTTCCACCATTCGTTGGGAGGCGTCAGAACACCCTTCTTCACGGTCGCCATGCACAACCATAGATCATCATGCATGAGGCGAGACAAGATGTCCTGACCCGGTGAAGACGTTTTTTTGAGCCGCATTTGGCGTTGAATGCGTTCCTCGAATCGCACAGTCGAGGAGACGAACCCCATGACCTGGCTTTCCACTTGGGCCGCCAACGGCCTGAGCGCGGATGCGGCCCTTGAGGCGTTCGACGGTTTGCCCAGCGTGACGGCGGACGAAATGATCGGCGCCTGGCGCGGGTCCGAACTGCCGACCGGCCATCCGCTGGACGGGCTGCTGGCGCGCTACGGATGGCGGGGCAAGCGGTTTGAAAGCGCCGAGCATGTCGATCCGCTGCTGTTCGATCACCGCGGCAAGGTGATCGCGGTCGATCCGGCGCGGCTGCCGCTGGGCGTCGCCCTGACGCTGCCGCACCTGGCGCGGACCGACAAGGCGGTGGAGGCGTTCAAGGCCGGGCTGCCTCTGTTGCGCACGCGCAAGCCGAAGGCGCGGCTGCGCTCCATCCAGCATCGCGGGCTGATCTCGGCGGCCATGGTCTATGACGATCTGCCGATCATCGATTGCTTCCGGCGGGTCGACGAGACGCGGGTGCTGGGACTGATGGACTTTCGCCGCACGCCCAGGCCGTTCTTCTTCCTGCTGACGCGGGAAACGCTCGGCTAGAGCGTCCGCGCGATCAGCAGTTTCATGATCTCGTTGGTGCCGCCGTAGATGCGCTGGACCCGCGCGTCCTTGTACAGTTGGGCGATGGCGTATTCGTTCATATAGCCATAGCCGCCGTGGAGCTGCAGCATCTCGTCGATGGTCTCGCCCTGGATGTCCGTGACCCAGTATTTGGCCATGGAGGCGGTGGCGGCGTCCAGCTTGCCGTCCAGGTGCAGGCCGATGCAGTGGTCGACGAAGACCTTGGCGACGGTCAGTTTCGTCTTCACCTCGGCCAGTTTGAACTGGGTGTTCTGGAAGTCGAGGATCCGCTTGCCGAAGGCCTTGCGTTCCTTGACGTAGGCGATCGTCGCCTCCAGCCCGCGCTCGGCGGCGGCGACGCCCTGGACGGCGATGTTCAGCCGTTCCTGGGGCAGTTGTTGCATCAGCTGGACGAAGCCCTGGCCCTCGCCGCCGCCGATGATGTTGTCGCCGGGGACTTTCACGTCATTGAAGAACAGCTCGGAGGTGTCGTTCCCCTCCATACCGATCTTGTGCAGGTTCCGACCGCGTTCGAAACCTTCCGCCCCGTCCGTCTCGACCACGATCAGGGAGGTGCCCTTGGCGCCCTCGGCCGGGTCGGTCTTGGCCACCACGATGATGAAGTTGGCCAGTTGCCCGTTGGTGATGAAGGTCTTGGAGCCGTTGACGACATAGCCGTTGCCGGACTTGACCGCCGTGGTCTTGACCCCTTGCAGGTCCGAGCCCGCGCCCGGTTCGGTCATGGCGATGGCGCCGACCAGTTCGCCGGACTGGAGCCGCGGCAGCCAGCGCGCTTTCTGCTCCGGCGTGCCGTAGTGCCAGATGTAGGGGGCGACGATGGCGTTGTGCAGCGAGATGCCGAAATGGTCCGCGCCCTTCCAGCCCAGCTGGCGCATCAACACGACCTCGTGGCGATAGTCGCCGCCCATGCCGCCGTCTTCTTCCGGCATGGATAGGCCCAGCAGGCCGTCGGCGCCGGCTTGGGTCCACAGTTCACGCGGCACGCTTGAGTTGGCGATCCAGGACTGGACCTTCTCGGGCGGCGCGTGTTCGTCGATCCATTTGCCGACGCTGTCGGAGAAGAGGGTGATCTCTTCTTCACGCATGAAATCGGGGTCGGGGCTGTTGAGGATGTTCATGAGCGTTTCCTGGACTTCTCCCTCCCCGTCCGGGGAGGGGGGCCGCGAAGCGGCCGGGTGGGGACGGCTGGGTGAGCGGACTCGGTCTTTGTGTCGCCGAGCCCTCCCCACCCGGTCGTCGCTGCGCGTCGACCGCCCTCCCCCGAGGGGGAGGGAGAGGTTAGCGCCGGATCAGAACGCCTCGGCCGGCATGGCCATCAGCACGTCCGCGCCGGTCTTCATCTTGGCCAGGTGCGCGCCGGCGTCGGGCAGGATGCGCTCGACGAAGTAGCGGCCGGTCTGAAGCTTGGTGGCGTAGTAGGGGTCGGTCGAGCCGGCCTCGACCTGGGCTTGCGCCACCTTGGCCATCTGCGCCCACATATAGGCCAGCGCCGTCAGGCCGAAGACGTTCAGATAGTCGGTCGAGGCGGCGCCGGCGTTGTCCGGGTTGGCCATGCCGTTCTGCATCAGCCACATGGTGCCTTCCTGCAGCTTCTTCTTGGCCTCGGCCAGGCCGTCGACGAAGGGCTTGAGGGCCTCGTTCGAGCCGTTCTCGGCCACGAAGGCGTCGATCTCGCCGAACCAGGTCATGATGGCGCGGCCGCCGTTGGCGGGCAGCTTGCGGCCGACCAAGTCCAGCGCCTGGATGCCGTT
>NZ_JAUSOE010000012.1 GCF_030656255.1 Brevundimonas sp. | reverse complement strand
AGAGCTACGAGTCGCTCACCAAGATGAAGAAGGTGCAGCCCCAGATCGAGGAGCTGCGCAAGAAATACAAGGACGACCCGGCCAAGCAGCAGCAGGAGCTTTTGGGTCTCTACAAGAGCGAGAAGATCAATCCGCTGACGGGCTGCCTGCCCATGCTGCTGCAAATCCCGGTCTTCTACGCCCTGTACAAGGTGCTGACCGTCACCATCGAAATGCGCCACCAACCCTTCCTGGGCTTCATCAACGACCTGTCGGCGCGTGACCCTTCGGTGGTGTGGAACCTGTTCGGCCTGATCCCCTGGGATCCGGCGACCCTGCCCCTGCTGGGCGGCCTGTTGGTCGGTCCTCTGGGCATCGGTCTGCTGGCGGTGGCTTACGGCCTGACCATGTGGCTGCAGACGGCGATGAACCCGCCGGCGGCCGATCCGGTCCAGCGCCAGATCTTCCAGTTCATGCCGCTGGTCTTCACCTTCATCATGGCCCCGTTCGCGGCCGGCCTGCTGGTCTACTGGGCCTGGTCGAACGTGCTGACCATTCTGCAGCAGTATTACATCATGCACCGCTACAAGGCCGAGAACCCCATCGACGACTTCATCGCCCGTATCCGGAAGACGAAGGCCGCGTGATCGACGAAACCGACTTCACGCCCGAAGAGATCGAGGCCGCGCGGATCCTGTTCGCGCGACCGGCGACCTTCATCATGGGCGCGGCCAAGATCGAGCAACTGCCTGAGCCTGACCTGCCCGAGATCGCCTTCGCCGGCCGGTCCAACGTCGGCAAGTCCAGCCTGATCAACGGCCTGGTCGGGATGCACAAGCTGGCCCGCGCCTCGAACGAGCCGGGTCGGACGCGCGAGGTCAACTTCTTCGACCTGGACGGCCGGATGCGTCTGGTCGACCTGCCCGGCTACGGCTGGGCCAAGGCGTCCAAGACCACGGTGCGTAAATTCCAGGACCTGGGCCGCGACTATCTGCGGGGCCGGGTGACGCTGAAGCGGGTCTATCTGCTGATCGACAGCCGCCATGGGCTGAAGAGCGTGGACAAGGAGGCGCTGGACGCCCTGGACCTCGCCGCCGTCAGCTATCAGATCGTCCTGACCAAGGCCGACAAGCTGAAGAAGGGCGAAGGCGAGGCCGTTCAGGAGGCCACGCTGAAGGCCATCTCCAAACGCCCCGCCGCCTTCCCGGTGGTGCTTCTGACGTCGTCCGAGAAGGGGCTGGGCCTGCCCGAACTGCGCGCCGAGATCATGCGCACGACCGGCGCGACGATCGACTGACTTTACATACGCATCGTAACCCACGGGCTTGAGAGCCTTTGGTCATCGCGAAAAGAAGAAGGCCCGGAGATCGCTCTCCGGGCCTTCGTCGTTTCAGCTTGTCGCCGGCTCTACTGGGCGGCTGGAGCCGCCGAGCGGACTTCGACCGGCAGGCCCAGGGCGTCGAGCTGAGGCTTGACCACCGAGGCGTCGCCGACGACCACCCAGACGAAGCGCGACGGGTCGAGCGCCGCCTTGGCGGCGGCGTCCAGTTCGGCCGCCGTCAGGGCGTTGGTGCGCGCCGCGACGGTTTCCGGATAGTCGTCCGGACGACCCAGCAGGTCGTTGGTGCGCATGGCGCCCAGAACTGCCGCCGAGGTCTCGTAGCTGCCGGCCAGGCGGCGGGTGTTGCCGTTGACGGTGCGTTCCAGCTCGGCCGGGGTCACGCCCTTGCCGCCCTTCAGGAAGTCGTTGAACTGAAGGTTCAGCGCGGCGATGGCCGGGCCGGTCTGGTCGGCCTGGACCGGGGCGGTGACCAGATAGGGCACGCGGCCGGCGAAGCCGGCGACCGAGGCGTTGACGCCGTAGGACCAGCCCTTGGTCTCGCGCAGGTCGGAGTTGATGCGTGACAGGAAGTCGTTGCCCAGCACATTGTTCGCTGCGTTGAACACCAGCAGGTCGTCGGTGCCCTGGGCGGCCAGAACCTCGCCGCCCATGATGTAGGACTGGGGCGACTGCGGCCGGTCGATCAGGACGATCCTGGACGTGGTGGCGGGGATCGGGGCCGAAAAGTCCTTCACCCCCTTGGCGGCCGTGGGCGCGGTCCAGGTTCCGAAACCGGCTTCCAGCACCGGGGCGATCTCCGACAGGGGCTTGTCCGAGACCACGAAGATCTTGGCGTTGTCCGGTCGGATCCACTCGGCGTAGTCGGCGCGGATGTCGGCCTCGGTGATGGCCTTTACGCTGGCTTCGTCGCCGTTGCCGCTGAAGGGGCGGCCATAGGGGTTGGACGATCCGTACATCAGTTCCGGCAGGGCGCGGCTGGCCAGGGCCGCCGGTTGGGTCCGTTCGGCGGCGATGCGCGACAGGCGGGTGGCGCGCAGACGCTCCAGTTCCGAACTGGCGAAGGCCGGGTTGCGGACCACATCGGCCAGCAGGGCGACCGACGGCTTTAGATTTGGCGTCACGGCCGACAGTTGGACCACCGAACGGTCCATCGAGGCGCCGGTCGAGATGGTGGCGCCGAGGGCTTCCTGGGCTTCAGCCAGCTGGGTCGCATTCATCATGTGCGTGCCCTCGTCCATCAGGTCCAGCATCAGGCTTTGCAGACCCAGTTTCGATGCGTCGTCCGCGGCCAGGCCGGCGTCGAAGTCGATCGCGATCTTGGTCGCCGGCACGGCGTCACGGTGGGCGTAGACCACCTCGACGCCGTTCGACAGGCGGGTGCGCTGGACCGACGGGAAGTCGACGTTGGCGACGGCGGCGATCTCGGGCTTGGGCATGCGGGCCACACGCTCGATCGGCGGTGCGGGGGTGTGGTTGGCTCCCGACGGCGCCTCGGCCGCCTCTTCATAGGCTTCGCGCTCGCCCGGCAGGGTCGTCAGCGTATAGGCCGGACGGGTCAGCCATTTCTGCATCGCCGCCTGGACCTGGGCCGGGGTCACCGCCGCATAGGCCTGGAGCTCCTTCTTGTAGTGCTCCGGATCGCCGGCGTAGAGCTGGCCCTCGGCCAGGGCGACGGCCTTGCCGCCGAAGCCGCCGACCTGTTCCAGCCCCTGGACGGTGTTCGAGACATACTGGGTCTTGACCCGCTCCACCTCGGCCGCGGTCGGGCCGTCTGCGATCAGGCCGTTCAGGATCTCACGTGCGCGGGCTTCTACGGCGGCGGGATCTTCGCCAGGCTTAACGTCGATTTGAATCTGGAAGATGCCGACGCGGTGCAGAGCGATATTGCCAGCGCCGACCGATACAGCCGTCTGCTCGCCGCGCACCAACTCGTTGTCCAGCCGTGATGAGGCTAGGCCCCCCAACACCGAGGCGGCAACACTAAGCGGCACGGAATCCGCGTCAAGCATGCTCGGCACGACCCAACTCATCTGAATGCGCGCGTTGGAAACGCGGTCTTGCGTCGTCTCGTTGACCGGAGCGGGCAGAGTGGGGACCTCAGCCGGGACCGGATGATTGACGGGGCCGCGCGGGATGGGGCCGAAATATTTCTGGGTCAATTCACGCGCCTTGGCGGGCGTGATGTCTCCGGCCAGGACCAGGACGGAATTGTTCGGGCCATAGTTGGAGCGGAACCAGTCGCGCACCGTCTCCATCGAGGCCGCGTCCAGATCAGCCATCGAACCGATCGTCGAGTGGCGATAGGGGTGGCCTTCGGGGAACAGGGCCTCCAGCTGTTTGTACCAGTTCAGGCCGTACGGCTGGTTGTCACCCTGACGTTTCTCGTTCTGGACGACGCCGCGTTGCAGGTCGAGCGTCTCCTGGGTGATGGCGCCCAGCATGTAGCCCATGCGGTCGCTTTCCATGAACAGGGCCTGTTCCAGCGCCGGGGTCGGGACGGTCTCGAAATAGTTGGTGCGGTCGAACGAGGTGGTGCCGTTCATGTCCGTCGCGCCCATGTTGCGCATCGGGGTGAAATAGCTGCCCGGCGCATTCTCGGACCCGCCGAACATCAGGTGCTCGAACAGGTGGGCGAAGCCGGTCTTGCCGGCCGGCTCGTCCTTGGAGCCCACATTATACCAGACCGACACGGCCACGACCGGGGCCTTGTGGTCCTCGTGGACCAGGACGGTCAGGCCGTTGTCGAGGGTGAATTTGGTGTAGGGAATATCGACTTCGGCGACCAGTTCGGACACTGGCGCGGCCTGAACCGCAGGCGCGAACGCCGGCGCCTGTGCGGCGGGCGCCGAGGCCCAGACCGGAGTGGAGACCGCCAGCAGGGCGGCCGCGGCGACGAGGGAACCTGCACGGCGCATGGAATGACATCCTTTGATTACAGCTGGAACGGACCATAACGACGGTCGATGCGCAGGCAACGCGACCCATTGAACATGAACAAAGCTTCATGTTCGCGCGCCCGAGCCCCGGAAAAGGTTGCATCGCCGGACCCCCGGTCTTATGCGCGCGTCAACTCCCCGATCCCTGCTGCTGAGTTTACCGAAAGAGCCGCCATGTCCGCCCCCGCCGACAAGCCCATCAAGAAGGTCGTCCTCGCCTATTCGGGCGGGCTGGACACCTCGATCATCCTGAAGTGGCTGCAGACTGAATATAACGCCGAGGTCGTGACCTTCACCGCCGACCTGGGCCAGGGCGAGGAGCTTGGCCCGGCGCGCGAGAAGGCGCTGAAGCTGGGCATCAAGCCCGAGAACATCTTCATCGACGACCTGCGCGAAGAGTTCGTGCGCGACTTCGTCTTCCCGATGTTCCGCGCCAATGCGCAATATGAGGGCGACTATCTGCTGGGCACCTCCATCGCCCGCCCGCTGATCTCCAAGCGCCAGATCGAGATCGCCCGTCAGGTCGGCGCCGACGCCGTCTGTCACGGCGCGACCGGCAAGGGCAACGACCAGGTCCGCTTCGAACTGGGCTACTACGCCCTGGAGCCCGACATCCGCGTCATCGCCCCCTGGCGCGAATGGGAGTTCCGCAGCCGCGAGGCCCTGCTGGACTTCGCCGAGAAGAACCAGATCCCGATCGCCAAGGACAAGCGCGGCGAGGCGCCCTTCAGCGTCGACGCCAACCTTCTGCACTCGTCCTCCGAGGGCAAGGTGCTGGAGGACCCGGCGGTCGAGGCCCCCGAGTTCGTCCACCAGCGCACCATTTCGCCGGAAGACGCGCCGGACGTGGCCACGGTCATCGAGATCGGCTTCGAGAAGGGCGACGCTGTGTCGATCAACGGCGAGGCCATGAGCCCGGCCACGATCCTGACCGCCCTGAACCAGTACGGCCACGACAACGGCGTCGGCCGTCTGGATCTGGTCGAGAACCGTTTCGTCGGCATGAAGTCGCGCGGCGTCTATGAGACCCCTGGCGGCACGATCCTGATCGCGGCGCACCGCGGCATTGAAAGCATCACCCTGGACGGCGGCTCCATGCACCTGAAAGACCAGCTGATGCCGAAATACGCCGAGCTGATCTACAACGGCTTCTGGTTCTCGCCCGAGCGCGAGATGCTGCAGGCCGCCATCGACCTGAGCCAGGAAAAGGTCTCCGGTACGGTCAAGGTCAAGCTCTACAAGGGCAATGTCTCGGTCATCGGCCGCGAGAGCCCCAATAGCCTGTACGACCAGGATCTGGTGACCTTCGAGGAAGGCGTCCAGGCCTATGACCACAAGGACGCCGCCGGCTTCATCAAGCTGAATGCGCTGCGCCTGCGCGTCCTCGCCAAGCGCGACGCCCGCAAGGCCTAGCGCCAGACCGCCCGAGGGAAGCCGATGACCGTCAAGGACCGCGTCAGGATCCATGAGACTCGGCTTCTCTCGGACAACTGGTATGTGCTGAAGACGACCCGGTTCGACTGGAAGCGGCGCGACGGAACCTGGCAGACCCAGGACCGGGAACATTATGACCGGGGCAATGGCGCGGTGCTGCTGCCCTATAATCCGGCGGCGCGCACCGTGCTGCTGGTGCGACAGTTCCGGTTGCCGGCCTATCTGAACGGCTATGACGATCTGCTGATCGAGGCGGCGGCCGGTCTGCTGGACGACGCCGAGCCCGAGGTGCGGATCCGCGCCGAGGTCGAGGAGGAGCTGGGTTATCGCCTCGGCGCGGTGCGCAAGGTGTTCGAGGCCTTCATGAGCCCCGGTTCCGTCACCGAAATCCTGCACTTCTTCGTCGCCGAATATGACGCGACCATGCGGATCGGCGACGGCGGCGGCCATCCGGACGAGGGCGAGGACATCGAGGTGCTGGAGCCCACGCTGGACGAAGCCCTGGCCATGATCGCCGACGGCCGCATCCGCGACGCCAAGACCATCATGCTGTTGCAGCATCTGGCTTTGACGCTTCGGACGTAAGCGCGCCGATCCGGTCTAGTCGGCGATCTCTGACCGGGCGATCCTGAGGATCGCCCGGCTGCGGTCGTCCGTGACCCAGATCGACCCGTCGGCGGCGACCGCCAGAACCACCGGCGAGCCGCGCGGCTGGCGACCCGCGACTGTGTCCCAGCCCGGCGTCAGCACCTTGCCGCGCACGCTGGGCGCGCCGGCCGGATAGGGCAGGGCGCCGCGCGGATAGATGGCGTAGCGTCCGCCGATGTCGGTCAGGGGGCGGCCCTGCGCGTCGGTCTCGGCCGCCACGATCCGTCCAGCGGCGCGACGATAGCCGTGCCAGCTCATCAACAGCCGGCCACGCAGTTCGGGGAACATCGCCCCTTCATAATAGATCAGGTCCAGGGGCGCCGCGTGCGGCGGCAAGAGGGCGACCGGTCGGTCGCGCCGGTCGCACCGCGCCTGTCCCGCGCTCCAGCCCGGCAGGGGCGTCGCCAGATCCACGCAATAGGGCCAGCCGTAATGGCCGCCCTGACGCAGGACATTGATCTCGTCATACGGATGGTCGGGCGTGGTCAGGTCGACTGAGTTCTCGCCCTGCAGGATCGTCCCCGACCGATGCCGCACCAGGGCGATGGAGTTGCGCAGGCCCGAGGCGAAGACCGTGCTGTCCTGCGCCCACCGGCCGTCGCCCAGATAGGCGTGACGGCGCACCTGGGCGGTTCGGGCGCTGTCGGCGCACTGGCGCGAGGCGTCGGTTCGCGGCCGCCCCCGCGCGTCCAGACAACGGTCGCTGGGCGCCCCGACATTGACCAGCAGGGCGCCGTCCGCGTCGAAGACGAAGCTGGACAGGGGGTGGCGATTGTCGTGCAGCCGGTTGTCCGGCAGGTCGCCGATCACGGTCCGCACCGTCGCCGCCGGATCGGCCGCGTCGGGGTCCAGGGTCAGGATGCGGTTCATCTCGGACACATAGATTCTTCCGTCCGGTCCCCGCGCCACCGTGTGCGGCATGGAAAGCCCCTGGGCCAGTCGGCGCCAGCGCGCCGCGCCGTCCGCACCGAACGACAGCCGCCAGACCGCGCCGCGTCCCGCCTCCCATCCGCCCAGGTCGGTGACCAGCCAGTCGCCGCCGGACAGGGGCAGCAGGCCGCGCGGCATCCGAGGGCCGTCATTCCCCACGCCCTGCCAGACCAGGCCCAGACAATAGCCCGGCGCCATCCGCACCGTGGTCGCGGGCCGCCCGCCGCAGTCCCCGTCCACAGCATAGGCGCGCGAGGCGGCTTTGGCGCCGGACGGGAGGCTCAGCAGGGCGAGCGCGAGGAGCGGAAGCAAGGGGCGGATGTGACGGCGCATGGCCTCTTGGTAAGGCCAGGCCGGACAGATTGCGAGCCTCGGGGGCAGCCCTATGGGGCGAACAGGATCCACAGACCGGTCGCGGCGAAGCCCACAGCGGCGGCAAGACGGATCCATTTCAGCGGCAGTTTCTTCGCCGCCGTCTCGCCCAGCAGGACGGCGGGGCCGTTGACCAGCATCATGCCCAGGGTCGATCCGGCCACGACCAGGGGCAGGTTCTCGAACCGGGCGGCCAGCATGGCGGTGGCGACCTGTGTCTTGTCGCCCATCTCGATCAGGAAGAAGGCCGAGGCGGTGGTCCAGAAGATGGCCCAGAAGCCGCGCTGAACCTCGCCCTTCTGTTCGTCCAGCGTATCGGGGATCAGGGCCCAGGCGGCGAAGCCCAGGAAGGCGACGCCGACGATCCAGCGCATCCATTCGCCGGTGATGAAATGGGCCAGAACCGTGCCGGCCAGGGCGGCGAAGGCGTGGTTCAGCAGGGTGGCGGCGAGAATGCCCAGAATGATGGGCGTCGGCCGTCGCCAGGTCGCCGCCATAACGATGGACAGCAACATGGTCTTGTCCCCGATCTCCGCGATGCAGACCAGGCCGGTCGAGATCAGAAAGGCTTCCAAGAAGGAACCTGTGTGCGCGGGAGCCTCGGCGGACGGACCTGTGGCGTTCGCAGCCGGGGCCCGCGTGGACATCCCTGCGAAAGCCGCCGGTCTTGCCGTGATCCGGACCCTGAAGGGCCTCGGACCGTTCCCGCGCCATCCTCTCCGGGAGAGGAAGTATGTTGACGCGAGCCCCGCTGATCGCTGCGGGCGGCTACTCCCCGATGACGAGGCGGGGTTTAGGCCGCGCCGTCGGAAATGAAAAGTCGATAACGACTCGCAAGCTTGGGGTTCAGATCAGTCCCTGCCGTCCCGCCTCCGCCGTCAGGTCGTCGCGGAACTGGGGCGCGGCCAGGGCGATCAGGGCGCGCGCCCGCTCGCTGGTCGACTTGCCCTTCAGGTTGGTCCAGCCGTGTTCGGTGACGATGATATGGACGTCGTTGCGGGGCGTGGTGACGGGGCCGTCCAGCCGGGCGACGATGCGCGAACAGGTCCCCTTGGCCGCCGTCGCATGACAGGCGATGATCGACTGGCCGCCGTCGGAGCCATAGGCGCCGCGCACGAAGTCCAGCTGTCCGCCCGAGGCGGTGAACTGGCGCCCGTTCAGGAACTCCGAACAGCAGGCGCCGCTCAGATCGATCTGAAGCGTGGCGTTGACCGAGACCATCTTGGCGTTACGCGCGATCACCGCCGGGTCGTTCACATAGGAGACCGGACGCGCCTCCAGGCCGCGATTGCCGTCCAGGAAGTCATAGGTGTTCTGGTCGCCCATCGAGAAGGCGAAGACCCCGACGCCGGGGTGCAGGGTCTTGCGGGCGTGGTTGGCCACCCCGGCCTGCATCAGCTCGACCAGGCCCGGCGTCAGCATCTCGGTATGGACCCCCAGGTCGCGGTGGTCCTTCAGGGCGTCGCAGACGGCGTTGGGCAGGGCGCCGATCCCCATCTGCAGCGTCGCTCCATCCTCGACCAAGCCTGCGATGATCCGGCCGATGGCGAGGTCGGCCGGCTGGGGCTCGGCCCTGGGCACGACCAGCAGGGGGGCGGCGTGTTCGACGATCCCGGCGACCTTCGACACATGGACGGTGCAGTCGCCGAATACCCGCGGCATGTGCGGATTGACCTCGACGATGAGGGTCCGGGCCGTCTCCGACACCGGCTTGGCGTAGTCCGTGTTGGTCCCGAACGAGAAGAAGCCGTCGGCGTCCATCGGCGAGACGGTGCAGACTAGGGTGTCGACGCCGACCTCGTCGCACAGCAGCCGGGGCGACTGCTGGAAGCCGGTCGGGATGAACTGGACCGGATTGGGCCGCCCCTCCTCGAAGGCGCGCTGCTCCAGCCGGCGTTCGACGGCGCTGTGGAACAGGCTCCACGGCCGGATCCGGTCCATCAACTCGTAGCGCAGCACGGTGTCGCCGGCGATAGCGGTGCTGAGCAGATAATAGAGGTTCACATCCTCGACCTCGCCGCGCTCGGCGCGTTCGGCCAGGGCCTTCAGCAGGGCGGGGGGCTGGGACACGCCCAGGCCCATGGCGACCTTGGCGCCGGACCGGATCAGGGCGGCGGCCTGGTCCGGCGTCTTCAGGCGTTCGGCATAGAGGGCGGCATGGTCCATGGCGTATCTCCCGTCTGCGCGCCGCCCTGTTCAGATCGAGGCGACGTCGTCCGACAGACTATCCTGCGCTCAGGGCCGAGGCGGGCCTAGACTTTGGTCGGGCCGCTCATAGTTTCCAGTTCTGGCGTCTCGGGCTCCATCGGCGTCGGTTCGTCCTGCAGGGGCGCCTGATGACGCTTCTGCCAACGCGCGATCCCATAGGCGACCAGCCACAGGACCATGGCCCAGGCCGAGCCCACCGCCCAACCGGCGAAGACGTCGGTCGCCCAGTGGGCCCCCAGATAGATGCGGGTCAGCCCCACCAGCAGGGCCATCAGAATGCCGACCCCCAGGACGAAGACCTTGAACCTCTGTCGCGGAAAGGCCCGCGTCAGCATGACGGCGACACTGAGGTAGAAGACCGTCGCCAGCAGGGCGTGGCCGGAGGGGAAGCTGGCGTTGATCGTCTCGACCGCCTGCATGGTCTGGGGCGGACGTTCGCGTTCGAACACCGCCTTCAGTCCCTCGCTCAGCATCACGCCGCCCACCAGACCCAGGGCCAACAGCAGGGACGACAGCCATTTCCTCTGGCTGATCAGGAAGACGATGACGATCAGGGCGAACAGGCCCAGCACCGAAATGCCGCCCAGCGAGGTGATGTCGGCCGCCGCCTCCTTCAGCCACCACGGCCCCCAGGGCCGGCCGGGGTCGTCGGCGTAGGGGCGCAACAGGGCCAGGACCTGATGGTCGAAGGCCTGGCCGTCGGCCTCCGTCATGTCGTCGGCGATCTCGACGAAGCTCATGACGCCGACAGCGGCGACGAACAGGGCCGTCAAAGCGGCGATTTCGGTTCGCGCGACCGTCAGGGCGCGTATCAAAAAGGGACGGAATTCTGAAACGGTCATGGACGGGCCAAACGGCCAAGCTCGCCCTATGTTCCGATCACGCGTTCGTGATACCGCAGCTGCGAAGGGCGACGAGCGGTTTGCTGGCTTGCTGGCTGGATTTTCCCCAGGCGTGGACGACTTGTCCGACCGATTCGCTTACAAAGCGACCGTCAAGCCGTTGACGGGTTATTAGGCATGTGCGCCCTATATGTGGGCTCAGGGAGCGTTGAGACCACTAGATGATGTGGTCACGGCGCAGGTGGCTCTAGGCTGTTTATTGTTCAGGACGCAGATGACCATGGCTGGCGGCGAGGCTTTGAAGACGACGGAATTCCAAGGTGTTGTGACGAATGCGACATCTGAGAAGCCGCATCTGACTGTCGTGAAATCAGTCCAGGTGGATCGCTCGCGCGACGCCCTGCTGACGGACTTCGGCAAGAAGACCCTGGAAGACCGGTACCTGCTGGCCGGCGAAAGCTACCAGGACATGTTCGCCCGCGTCTCGACCGCTTTTTCGGACGACCCCGAACACGCCCAGCGTCTGTATGACTATATGAGCCGCCTGTGGTTCATGCCGGCGACCCCGGTCCTGTCGAACGGCGGCGCGGATCGCGGCCTGCCGATCTCCTGCTTCCTGAATGCGGTCAGCGACAGCCTGGACGGCATCCAGAACGTCTGGAACGAGAATGTCTCGCTGGCCTCGAACGGCGGCGGCATCGGCACCTACTGGGGCGGCGTCCGTTCCATCGGCGAAAAGGTCAAGGGCGCGGGCAAGACCTCGGGCATCATCCCCTTCATCCGCGTGATGGACAGCCTGACCCTGGCGATTTCGCAAGGCTCGCTGCGTCGCGGTTCGGCGGCCGTCTATCTCGACATCCACCACCCCGAGATCGAAGAGTTCCTCGAAATCCGCAAGCCCTCGGGCGACTTCAACCGCAAGTCCCTGAACCTGCACCACGGCATCAATATCACCGACGAATTCATGGAGGCGGTGAAGGCCGGCGCCACCTTCGACCTGAAGTCGCCCAAGGACGGCGCGGTCATCAAGACCGTCGACGCCCGTTCGCTGTGGACCAAGCTGCTCGACATCCGGATGCAGACCGGCGAGCCCTATATGATCTTCTCCGACACGGTGAACCGCCAGATGGCGCCGCACCAGCGCGACCTGGGCCTGAAGGTCAAACAGTCGAACCTGTGCGCCGAGATCATGCTGCACACCGGCCGCGACCACCTGGGCGTGGACCGGACCGCCGTCTGCTGCCTGTCGTCGGTCAACGCCGAGACCTTCCTGGAATGGCGCGAAGAGCCGAAGTTCGTCGAGGACCTGATGCGGTTCCTGGACAATGTGCTGGAAGACTTCATCCGCCGCGCCCCGCCCGCCATGGCCGCCGCCGTCTATTCGGCCAAGCGCGAGCGTTCGGTCGGTCTGGGCCTGATGGGCTTCCACTCCTTCCTGCAGGGCCAAGGCGTCGCCTTCGAAAGCGCGATGGCCAAGTCATGGAACATGCGCCTGTTCAAGCATCTGCGTCGCGAGGCCGACAAGGCCAGCCGCCTGCTGGCCGAGGAAAAGGGCCCCTGCCTGGACGCGGCCGAGCGCGGCGTCATGGAGCGGTTCAGCCACAAGCTGGCCATCGCCCCGACCGCCTCGATCTCGATCATCTGCGGCGGCACGAGCGCCGGCATCGAGCCGATCCCGGCCAACATCTACACCCACAAGACCCTGTCAGGCTCGTTCGCGGTCAAGAACCCCTATCTGGAGCGCCTGCTGGACGAGAAGGGCCTCAACACCGACGCCGTCTGGAGCTCGATCCTGGAGCAGGAAGGGTCGGTCCAGCATATCGACGCCCTGAACGAGGACGAGAAGGGCATCTTCAAGACCGCCTTCGAGCTGGACCAGCGCTGGGTGGTCGAACTGGCCGCCGATCGCGCGCCGGAAATCTGCCAGGCCCAGTCGCTGAACCTGTTCATCCCCGGCGACGTCAACAAATGGGACCTGCACATGCTGCACTGGTCCGCCTGGGAACGGGGCGTGAAGTCGCTCTATTATCTGCGCTCCAAGTCGGTGCAGCGCGCCGCCTTCGCCGGGGCGGAAGACAAGGCGGACGTGGTGATCGACCCGAACCAGCCCGACCTCTTCTCCATGCCCAAGACCGACTATGACGAGTGCCTGGCCTGCCAGTAGGGGCGGCCAGGAATCTTCCGACCAAGACTTTGAAGGGCCTCGCGAAAGCGGGGCCTTTCTGCATTTCCGGAACCGCGACCGGAAAGCGGCGTTCAAAAGCGACGAAAGAATGTCGCGAAAATGTCTGTTGGACTCCTGTTGCGTCTGGTGCAGGGTGCAACCAGCGGACGGTGGGGAGACCGAATGCGCGTAGCGGCCTGGATCGGTGGAATGGGGAGCGTGCTGGCGATGGCCAGCGCGGTCGATGCTCGCGCTCAGGCCTGGGCTCCAAACGCCTTTGACGCCGCGCCTCAAACCACTCAGGCCGATATCGCACGCCTTACCGATCAGACCCGGTTCCGCGTCGCGTCCGACGCCCGTTTCGGCGCCGATATCGAGATTCCGACGGCGTTCCGGCCTGACGACGGCTCGGGCCTGGCGGCCGGGGTTCGCAGCGATGTCTGGATCGATCGCAAGACCTTCACCGACCGGGTCACGCTGGAAACCGCCGGGCGTTTGCAACGGGCCGACGGATCGCCCCTGCCGGTCACGCCGGTGGACCGGGCCGTGCTGGATCCCGACGCCTATGACCTGCGCTATGTGCGCGGCTTCCGCGGCCCGGTAGGACGCACCGCCTCGGGTCTGGAAGTCAGTCTGACGCCTCACGCCGGTTTCGGCGTCGGCAGCGAGGGCGGCTCGGCCGAGGCCGGCGCCACCTTGAAGATCGGCGAGGGCCTGGATCGTCTGGCGCCGGACGGCAGCGCCCGTTTCGGCGAACGCGCGCGCTGGTATCTGTACGCCGCCGGTTCGGGCCGGGCGGTCGGCTACAACTTCGCCCGCACCCGTGACGGGGACTACGCCCGTTCCGGCTATACCCAGGACCGGGGCGCCTTCCTGGGCGACGCCTCCGTCGGGGTGGCCTATCGCCGGGGCGATGTTCAGACCTCGGTCGGTCTGGTCTATCGCGAGATCGACGCCGGCAAGGGGTTGCGCGGCATGAACGGCCTGGACACCGATCTGGACGAGGGCCTGATCGCCTTCCAGCTGTCGATCAAGCCGCGCCGCTGATCCGGCGGCTGGTCCGGACCTAGGGTTCCTGGACCTCCGACACCGCCACCCCCTCTCGGCGTGGATCTGCGCCGCCATCCCAGCGTCCATTCCGCCAGAGGGCGCCATGCAGGCCGGAGGTCTCGGTCGCATTGGGACGCAGGCTCATGCCCGCCGCACCCAGGGCGTCACGGATGTCCGGCGCGATCAGGGCTGTATCGGCGCCGATCATCTCGCCGCGCACCACCAGATTGGGCAGGGCGACGGCCTCCTGCATCGGCAGGCCCCAGTCGATCACCCCGATCAGGGCCTTGGCGACATAGGCCAGGATGCTGGACCCGCCCGGCGAGCCGATGGCCCCGACCAGACGGCCCTGACCGTCAAGGATCAGCACCGGCGTCATTGACGACCGGGGCCGCTTGCCCGCCGCCACCGCATTGGCCGCCGGATGGCCGTCCTCGTTCGGGGTGAAGGAGAAGTCGGTCAGCTGATTGTTGAGGAAAAAGCCCTCGACCATCCGGCCGTTGCCGAAGATGCTCTCGACCGTGGTCGTCATACTGACCGCGTTCCCTTCGGCATCGACGATGACCATGTGCGAGGTGCCGCCGGGCTCGGCCGTGCGGTCCACGCCGCGCGGCGGCGATCCGGGCGGTGCGCCGGCCTCGACCGGCCCCTCGATCGTCGGAACCAGGGCGGCGCGTGCGGCCACATAGTCCGGATCCAGCAGGCCGGCGATCGGCACGCCCACGAAGTCCGCATCCCCCACATAGCGGTCGCGGTCGGCGTACATCAGACGCTGCAACCGGCCGAAGGCGACCCAGGCGGCCGGGCTGTCGGGACCCTGACGGATATCGGGCGTCTGTTCGGCCATGGCCAGGAACTGCAGCAGGGCCACCCCGCTGGACGGCGGCGGGGGAACGCAGACGACATAGATCCGATAGGGCCGGCACAGGGCGTCGCGACGCAGCGGGCGATAGGCGGCGATGTCCGCCTCGGTCAGGCCGCCGGGGCGCGGCGCCTCGGCCACCGTATGGGCGATCTCTCGACCGATACGGCCGCCATACAGGACGCCCGGCCCTTCGTTCGCCAGGGCCGCCACGGTGCGGGCATAGGCGGGGTTCCGCATCACGTCGCCGGCCCGATAGGGTTCGCCGTCCGGCCGGGTGAAATAGGCCTGGGCCCACCGGGTTCTCGCCTGGGGCGCGGCGCCGTTGATCATGCCGGCCAGGCGGGGGCTGACCACGAAGCCGTCGCGCGCCAGCCGCTCGGCCTCGCCGAACAGGTCGCGCCACACCAGCCGGCCGTGATCCTTTTGCGCCAGGGCCAGCATGGCCACCGCGCCCGGCGCTCCGGTCGAGCGCCCCGACAACAGGGCGTCGATGAAGGCCAGGGGCTTGCCGTCCTCATAGAACAGTTCGGGCGTGGCCGAGGCCGGCGCCGTCTCGCGGCCGTCATAGGCCGTCACCTGCCCTGTGGCCGCTGCATAGCTCATCAGGAAGGCCCCGCCGCCCAGACCCGACGACTGGGGCTCCACAAGGCCCAGAACCGCCTGCACGGCCACGGCGGCGTCCACCGCCGACCCGCCGCGCCGCAGCACCTTCATCCCGGCCTCGACCGCCAGCGGATTGGCCGCCGCGACGAAGGGGCCGCGCGCAGGCGCTCCGGCCGTTGGCGTCGTCGCCTGACCCTGACCCTGAACCTGGGTCCCTACCGCTGTCGGCGCCCCCGCGCCCGCCGTCTGGCAGCCGGCGAGGATGACGGGAATGAGCAGGGCGGCGAGGCCACGGCGGATGAAATGCATGAGAAAATCCGGACGAGGGAGGGCGTCGCTTACCGACCTAGGCCGTCCCGGCGCCCGCGCCAACCGCCGACCACGCAGAAACTGCATTCCCCCGCTTGCGCCCGCCGGTTTCTACGGCTAAAGACCCGCCCTCGCCGCAAGGCAGCCGCACCCGTAGCTCAGCTGGATAGAGCACCAGACTACGAATCTGGGGGTCGGGCGTTCGAATCGCTCCGGGTGCGCCATTTGCTCAGACATGAGCGCCTTCGCCAGGCTTCCCTCCATTGACGGCCTCCGACTCGATTATGATCAGAGTTGACAGGGCCGTGAACTTGCGACCCGTTGGAACGCCGTGCGTCACCCGACGAAATGGTCGACCAGCCCTGACGGTCCCAGAACCCAGAGGTCGTGTCGCCCCGCGTCAGGCGCCAGCGCCCACACGCCCTGCAGACTTTCGCCCGCCCCGACGGTGTAGCGACGAGGGATCCGGTCCAGATGGAGACGGTCATAGACATGGAAGACAGCGGCCAACTCGCCCTGAACCGAGAATGTCAGCGTAGCCTCGCTCCTGTCCGCACTCAGGTCGCAGGTCGCGCTGAGCCGATAGCGGGTTGAACGGGTCGGTTTTTCACCCGGTTCCTGACGAGGCCGGGCCCGATCGGCGGGCAGGACCGGAGTCGGCTGATGCGGGATGGCTGCGGCCCGTGCCCGGGCGTCCGTGGTGTCCGGCAGCAGTCGCGCGAAATCCATGTCGTTGGGCGTCGCGAAGTCGAAGGCGGTCGTCAGGTCGCTGCAGACCGCGCGTCGCCAGGGCGAGATACTGGGCTCCATCACGCCGAACCGGCGCTCCAGAAAGCGGATGACGGAGGTGTGATCCGCGACTTCCGAATGGACCCAGCCGCCCCGCGACCAGGGGGACAGGACATACATAGGCACGCGCGGCCCCAGACCATAAGGCCGACCCCGGAACTCCGCCGTGTCGCCGTCGGCGCCGGGCGCGGGCAGACGATGGTATTCACCGGCCGTCGAGACGGTCGAGGCGCCGGCGAAACCCCCCGGCGCCTCCGGATCGGGCGACGGAGGGGCGGGCGGCGGCACATGATCGAAGAAGCCGTCGTTCTCGTCGAAATTGATGAACAGCACGGTGCGCGCCCAGACGGCAGGGTCGGCGGTCAGGGCGTCGATCACGCGCGCCATATAGTCGGCGCCCTGGGCCGGGCTGGACGGGCCGGGGTGTTCAGACCCCTCGGCCGTGCCGATGATCCATGACACCTGCGGCAGACGGCCGCCCAACACGTCGGCCTTCAGCTGGTCCAGATCGCGCGTCGTCAGGGCGCGGTCCTTCAGCGCGGGATCCGAGCCGGGCTCGTCGCGCCAGGCCCGCCGGTAGGCCATGAAATTCTGGACGGGGTTGTCGCCAAAATTGTCAGCCAGATTCTGATAATGGCGCCAGTCGATCCCCGCCGCCTGGAGCCGCTCGGCATAGGTGGTCCAGTTGTAGCGCGGCTGGTCGTCGTCGGGCTTGTTCAGGTCGTCGTCGACATTGTCGACCACCGGACCGCCGGCGACACCGTGTGGATCATTGGTCCCGCTGAACAGAAACAGCCGATTGGTGTTGGTGCCGGTCTGGACCGAGCAGTGATAGGCGTCGCAGAGGGTGAAGGTCTCGGCCATGGCGTATTGGAACGGAATGTCCTCGCGCCTGTAGTAGCCTAGGGCGCGCTGGGTCTTGGCCTCGGGCCAATGCGCCATCCGCCCCTGGTCCCAGGCGGCCTGGGCGTCGGGCCAGTGGTGGGGCGTGCCCTCCATCCGCATCAGGTCGAAATTCGCCTCAGTCGACAGATGGAAGGGGCTGATGTCCGCAGGCGGCTGGACCGTGCGGTCGGTCTGGGTCCAGACGTCGCGCGGTGCGCCGTCGGGGCCCGACGCGACGGGAATGGGATGGGAATCGCCGAAGCCGCGCACGCCCGCCATGGCTCCGAAATAATGATCGAAGCTGCGGTTCTCCTGCATCAGTATGACCACATGCGCCACATCCTCGATCGTGCCCTTGCGGACATCGGCCGGAATGGACAGGGCCCGCGCCAGAGACGCCGGAAGGCCCGCCGCCAGGGCCGCGCCCAGACCGCCTGCCAGGCCGCCCGCCAGAAGAGATCGCCGATCGACAGACATGATGTGTTTCCGAAACAGGGGCCCGCGCCGATCTTATGACCGGCGCGGGCGACAGGCTTAAGACGATGAGGCGAGCCGCCTCAGCGACGCCAGGTCAGGCCCAGACCCAGCATGCGCGGCGCGGTCTGATAGCCGATGGTGTAGCGTTCCGACTTGCCGCGCGTGGCCCAGTAGCCGGCCTCGCCCGTCAGGTTCTCGCCATAGAGGCTGAGCACCAGTTGATCGGTCAGCTGCAGTCGTGCGCCGAAGTCGAGCGTCGCCTGGGGCTGGATATATTCGTCCAGAGCATTGGCCCGCAGGGTCGCGATGTAGCGGCCGCGATAGCTGTAGCCCAGGTCGGCGTCGAACCGGTCGCGCTTGTAGCCGATGCCGATATTGCCCAGCACCTCGGGGGCATTGGGCAGGCCGACTTCGACGCTGTCGCGCCAGGCGATGCCCGGATCGGCCTTGCTCGGCTGGTAGGTATAGTTGGCCCAGGCCGAGAAGCCGGCGATCAGGTCGCGACGACCGGCCAGTTCGACGCCCCAGATGCTGGCGTCCTTGCCGTTGGCCGAGGTGGTGATCGGCACCCCGTCCTCGCCGACGATCACCTGCGACCCCGCAGACACGTAGATGAAGTTGTCGATTTCCTTGCGGAACAGGCCCACCGACAGGAAGCCCTGGTCGCCGGAGTACTGCACGCCCAGATCGAAGTTCAGCGCCTTTGCCGGTTTCAGATCGGGATTGCCCATGGAGATTGAGACGATCCGGTCGCCGTTGGATTCGACGTTGATCCCCTTGGAGATGTCGGTGAAGTTCGGCCGGGCGAACGAGGTCCAGACGGCGGCGCGGACGGTCCAGTCGGCGTTCGGGCGCCAATCGACGTGCAGGCTGGGCAGGAACTCGGTGTAGCTGGTTTCGGTCGTGCCGGTCTCGCCGCCGAACTCGCGTGTGACGACGCCGGTGTCGGCGTCCTCGGTCGTCACCAGCGCCTCATTATGGACGTCCGTCTGCTCCAGGCGCGCGCCGACGGTGGCCGACCAGGCGCCCCGCTCCAGCACCGCCATGGCGTAGCCGCTGTAGCTGGTCTCATGGCCCGTGGAGTCGTTCAGGTTCCAGGGATATTCTTCGTCAGTCACGCGCGGCGCGGCCTGCAGCAGGGCCAGCACCCGGTTCATCTCCAGGATCGTGCCGAAACGCGTGCCGTCGCGATAGTGGTCATCGTCGAAATGGTCGATCGAACCGGCGATCAGGTCGCTGTGATTGGACAGGGCCGAGCCGCTGGCCAGGCCGGGAATGTCGCGCGTGCCGCTGTCGACATCCTGCTGCTGGTCATAGTCACGCTGGGACCGGCGGAACCGGAAGCCGCCCTTGACCGTCTTGATCAGACCCTGGCTTTCGGGCGACCAGGTCAGGTTGGTCGAGGCGAAGGCCTGGGAATCTTCCGAAATCCGACGATACAGTTCGGCATAGTCGAACTTCAGATTGTCGGGGTTCAGCATGGCCGTCGACTGGGCCTCGCTCAACACCCAGGTCGGGTGTTTGCTGTCCGAGGCGTCGAAGCTGATCGGCGTGTTGAAGATCGGCAGGCTGTCGTCAGTGACATATTCCATATACCACTGGTTGGGCGTCTCGGTCCGGCCGTAGGTATAGGCGATGTCGTAGTCGAGTTCGAAGGCGCTGCGGACGTGGCGGCCGCCGAAGTCGATCATGGCCAGCCGGTTGTCCTCCTGCTTCACCTCGGCGCCCATCAGTGACGAGAAGCCGTCGATCTCCCCGGCCGCGTTCAGGCTGGTCTTGACGTCGATATAGTCGTGCAGCTGATCATTCTTCCACTGCGAATAGAGGCCGCGCAGATGCAGGGCGTCATCCGCCGATGGGCGGTATTCCAGGGTGAAGTTGCCGCCGGTGCGATCGATGTCGTTCACGAAGCGGTCCAGGCCGTGCGAGACCAGCCGCAGCTCGGTGCTCTCCGGCAAGACGATATTGTCGGCGGGCAGGACGCCGTCCGGACGCCAGCTGGTGTTGTAGCTGATGTTCTCGTTGCGCTCGTCGGTGATGGTCCGCTCGGTGTGGAAGACGACGCCATAGAGACCCAGGGTCTTGGCCTCGTTCAGGAAGGTCGAAAAGGCGCCGGTCAGGTCGGTCGCCGTCTTGTCGGCGATGTTCTCGCGGCTGGCGCGGGCGGACAGGGTGGCGAGGTTCTCGTCGAAATCGAACGGACTGGGCAGGCGGAAGTCGATGGTGCCGCCGACCGCGTCGCCGTCGAGATCCGGGGTCACGCTCTTGACCACGCGCACCGTGTCCAGGCCGTCCGGCGGCAGCAGATCCAGGGCCACGGCGCGGTTGTCGCGGCCCGACGTCGCTAGGCGCACCCCGTTCATTGTGTAGACGTTCAGGGCGCTGTCCAGACCGCGAATGCTGACGTAGCGGGCGTCGCCCGTGCCGCGGTCGTTGACGGTGCTCACGCCCGGAAGTCGCTTCAGGGCGGCGGCCACACTGGTAGAAGGAATGGTCAGCAGTTCATCGGCGGAGATCACCTCCGACACGATGTCGGCCTGACGCTGTTCCGCCTCGGCGCGACGCGTGGCGTTGCGTGAGCCTGTGACGATGATTTCGGCGAGACTGGCGGGCTCGGCCGACGCCTGGCCCTGCGTCGTCTGGGCCTCGGTGGGCTGGGCCAAGGCTGCGGCGGGCAGGACTGCGGCAAGCGCAACGCCGCACAGCAGGGCGCGCGCGCCGGAGCGCGTGTTTGAAAGAACCATGATGACATCCCCTGAGCTGGACGGCGCCAAGCCGTCTCAGTGGACGATCTACGCCATCCCTATGACACGGATGTGAACTATTGTGGCATTTTGTGTTTTCGTGTGGCTTTTGACGACGAAGAGCGCCACATGCCACATAGTGGTGCATTAAAGGGGGATAGGTTGAATCAGACGGCCAGGCTCGACGCCATTCTTTCGGCCCTGTCTGATCAGGGATCCTGCACGATCGCCGACCTGGCGACGGCCTTCGCCGTCTCGGAAGAAACCGTGCGTCGAGACATACGGCGCCTGGAACTGGACGGTGCGGTGCGGAAGGTGCACGGTGGCGTCCGCCTGCGCGACCGGCGCGCCGAGGCGCCCTGGCGCCAGCGGCTCAATGTCAATGCGGAGGCCAAGAAGCGGATCGCGGCCTGCGCGGCGAACCTTGTCGAGCCGGGCATGACCCTGCTGCTGGATTCCAGCACGACGGCCTTCTGGATGGCGCGCGAGATCGCATCGATGCGCAACCTGACCGTGGTCACCAACAGCCTTGAAACCGCCAGCGAACTGGCGGCGACGTCGGAGGCGCGACTGTTCCTGGCGGGCGGCGCGGTCAACACGACCTATCGCGCGGCCTTTGGCGCCGAGGCGGCGGCATACGCCAACCGGTTCGTGCCCGATCTCGCCGTCTTCTCCATCGTCGCCATAGACGCCGCGCGGGGCTTTCTGGACCACGAACCGGAAGAGGCTGAGTTTGCGCGAGCAGTCCTGCCGAACGCCCGCAGGACGATCTGCCTCGCCGACGCCTCGAAGTTCGAAGCGCCCGGCCGGAGCATTGCGGCGGAGTGGTCTCAGGTGGATCTGATCGTCACCGACCGTCCGGCCCCTCCCGCCATCGAAGCCGCCGCGCGGGAAAGCCGCACCGACATCTTGGTCGCCAACTGAATCGCGCGCGCGGAGCCAGGGCTCCAGCGCATTCGTCGGATGAAAACCTGGTCGCCGGCGGCTGCCTAGCCCGCCCCCGATCGCAGGATCGGGGGCGGGCCGGCGCTTCATCTTCGGATCAGTAGGAGTAGGCCAAGCGGACCAGGAAGTTCCGACCCGGCTCCATATAGTCTTTCTGGTACGAGGGGCTCTCGCCCTTGGTGGTGTAGTAGCGATGGCCGTCCAGGATGTTCTGGACGTCAAAGTCCATCGTCAGACCGGGGCGGAAGTTGTAGCGCGAGTGGAAGTCCAGGCTCTTGTTCGGTTGGACCCATTTATCCACGGCGTTGTCGCGCAGGTCTTCGATATAGGCGCCTTGGTACTGGTAAGACAGGCGGGCTTCGAAGCCGTATTTCTGATAGGTCAGAGAGGCGTTGTAGATCAGGTCCGGCGCCTGGATGAAGGAGATCGACCGGCCCTTGCGGTAGTCCAGACCGGTTTCGGCCTCGCTGACCTGACGGGTCAGGTTAGCCTCGACGCCGAAGCCGTCGAAGGGCGCGTCCATGCCCTCGAACGACTTGATCAGGTTCAGTTCGACGCCCGTGATCTTGGCCGTTTCACCGTTCTTGGGTTGGCTGATGGTGATCGTGCCTTCCTGGGTGTCGGCGTCGACCGCGCTGCCGTTGGTGAAGATGAAGTGGTCGATCTTCTTGTGGAAGACGCCGATGGAGACCAGGCTGGAACGGTCCGGGTAATATTCGGCCGAAACGTCCAGATTCAGGGCCTCGGCCGGTTTCAGGTCGGGATTGCCCCGGCTGATCGAGACGATGTCGCCCAGGGTCTGGCCGGGACGCGGCGACGCCCGGCTGACGCTCACGCCGCGCGAGATATTGCTGAACTCCGGCCGGGAGAAGCTGGTCCAGATCGCGCCGCGATAGACGAAGTTGTCCGACGGACGGTAGATGGCCGTCACGCTGGGCAGGACGTTCGTGTAGTTGCTGTCGGTGTCGCCGAAGCCGGTCTGGGCGTCGTCCTCGATCCAGTTGGTGTTGGTGACTTCGGTATGTTCCACCCGCAGGCCGGCGACCACGTCCAGAGCGTTGAACTGGAAGCTGGCCAGACCGTAACCGGCGTAGATGGTCTCTTCGCCGCTCTTATCGCTCGAGTTCAGATCAGCGTAGGAATAGTTGACCGGATTGGCCTTCTGGGCGGCCTCGATGGCGGCGATCACCTTGTCCCGGTTCAGGATGGCGCCATAGTAATAGCGGCCATTCAGAACGGAGCCGACCTCGCGATCAATCAGGCCCGACTGACCCAGGCTCTTGCCCTCCAGAGGCGTGTTGTCGAACGAACCGCCCCAGATCGGCGTGGCGTCATATTCGCGTTCAGACCGGAGGATCTTCACGCCCGCCTTCAGGTGACGGACGAGGCCTTCCATCTCATAGACGGCGTCGAACTTGAACGCCGTGCGCGCGTCGGTCTGTTTGTCGCGGCTGCGGCCGCCGCCGTCATAGGGCAACAGGTTGGGATCGTTCTGCGCGTTCTGGGCGAAGGCCGGCAGTTGCGGCATCGGGAAGCGCGGATCGTAGGACGACCACAGCAGACCCGTCTGATTGAACGGCGCCGAACAGGCGTCGCAGTTGTAGGTGACCGAGAAACTGTCCGGGCCGCCCTTCTCGCCGGCGCTGTAGCTCAGATCATAGTCCAGGGTCAGGCGGTTCAGACGGCTTTGGCCGCCCAGGTTGATCGTGCCCAGGGTCGAGGTCTGGTCCAGGGTCTGGAAGGTGCGGGCGAACTGGAAGGTCTCAGGCTGCCAAACACCGGACCGACCAAACAATGACCAGTAGGACGAACTGCTCTGGCGGTCGGCGTCGGTGATCAGGCCGTCGGCGTCGAAGTCTTTCATCTGAGCGACGGTGTAGCTGTAGATGCGGCCCTTGGCGCCGAATCCGACGACGGCGTCGTCCGGCTGGATCAGGCTTGAGTTTTCCACATCGACTTGCTGAAGGCGCTTGGTCTTTCTGCTGCGGAAATCGGTGTAGTCGTTGGTGCCGGTCCGCTCCAGACGGCTGTACTGGCCGCGGAGATAGAAGTCGTTCGTGTCTCCGCGATAATCCAGCGAGAAGTTTCCGCCGAAACGCTCCTGTTCGATACGCCGGTAGTCGAGGTCGATGCCCGGAAGGTACATCGAGCGCTCGTCTATCGCTTCTTCACTATCCTTGCGCCAGCGGTAGGGCTCCCACTCGCCGTCGTTTTCGGTTTCTTCGTTCAGGCTATTGCTCTTGCCGTAGTTGAACGAGACGAAGGCGCCGAATCGGCTGTCGGAGGACAGGCGGCTGGCGAAGTCCATTTGGATCTGGCCCGAACCGTCTTCCTCGCCCTGTTCCTGCGCCCGGTCATTGATCCCGTAGCTGAGGAAGGCGCGCGCCACCGGCTTGGTGAAGTCGAAGGCCGTCGGGGTCTGGAAGTTGACCGAGCCGCCGATGGCGTCCCCGTCCATGTCGGGCGTCAGCGTCTTGGAGACGGTGATGCTCTTCAGGCCGTTGGGCGGCAGGACCGTCATCGACATCTTGCGGCTGTCGGGGTCGGTCAGGGCGACGCGGACGCCGTTGATCGAATAGGCGTTGAAGGTGCCGGCCAGACCCCGGACCGAGACATATTCGCCCTCGCCCGTTTCCTGGTTCACCACCACATTGATGCCCGGCGCGCGCGCCAGGGCGTCGGCGACGTTGGCGTCGGGCAGTTTGCCCAGGTCATCGGACGAGATCACGCTGGAGACCACGCCCGACCGGCGTTGGGCCTCGATGGCGTTGGCGGTGCTGAGACGCTGACCCGTGACGACGACCTCGTCCACCTCGGCCGCAGCTGTGGCTTGTGACTGAACCGTCTGAGCGTGGGCGGACGAGGCCGCAAGAACGGCGGAACCCGCCAGAAGCACCGTGCGCAAATCGGCGCCGGTGAAGGTTTGACGATGAGCGGCCCGCGCGCGGGCGATGACATGACGCGACATGACTGTCTCCATTGATCCTGATGTGATTTCGGTTCGACTGATCAGGGTCGGCGCGAGGCAGCCGTCAGCGATCAGCGACGCACGTGCGCGCCCCGTCGGTGGCGATCACCCTGTTGGCCCCCCGGCCGATCGTGTTCGGCTGTAGCGACGTCGCTTCAGGCGACGTCGGTCATTCTCTCGCTGGCCCGGCTATCCGGACCGGCGACGATGGAAACGCTTACTCATTCAACAACCCCCATAGTTGAAATGAAAACTAGGTTTCAGCCCTGCGGTTGATCAGGTCGCAGAGAAGCTCGCGATAGGCCTCGAAGCCGGCGACCTCGACGCCCTGGGCCTTGCCCAGTTCGTCGTAGCGGCGCAGCCGAAGGGCGGCTTCGGCCGCCGGCGAGGCCATGAATTCTTCGACCTCGGCCGGGCTCATCGGCCCGCCCTGCAGGGCCAGGCTCTGGAGCGAGGCGGCGCTGAGGCGATCGACATAGCCCGGCGCAGTGGTCGCCAGACACCGTTTGGCCGCGACGTGCAGCCGGACCGGCTCGGTCACTTCGGGGCCGAAGGCGCGCGACAGATAGCCGGCGCTGATATGTTCGTGGCGGGTGTCGATGCCGCGATCGGCGGCGTCCTCGCCGGCCTTCTGCATCATATGGCCGACATCGTGCAGCAGGGCCGCCGCCACCAGGGCCGGCGGCGCCCCATCGACGCGCGCATGATGCGCGGTCTGAAGGGCATGCTCCAGTTGACTGACGTCTTCGCCGTAATGCAGCGCACCCAGTCGGCTGAACAGGTCCGACAGTTCGGTGAAGAAGGCGTCGGCATCCACAGGAGAAGTCATCGAAAGTCCGTCTGTAAGCGGGGTCGAAATCGGGCGAGCGGCCATGGCGTCGGTCACAGGCGCATGCGTCCGATGGCGGGGTCCGTGCGGCTGGGACGACCGGTCTCCACATGACCGGCCAGGCGCTGAATGAAGGTCGGATCGTCGGCCAGGGTCACGGTCAGATCGTACCAATGGTCGCTGCCGCGCAGATCCCAGACCGAACGCGCCTCCGTCCCGGGACGAAGGGTCAAGCGGCGGCGCGCCTCACCTTCGGACAGGGGATAGGCGGCGTCCATGTCCAGCACCGCCTGGGCCGTCCCCTCCTGCGCACCGGTCAGCCCGACCGTCAGAAGACCCTTGGCGTCGGTGGAGATCGTCACCTGGGGCTGGGGGTGCGCGGCGTCGCCGGCGAACCGACGATAGAAGCCGTTGGGACCGTGAACCGTCAGATCATAGACGTCGGGCCGGCCGTCGTTCCAATGTCCAGCTGTATAGGCTTCACCCGATCCCAAGGTGAAGCGCCAGGGCCCCGCTCGGTCGCTGTTGTCGAACACCTGGAAGACCGCGCCAGTCCGCCCGCTATTGACCAGATCAATCATGACCGCCCCGTCCACGACGCGGGCCGTGGCGGCCAGGTCATAGGGCAAGGCGCGCGCACCACGCTGCGGTCCGTCCTGGAAGGCCGGCGTCTGGCGCTCCGGAATCCGCAGGCTGGGCGCAGCCTTGGAACGGGCGACGCGCTGCATGTAGTCGGCCGTGGCCGGCAGGGACAGGGCCGCCCAGTCCTGGTTCGGACGCGCGAAGTCGAAGGCGGAGGTCAGGTCGCCGCAGACGGTCCGACGCCAGTCGCTGATATTCTCTTCCCTGACGCCGAAGCGTTTTTCCAGGAACTGAAGCGTGGAGGTGTGATCGAACACCTCCGAACAGACGAAGCCGCCGCGGCTCCAGGGCGAGACCACAATGGCGGGCACCCGAATGCCCAGCCCCAGGGGATGCGCCCCACGATGGGCTGGATCGGCGTCCGGCCCATAGATCTTGGCTTCTCCGGCGACGGAGACCGTGCTGTGCCCCTGGTCCGGCGTCAGGGGCGGCATGGGCGGCTGGACATGGTCGTAGAAGCCCCCGGCCTCGTCATAGTTGACGATGAAGACGGTCTTGGAGAAGACCTCCGGATGATCGACCAGGGCCTCGATCAGCTTGGCGCAGACATGCTCGCCCTTTGACGGCTCGGCTTGAGGATGTTCGGACAGATCCGCCGCCGTGACGATCCACGACACCTGGGGCAGCCGCCCGCCGGCGATGTCGGCGCGGAAGGCCTCCACCAGCTGTTCGCCGTCCGAGCGGGTGCGATCCGCGCCGGTCTTGTCTTCCGACACCCAGGCGCGGCCGCGCTGATACAGGGGCGAATCCTTGGGGCACGGCCGGAACGGCTTGAACACCGACAGGATATTGTCGCCGAAATTGTCGTATTCCTGATAGACCTTCCAACTGACGCCCGCCGCCTGGAGCCGTTCGGCGTAGGTGGTCCATTCGTGCGAACCGCGGGCCATCGGCCTGTCCTCGGCCATATCGGCGCTGGGCGTCTCGTCCTCGCCGTAGTTGCTCATCTCCGGATCGCCGCCGACCTTTCCGCCGCCGTTGCATCCGGTCCAGAGATGGAGTCGGTTCGGATAGGTCTGGGTCAGGGTCGAGCAGTGGTAGGCGTCGCAGACGGTGAAGGCGCTGGCCAGGGCGTAGTAGAACGGCAGGTCCGAGGCCTTGTAATAGGCCATCCGCTTGTGCAGCTCGCCTGAATGGCCCCACTGGTCATAGCGGCCGCCGTTGACGATGGTGACGGCGGCCTTATGCCCCTGGTCCGATCCATCGACCGTATAGGCGTTGGTGGTGCGCGAATCCCCGTGAAAGGGGATGACAAAACCGTCCGGATGTTCATCGCTGGGCTGGCGCCAGACCGTGGCGCCGCCGGGCAGAGGTTGCGGGCGGGGATCGCCGAAGCCGCGCACGCCGTTCAGGGCGCCGAGATAGTGATCGAAGGCGCGGTTCTCCTGCATGAAGATGACCACGTGCTCGACGTCCATGATGGTGCCGGTGGCGTTGTTGGCCGGAATGGCCATGGCCTTGCGCACCGTCGCCGGCAGCAGGTTCAAGGCTGCGCCGGCCGCTACGCCGCCCAGCGCGCCCCGCAGGAAAGACCGCCGATCATTTGACATGGATCAAATCCCCCTTTTCAATTTTGGTATAGACCAGATGGAGGCGAGCTTCGGCGAAATTTTCGTGAAGCTTGGACGGCGGATGTCTGAACCGTCAGTGGTCTGATACCGATCGCTTGACCCGGCAGACGCGACTTCTCATTTTCCGGCGGGGCGGGAATCGACCGTCGATCGAGCGATCCCATGACGCAGCCGGACATTCTCCACTATCTTGGGGTGCGCGACGCCATCGCCGCCCGGATCGCGGGTGGAGAGCTGAAGCCGGGCGAGCGCCTGCCCTCAGAACGTCAGTTGCAGGTCGGCGGCGGTGTCGCGCGCGGTACGGTCCGCGAGGCCCTGTTCCAATTGGAGGCCGAGGGGGTCATCTATCGCAAGGACCGCAGCGGCTGGTATGTCTCGCCTCCGCCCGTGGTCTATGACCCGACGCGTTGGGAAGGTTTCATGTCCTATGTCGAGGCCCAGGGCCGACATCCGGAAACCGAGACGCTCAGCAAGACCGAGATCACCTGCACCCCCGCCCTGGCCCCCATCTTCGACCGGGCGGTGGGCGCGCCCCTATACCGGATTCGCCGACGCCGCTCCGTCGATGGCCGCGCCGTGCTGGTGGAGACCATCATCGTCGACGCCGCCATGGCCCCGGATCTGCTCAGCCACCCGCTGGACGGCTCGCTGACCAGCGTTCTGAAATCCGCTTACAATATCGCCGTGGCCCGCAACCGGGTGGACATGCAGCCCTGCGCCCTGACGCGTGGCGAAGCCGAGGCGCTTCAGGTCAAGTCCGGATTGCCCGGCCTGAACGTGGTCCGTACCAGCTATGACGCCCATGGCCGGGTGGTCGAGTTCGACCGCGAATACTGGCGCCATGACGCCCTGAAAATCAGCGTCGATATCCGGGTGCGTTAGAGCAGGATAGCCCGTCGCGCCGCCTCGGTTTCCAAGGCGGGGATTAGATCGGCGACCGTGTCGATGACCAGGTCGGCGCCGGCGTCGCGCAGCCGTTCGGCGGCGACGTCCAACAGAACCGCGCGATCATCGCAGCTCAGGTCAGCCAGGGCCTGCGCGGTCAGGCCGACCATATTGCCGGAGGCGGCCACGCCTATGGTGAAACACCCCGCGTTGCGCCCCTCGGCGACGCCCACCTCCGCATCGTCCACCTTGACCACGCGCGACAGGGGCCAGACGCCCAGGTCGGCGCCGGCCTTGTAGATCATCAGCGGCGAGGGCCGACCCTGCGGCGTCTCGTGCGCGCAGACCACCAGGTCGGGTGCGTACCCCTGAGCGGCGGCGCGCGGCAAGATCGCCTGCATCATCTCGCGGGTGTATCCGGTGCAGGAGGCGATCTTCAGACCCAGGCCGCGCAGATCCGCCACGGCGTCCGCGGCGCCGGGGATCAGATCCGCCGTCTCCTCGGCCAGACGGATCATCGGCGCCTGGAGTTCGACCATGACTTGGTCGACGGCTTGCTGATCCGGCGCGGCTGCCCGTGCCACCTGCCAAGCCTGATTGACCCGAGGCTGTTCGAACAGGGCGCGGACGTGGTCGGCCTTGGCCCGCCCCATGTCGCGGCGCGCCTCCTCTTCGGTGACGGGCGCGCCCAAGGCGGCGAAGGCCTCCATCAGCGCCAGTACGGGCGCGCGGCTGCCGAAATCGACCATTGTGCCGGCCCAGTCGAAGACAACCATGTCGAAGCTGTCGCGGATAGAGGTCATGGTTCGGAAGTCTCCTCGAACAGATGTGCGATCACTTCCTCGCCGAAGGCGAAGCCGGTCGAGGCGCCGTTGCCGGCGGTGATGAGGGCAAGCCGCACACAGGAGTGCGGCGCGGCGATCAGGTCGGCGTGCGGACCGCGGGCATAGGTCCCCGTCCAGCGTTGCAGGACGGGCGGCGCGGGCTGGCCGGTGGCGGCGCGCCACTCGTCCAGGATCAGCCGGTCGACCGCCTCGCTGGCGAAGGGATCGGGAGTGGCGGCGTCATGGTGGCTGTCGCCCACGACCAGGGCGCCGTCGGCGTCCTGCACCGCGATCAGGTGGACGCCGTGAGCCAGGGCATCGCCCTGCTCCGCCTCCAGCCGCGCGCGCAAGGCGGCGGCCTCCGGCAGGTCGGCGTAGCCGCCGTAGCGAACCAGGCCGAGATCGGACATGACCGGCGCCGGCAGGACGAAACCGGGCGACGCCAGCCGCATCATCTGCAACTTGCAGCGCATCAGGCCGGCGTCAGCCAGGCAATCGGGGAACAGACCGACCAGATCGTCGCCGGGACAGATCACCACCCGCGTGGCCTCGACGACGCCCCGGCCGGTGACGACGCGCGGCGGCTCGACCGCCTGGACGACAGTCTGACGCAGAAACGCGACCTCGAAACTCTCCTCCAGCCAGGCCGCCAGTCGCGGGATGGCCGTGCGGGAGTCCACACGCAGATCATGGGGGCTCCAGAGGGCGGCGACCGTGTCAGGCCCGGTCGTTTCCGGCGACCGGGCCCGCGCCTCGTCCGACGTCATCAGACGACAGGCTTCGCCCATCTCGGTGGCCATGAAGGCTTCCAGCACCGCAGCGGCTTCGGGGCGCCGCACGGGCAGCCAAAGGCCGCGTTGCAGGATCGGCACGCCCGCCTGCGCCGCGATCTCGTCCCATACGGCGCGGCTGCGGCGCGCGCGGCGCCACACCAGACCGCGCGGCTGGCCGGTGACGGTGACGAAGCCGAAGTTTCGGATCGAGGCCCCGTTCGCCTGGGTGTCACGGTCGATCACCACCACCGAAAGGCCACGCCGCGCAGCGGCCAAGGCGCAGGCCAGGCCGACGATTCCCGCCCCGACCACAGCGACGTCGTACCGCCCCCTCATTCCACCATCCTCGTCATCCAAGCGTCGCAGCAGTGGTCTAGACCACATCGGTGCCACAGGATGATGTCAAATGATGAACCGGATCCGGCTGTGGCTGGCCAAGGCCAACCCTGTTGTCTTTGTAACGTTCGCGGGTTTGGCGGGGTTTTGCGCCTATTTTTCGATGTACGCCTTCCGCAAACCCTTCACCGCCGCGACCTTCGACACCGTGGCCGGTTGGGACTTCGCCCTGGACTACAAGATCGCCCTCGTGATCGCGCAGGTCCTCGGCTACGCCTTGTCCAAGCTGATCGGCGTCAAGGTGGTCTCCGAGATGCGGCCCGAACGGCGGGCGATCGCCATTGTCCTGCTGATCGGATTCTCCTGGATCGCTTTGGTTCTGTTCGCGGTCACGCCCGCGCCGTGGAACGTGGCGGCCCTGTTCCTGAACGGCCTGCCGCTCGGTCTGATTTGGGGTCTGGTGTTCGGCTTCATGGAGGGACGGCGCACCAGCGAGGTTCTGGGCGCGATCCTGTGCGCGAGCTTCATCCTGTCATCGGGCGTCGTAAAATCGGTCGGAAAGACGCTGATGGAAGGGTGGCAGGTCAGCGAGTTCTGGATGCCGGCCGCCGTCGGGGCGATCTTCATGCCCCTGTTGGCCATCTCGGTCCTCGCCCTCGCCGCCCTGCCCCCGCCCAGTCCAGCAGACGAGGCCGAGCGCGTGGCGCGCCGACCGATGATGGCCAGGGAACGCGCCGCCTTCCTGGCCGCGCACTGGCCGGTGCTGGTGCTGCTGGTCGCCGCCTATGTCATGCTGACGGCCTTCCGCGACCTGCGCGACAACTTCGCCGCCGAAATCTGGCAGGCGCTGGGCTACGGCGACGCCGCCTCGGTCTTCACCGCCAGCGAGGGGCCGGTGGCGGCCCTGTCGCTGGCGGCGATGGGTGTGTTGATCGCGGTGAAGAACAACGGACGGGCCCTGCTGTTCATGCACGGCGTCATTCTGGCCGGTTTCGCCATCCTGGGCGCCTCGACCTTCGCCTTCCAGCAGGGGCTGCTGTCGCCGATCGCCTGGATGATCGCCGCCGGTGCGGGCCTATACCTCTCCTATACCCCCTTCAACGCCATGCTGTTCGACCGGATGATCGCCTATTCGGGCACAGTCGCGACCGCCGGCTTCCTGATCTATGTGGCGGATTCCACCGGCTATATGGGCAGCGTCGCACTGCTGCTGTTCAAGAATTTCGGCGCTGTCGATCTGCCTTGGCTGCCCTTTTTCGTGGCCGCCGCCTACGCAACCAGCCTGGCCGGCCTCGTATTGGTCGGAGGCGCCGTGATCCTGTTCCTGCGAGGACGTGGAGATTGATCCCCCGCAGAGGGGACGGGCACCGACCGCTTCTGGAAGATGATCAGGGCCTCAATGCCACGCACGCGGCGATCAACTGCGTCGCTCGTGTTCGAAGCCGAGCGCCCCGGTGCAGTAGTTCGCTCTGCGGGCCATGTCGGACACGCGAAGGATGGGGCGTGCTCCGGCCTAAATGGATACTCATGAACACCTCCTCCTCTGCTGGGGACGGACTGGGCCAGCTGGGACGCGCTCGGCGACTCGCCGGGCCAGTATCACGACCTCAAGACCCGGATCGCCGACACCGTGATCGCCCAACTCGGCAAGCGACTTCCCGGCATCGAAGGCCAGATCGAGGTCATCGACGTCGCCACCCCCCCTGACTACCCGGCGCATCACCGGTAACGGGGTCGGCTATCCGTTCACGATCGGGGACATGACCTGCGGCCTGCTCTTCGGCCGGCGGCTGTCGCAGACGCTTCCGGGACTGGGGAATTTCTACATGGGCAATGGGCCGGCATGCCCGGGGTGCCCCTGGTGGCCATGGGACGGGACGTGGTGCGTGTCCTGTGTCGCCAGGAGGCCGCCCGTTCTCGACGTCCGAGGCCGCGGCCGGCGAGCAGAGCGCCTAGGGGGACCGGACGGTGCAGCAGGATGGACCCGCGCCTCATGGAGTCAGCCGCACGCTCTGATGCCGGACTAAGCTGGACTGAATGGATCGGCCGAAGGTGAACGCGTCTGCCGTCTTGTCGCTGGAGGACGTTGCTTTGCGGACGATGAAGGCCCTTGGCCATGCAGACGCTGGCGGGCGCGCCAAGGCTCCCCGAAATGTCGTGTGTCCGATCCTGGACTAGTTCCCATTGTGGCGCCGAGCAGACAAGGCGCCATAGACCGCGCGATCTGTAAGCTCGACAGTCTGCGGACGCAGAGGGCCTGGTTGTTACAGTTGTAGGTTCATAAAGTATTGAATTTATGATATTTTCTCTGGTTCCCAAATCTGGGGTCGGGCGTTCGAATCGCTCCGGGTGCGCTATTTTCTCAATCATCGTTGAAAATGCAGCGAAAATGCCATCCGCAGAAACGTCTTCCGACAATGCTACACATTCTCGCTCACATGGATCCATCCGATGAGGCTTTCGGCCTTCTTCGGCTTGCCGGGGCGGTCTGGACCCGTCGCGCGGCGTGCGCGCGAACATCCCCACCCCGTCGGCGACGCTAGACGCGGCCGGGCTGGACGAGGTCGGTTAGCCGAACTGCAGTAGTCCTTCTCCGGCGGCCGCGAGCGCGATCGGCGATCCGCAGACCCGGCGGCTTCAGGCCCTGATGACACCGCGCGCGGCTTCGGTCATCCGCACGTGCCGCACCCGCATGACGTCGCGCCTGAGGTCGTCGGTCTGATCGCCATGCTCAGCGTCGGGACCTCAGACAGGACGGGCGCGCGACCGCTGGAAGCGAAGGCGCGTGCGCCGGCGCTATTTCACACCTGAGCGAGAGAGAGGAGCCTGGCGGCCCGGGCGCGAAGAGGCGTGGGGCACCCTTGCAGGCTATCGCCCAGGCCGCCGCCGACACTCTTCCTGTTTCATGTGTGAAACTTAATGTATCAGAACAGATAGAGTAAGACGAAGTATGTATTTAATCAGATACAAATAAAGAGACTGGCCGGTGGCGTAGTCGTGTCAATAATACGACACTTCCGCATCGGCAATACAGCCGAATGGCAAATGTCTATTGCTGAGCACGTCGTTCTGATTAACGTTCCTCAGCTTGCCGGGGAAAGTGACCACCATTTCTCGCTCGTTCTTATTCCGCCGCCCGAGGGGCGGCGGCCTGATCGTCGCTTGTCCAAAAAAAGGAGACTTAAACTTGATCTCGGAACACAGCCGCCGACGCCTTCTGGCGACGACCATCCTCGCGGGCGCGCTCTCACTTGCCGTCGCCACGCCCACCCTGGCTCAAGACGCGTCCGCGTCGCCTGAACAAGATGACGCCGCCTCCGTCGACGAGGTCGTGGTCATCGGCTCGCGCATCCGTCGTCAAGACTATGTGGCCAGCAGCCCGGTCGTCACCGTCGGGCAGGAAGCCCTGCAGAACAACGGCGCCGTCACGGTCGAAAAACTTCTGAATGAACTGCCGCAGTTCGTGGCCTCGGTCACGGACACCTCCAATAACCCATCGAACGGCGGGCAGGCCAACGTCGAACTTCGCGGCCTGGGCACCACCCGCACCCTGGTGCTGATCAACGGCCGTCGCGCCATGCCGTCGAACGCCACAGGCGTCGTCGACCTGAACACCATTCCGAGCGCGCTGGTCCAAAGCGTCGAGATCCTGACCGGCGGCGCCTCCGCCATCTACGGTTCGGACGCCATCGCCGGCGTGGTCAACTTCCGCATGCGTGACGATTTCGAAGGCGTGGAGACGGATGTCCAATACGGTCTGACCGAAAAAGGCGACGGCGAGACCTGGAGCGCCAACCTCACCGTCGGCGGCAACTTCAACGACGACCGCGGCAATGCCGTGTTCTCCTTCGGCTACGCGAACCGGGCGGCCGTGATGGCCGGCGACCGCGACTTCTCGGAAAACTCCGCCGGGTCGGGAACGATCGAAGAAGGCAAGTATGTGGTCAGCGCGACCAACCTGCCCTCGCAATCCGCCATCGACTCCGTCTTCGCCCAGTACGGCGTGGCAGCGGGCACCGTGGTGCGGGGCAGCAACCTCGGCTTCAACGAGAATGGAAGCCTGTTCGGCTACACCTCCACGGGCTCGACGGTGAATGTCGATGTCGCCGACGGTTCGGAGTTGGACGCCAGCACCGGGAACTACAACTTCTCCCCGGCCAACTATCTTCAACTGCCGCTGGAGCGGTTCTCCGCCTATTCGTCCTTCAACTATGATCTGACCGATCGGATCGAGGCGTTCGGCCAGTTCAACTTCAGCAACACCTCCTCGGCGACTGAGCTGGCCCCGACGCCGGCGACGGGCCTGACGGTGTCGGCCGACAACCCCTTCATCCCTACCGATCTACAGACCATTCTCAACAGCCGGGCTGATCCGGACGCGGACTTCACCTTCAGCCGTCGCTTCACCGAGGTGGGGCCGCGGACCTCGGACGTCGCCACCAACATCTTCCAGGGTCTGGCCGGCATTCGTGGGCCCCTGGACTCGATCGAAGGCTCGTTCGAACTGTATGCCTCGTACGGCCACCTCGACACGTCCGAAACCCAGACGGGCAATGTGTCCCGCTCGGCGGTGGAGGAGCTTCTGGACGCGGATGACGGCGGGGCTTCGCTGTGTGACGGCGGCTTCAATCCGTTCGGCTACAACTCGATTTCGGCGGACTGCGCGAGCTACATCTCCCGTACCGCCAAGAACCAGTCGTCGCTGGAGCAGCAGATCATCGAGGGCAACGTCCAGGGCCGATTGACGGCTCTGCCGGCCGGCGACCTGCGGTTCGCGGCGGGTGCGATCTATCGCGCCGAGACCTATACGCTGACCCCTGACGAACTTCTGGCCTCGGGCGACGTGATCGGCTTCAACGCTCAGGAGGCTCTGGAGGGGTCGATCGACTCGATCGAACTCTATGGCGAGTTGGCCGTGCCTCTGTTGGCCGATCTGCCCTTCGTTCGGGCCCTGAATCTGGACCTGGGCTATCGCTACTCGGACTACAGCACGGTCGGCGGCGTTCAGAGCTACAAGGCGTCGCTGGAGTATCTGCCGATCGACTCCGTGCGGTTCCGCGGCGGCTACAACCGCGCCGTCCGCGCGCCGAACATCGATGAGCTGTTCAGCCAGCAGAACCAGGGCTTCCCAACCATCGGTCAGCCTGGAGCCGACTCGAGCTCAGGCGACCCGTGCGACATTCGTTCGTCCTATCGTCAGGGGGAGAACGGGGCCCAGGTGCGCGCCCTCTGTATTGAACAAGGCATTCCGGCCGAGATTATCGACAGCTACACCTATACCAACAGCCAGGTGGAAGGCGTCTCGGGCGGCAATCCGGATCTGACGGAAGAAACGGCCGACACCTACACCTTCGGCCTCGTCTGGTCGCCGAAGTTCCAGTCGCCCTGGCTGGAGGGCCTGTCCGGCTCCATCGACTGGTACAGCATCGAGATCGCCGACTTCATCTCGTCGGTCGGCGCCTCGACCTCCATTTCCCGCTGCTTCAACGCCAACGACGCAAACCCGACCTTCAGCAACGACAACACCTTCTGTCAGGCGTTTACTCGGGATTCCTCGGGTTCCATCACCGACGTCCAGTCGACCAACGCCAACCTCGCCGCTCTGAAAACGTCGGGTGTGGACCTTCAGGTCGACTACCGGGCGCCCGTCCCGGTCGGCGCTCTGAGCTTCAACCTGATCTTGTCGTATCTGGACTCTTACCAGGTCCAGGCCCTGCCGGGGGATGACTTCGTCGAATACGCCGGCACCATCGACAGCGGGGTCGGCACGGCCTTCGCGGAGATCAAGTCCGTGATGAGCGCCACCTACAACTTGGGCGACTTCGGCCTGACGACGCGCTGGCGCTATATCGGCCAGATGGACGACGCCAACGGTGGCTCCGACCAGGCGGAGGCGACCAACTACTTCGACTTCACGGGGCGCTGGGACGTCAACGAAACGGTCTCTCTGCGCCTGGGCATCCAGAACGCTTTCGACGAGGAAGTGGAGACCTACAGCAGCCCGGTCCAGTCCGGCACGGATCCGTCGACCTATGACGTTCTGGGGCGTCGCTACACCCTGGGCCTGACGGCCAAGTTCTAGGCCGCGACTGAGTAGACAGGCGAGGGGCGGCGGATCTTCGGGTTCGCCGCCCTTTTCCCTTGTGCGGCTGCTGTCTCTCTCGACGGGGGAGGGCTAGAGGCGATGATCCGGCGGATCTATCACCGGTCGACCATGTCGCCGTTCGAGACGACCACCATATTCGTCCAAGCGGCGCGCCATCTCTTTCGCACACGCATCTCTAAATTCGATCGCTGCAGCGCAGTCGTCGGTTTCACTTCACTGGTTCATGCAATAGAAAACCCGCGCCGGCGAAGGCGCGGGTTGGAAGCGTGCGTTCAGGTTTGATCAGCCCCGGGCGGGGCGCAGGCCGTCGGCGGAGGCCTGTTGCAGGGCCGGGCGTTTCTGGCCGCCAGAGGCGATGATGCGGTCGATGCGGGCTTTTTCGGCGCGGAAGGCGGCGAGGTCGGCGCCCGACAGTTCGGTGCCTTCCTGGGTGCGGACGCCGGCGGGATTGATCCGTCGGCCGTTGCGCCACAGTTCATAGTGCAGGTGGGGGCCGGTCGATGCGCCGGTCGAACCGACATAGGCGACGACCTGGCCCTGGCTGACGCGCTGACCGGCGCGAATGCCGGAGCCGTAGCGCGACAGGTGGCCGTAGCCGCTCTCGAGGCCGTTGTTGTGGCGGATGCGCAGCCAGTTGCCGTAGCCGCCCCAGCGACGCGCCTCGACCACCACGCCATCGGCGGGGGCGACGATGGGCGTGCCCGTTCCGGCCGCGAAGTCGATGCCCTGGTGCATCTTCTTGTAGCCGGAGATCGGATGGGTGCGGAAACCGAAGCCTGACGAGACGCGACGGAAATTCTGCAGCGGGGTGCGCATCATGGCCGAACGCAGGTTCTTGCCCGAGGCGTCGAAGAACTGGGCTTCCTTGGCGCCGGCCGGCTTGAATCGATAGAAGGTGACGCCGCGCAGTTCGGCGTACATCAGGTCGCCCACGCCCACGGTGCGACCGGCCTCGGTCACGTCGCGGTCGAAGACCATGGTGAATTCGTCTGAGGCGCGGATGTCGCGCTGCATGTCGAACTTGGTGGCGAACAGACGGCTGGCCGAGCGGACGATGGAGGCGGTGGCCCCCAGTTCGCGGGCGCTGGCGGACAGGGAGCGTTCGACGTCGCCCTTCAGGACCACGGTCTCGTGCGTCACCTTTTCTTCCAGCGAACGCAGGCGAAGGGCGCCGTCGAAGCTGCGCGACACGGTCAGCTGGCTGGCCGGGCCGGTACGCATGGTCAGGCCGATCAGGCGGGCGTCGCCCCGGCCGTCGCGCGGTTTGGCGATGGCGGTTTCGAAGCGAAGGCCGGCGCGGAGGTCGGCGAGATCGAAGGCGTTGGCGACGGTGGCGGCGACGGCGCTGGCTTCTTCCGGCGCGACGCCGGTGCGGCGCACGGCCTGCTCGAAGGTTTCGCCGCGACGGATCTGAACGGGGACGGCTTCCGGGGCGGTCATGCCGGCCGGGGCGTTGGCGGCGGCGAAGGCCTGGACTTCCATCGCGGCCATCTGGGCCGACGACATTACGGGAACTTCTTCCGCCTGAGCGGGTTGGTAGACTCGACCGGCCAGAAGAGCCACCGAAATGGCGGCGGCGGCGGTCACGACATGCGGTGCGAGACGCATAGGTTGGCGGCGTGGGTCGAACTGAGCCATCGGTCTCATCGTGTTGCGACGCCCGAGGCGCCAAACTTTTTACCCAAAATCGCGCCGATAGACCCCAGGGCGCGAAGTCATCGGCTATAACCTGCCTGTCTCAGTTTGGGAAGACAGACCGTTACAAACCGTTAAGAACCGGACGTGGGCGGAAAAAGTCTCACAGACTCATGCGATTGACACGCAGGCTCGCCCTCTTGTCGCCCAGCTTGGCTGCGACGGACGCAGAGCCTGGGGGCTATCGGCGACGCTTGAGGCTTGTATTCGCATCGAGGGTGGCGATGGTGGTCCGGCGATCAGTTCTCAATCGATACGGCGTCCCTGTTTGACCGAAGTTCCGGCCAGTCCTTCCGACCGATCCCGAGGCGTCAAGCGCAAGGGCGGCCTGCGGCGTCGTCTGGGCCTGGGCCTGCTCGCCGTATTCGTGGTCGTGGCCCTGCTGGCGGCGGCCCTCTATCTGAACCGTCGCGCAGCCGCGCGCGAGGTTCTGGTCGGCTGGCTGGAGCGTCAGGGCGTCCAGGCCGATGTGGAGGTCGAGCGGATCGAGCTGGACGGTTTTGTCGGCCGCATCCGCATCGGCGATCCGCGCAATCCGGATGTGACCGTCGAGCGGGTCGAGGTGGATTACGCCGTGGCCTTGCCCTGGTCCAAGACCGGCATGGGGGTGACGCCCAGTCGGATCCGCCTGGTGCGACCGGTGATGCGGGCCAGCTGGAAGAACGGAAAACTGTCCCTGGGGTCGCTGGATCCGCTGGTCGAACAGTTCACAGGCGGGCCGCCCAGGCCGGATTCGCGCAGCCCTCTGGTGATCGTCGAGGGCGGGCGGGCGCGGCTCGATACAGAATATGGGCCGGTGCAATTGCTGGCCGATGCGCGGGTGGACGACGGCAAGCTGATGCGGTTGAACGCGCGGATGCCGCGTGCGGCGCTGAAGAGCGGAGAATTCGAGGCGGAAGGCCTGGGCGCCGTCGTCGATCTGACGACGACCGGCGACCGGATCGCGTTGCGGGTCGAGGCCGGGGGCGATCGGGTCCAGACCGCCGCCCTGAACGGCCGGGCGATGCGGCTGAACCTGACCGGCGACCTGCCCTATCCCGACATGAAGACGCGGCGCGGCGACGGCCGGGCCGTGATCGACGCCCGGCTGGTCGGCGGCGCGCTGGGCTTGGGTCAAGGCGGACAGCAGACGCAGGCGCGGGACGCGGAGCTGTCGGCGCGGTTCGACGGCGTGACGGCCGGTTGGATCGAGACCTTCCGGCTGGAAGGCGCGACCGCCCTGAACCTGAAGGCGGCGGCGATCGAGGGGCCGGGTCTGGCGGCGCGTCAGGTCGCCGGTTCGGCGGCGGGCGGGCGGCTGACGGTGTCGCGCGATGAGGCCGTGCGCTGGAGCCTGGAGACGCCGCTGAACCTGACGGCGGCTTCCGGCCAGGCCGGCGAAGCTGAGGCCCAGGGGCTTTCGATCAAGTCGAATGGCCTGTCGATGGGCGGGCGCGATACGGCCTTTGAGGCGACCGGGCCGGTGACGGCGGCGTTCGACCGGATCGGCTTCGGCGACCTGATGTTGAAACAGGCGCGGGGCGCGCTGAACCTGGACGTGGTCCAGGACGGGGCGATCTTGATCGCGGCCGAGGGGCGCCTGCATTCGACGGACGGCGCCTGGCCCCTGTTCGGACCGGTGGGGCCGGACGAGATCGCCGAACTGACCGAGATGAAGACGGCCTTGGGGGCGTTCGCCCTGGATGCGCCGTCCGTCCGCTTCACCACGGGGTCGGCGGGGACCAGCGTGACCCTGGCCCGGCCCGTGACCCTGACTCCGGCCAACGGCGGGGTGCTGACGGTCGCCCAGGCGGGCGCGGGCGCCTATCAGGCCGAGCCAGGACGGTTGGGCGGCGGGGCCCTGACCCTGACGGCGACGCGGGGGCGAGGCCTGCCGGAAATGGCCGTGGCCGTGCCGGAATGGCGACTGACGGACAGCGGCTTCGAGGCGCGGCTGGATGGGCGGGCGCGGCTGGACTTCGATCTGGCGCGCGGGATCGACGCCCGGACGCGCGGCCTGCTGGCCATGGCCGACGGGCGGCTGACCTATGCGACGTCCGACTGTGTCGATCTGACGGTCGAACGGCTGGAGCTGGATGAGAACGACGTCCATCAGGTCGCCGGGAAACTGTGTCCCGAGACCGGACCCCTCTTGAGTTCCAAGGACGGCGTCTGGCGCGTGGTCGGCGGGTTCCAGGGCGTGTCGGCCGACGCCCCCTTCCTGGGCATGCGGTTCGCCGAGGCCTCGGGTCGGGTGGTGGTGGATGGGACCAAGGCGGGGGTCGGGCTGACGGCGACGGTGGCGGGGGCCCAGGTCGTCGATGCGACCACGCCCCAGCGGTTCGAGACCCTTGCGGCCTCGGGGCAGGCGGTCTTGGCCAATGAGCGCTGGACCGGCGGGTTCGACCTGAAGGGAACGGGCAAGGCGGCGGCGACCACCCTGGGGCGTTTGACCCTGGCCCACGACGGCCGAACCGGCGCGGGGGGCATACATATCGCGGCGCCGAACGTGACTTTCGTCGAGGGCGGGCTGCAACCCTCGATGCTGAGCCCGATGGTCGAGGCCTTCGTCCAGTCGCCAGTGACAGGATCCGTCGGGTTCGATGGTCGGTTCGACTGGACCAAGGACGGCGAACCGACGTCCAGCGGGCGGTTGAGCCTGCCGGGGCTGGACTTCGTCAGCCCGGCCGGGCCGGTCAAGGGCGCACGCGGAGAGATCGAATTCACCAGCCTGAGCCCCGCCGTCGTCACGGCGCCGAACCAGAGACTGACGGTGGACAGTCTGGACGTCGGGGCCGACGCCACGGCCCTGGACCTGAACTTCGCCATCGACGCGGCGGGGATCACCATCACCGGCGGGTCGGTCCAGGCCGGGGGCGGGACCGTCTCCATCGAGCCGCTGGTCGTGCCTCTGGACGCGACCCAGGCCTATAGCGGGGTCATCGTGCTGGACCGGGTCCAGCTGGGGGACGTGATCGCCGACAGCGGGTTCGCCGACAAGGTTCTGCTGGATGCGGTGGTGTCAGGCCGTCTGCCCTTCACCATGGACCCCAAGGCCGGACTGACGATCACGGCCGGAACCCTGGGCGCGGTCCAGCCGGGGCGGCTGTCGATCCAACGCGAGGTGCTGACCGACGTGGACGCGGGCGGCGGGGGCGCCGACGTGCCGCCCAATATGGTCGAGGACCTGGCCTATCAGGCGATGGAGCATCTGGCCTTCGACGTGCTGAGCGCCGATGTGAACAGTCTGGACGAGGGACGGATCTCGGTCCTGTTCCACATCCGGGGGCGGCACGAACCGCCGCAGCGGCAGGAGCTGCGCCTGACGGTGGCCGAGCTGATCAGTCGCGAGTTCCTGAACCGGGAGCTGCCGCTGCCGTCGGGCACCCAGATCGACCTGACGCTGGACACCACCCTGAACGCCAACCAGTTGTTCGCCGACATCATGGCCGTGAATCGGGCGCGCCAGGGACAGCAGGAGCCTGAGCCTCCGTCTGTTGACGTAGCCACCCCGACGGCGCCTTGAGCTGAACCATTCAGCGACCGTTCACCCGCGAACGTGCTATTGACCCTCTCAACCTTGACCGACCCGGAGTTCTCGCCATGATCAACAAGCGCCAGTTGGCCGGACTCGGCTTCGGGGCGGTCGTCGTCGCCGTCTCGGCCTGCGCCCCGACCATCCGTCTGGAGGTTGCGCCGATCCAGATCTACGCCAAATTGGACGCAGACGTCCGCGTTCGGCTGGATCAGGAACTGCAGCAACTGCTTCAGCAAAACCCGAACCTCTTCTGATCGCCTCGCTTCTTTGAAAGGACAGGCCGACATGAGCCTTCGTAAAATCTTCGCCATCGGCGCAATCGCCGCCGCCGTTTCGTTCGGCGGCGCCGCCTTGGCCCAGACCGCAGCCCAGAAGGCCCTGGTCGACCAGGCCAAGGCCGCCGGCACGGTCGGCGAACAGGCCGACGGCTATGTCGGCTTCCGGGTCAGCACCTCCGACGCCGCCCTGCGCGCCGCCGTGGACGCCATGAACGCCGGCCGCCGCGCCGCCTACGCCCGCAGCGCCGCCGACGCCGGCACCAGCGCCGATGTCGCCGGCGCCCGGATGTTCGAAAGCCAGCTTCTGCCCCGCATTCAGTCGGGCCAGTGGTACCGCAACGCCCAGGGCCAGTGGGTCCAGCGCTAAGCCGGGCCTAGACGCCAGGCCTAGATGATCGATCCGGCGTATCGCCGGATCGATCCGACGGGTTTCAGGCCGCCGCTCGGCGTGAGGTCAGGGCGGGCAGAAGCAGACCTTCGGTCAAGGCGCGCACCACCGGTACGGCGACGGCGTCGCCCATCAATTTCAGCGCCGCGCTCTCGCTGGAGGGCAGGCGATAGTCGTCGGGCACCCAGAGGTGATTCGATTTTGTCACATCTAGTATCGCTGCCCGACTCAACGACATTTTGTCCGCTAATGTGCCTTGTTTCGTGCTACAGGAACATAGGGCGAACGAACTGAGCAACCGTATGCCAAGCTTCTACGAATTTTTTGCCGGCGGCGGCATGGCGCGTGCGGGTCTGGGGGCTGCATGGCAGTGCCTGTTCGCCAATGATTTCGATGCCAAAAAGGTTGAGTCCTACTCCACTAACTGGGGTGGCGATGAGATCGTGGAAGACGACGTGAACAACGTCGATGCTGCGAAACTGCCTGGTTATGCCGATCTGATTTGGGCGTCGTTCCCTTGTCAGGACTTGTCTTTGGCTGGCGGCGGCGCCGGCCTCAAAGGCACCCGGTCTGGAACCTTTTGGCCATTCTGGAGCAAGGTTCAAAGCTTGGCTGCTCAAGGGAGAAAGCCAAGCTTTGTCGTGCTCGAAAATGTAACCGGCATGCTGTCCTCCCATAAGGGGAAGGACTTTCAGGCCATTTGTCAGGCGATGCATGACGGCGGCTACAAATTTGGGGCGGTCGTTGTGGACGCGGCCCATTTCGTCCCGCAGTCCCGTAAGCGGGTGTTCATCGTCGGAGTGTCTGTCGAAAACGCTCTCGATCCTGCCTTTGTTCAGGACGCTCCGCATGACGTCTGGCATCCAAAGCCCCTTCGAACAGCCCACGCTCATTTGAACCCAGATTTACAACGGGCTTGGGTGTGGTGGCGCTTGCCGGATGTCTCGTCGCGAAATGTGCAGTTTATCGACTTCTTCGAAGAGCACCCTAAGGACGTCGCATGGCATTCCAAAGAAGAGACTGCCAAGCTCTTGGGCATGATGTCTGATCGAAATCGCCGTAAGCTTGAGGACGCTGTTCGCAAGGGGGAGCGTGTCGTGGGCACGCTTTACAGGCGCACTCGACCCTCTCCGACCGGAGGCGTTCAGCGAGCCGAAATTCGGCTCGACGGGACTGCGGGCTGTCTGCGGACGCCGAGTGGCGGGTCAAGCCGACAAATCGTCGTATGCTCCGATGCCAAAGGTGTGCGCTCTCGTCTGATATCGGCTCGAGAAGCGGCTCGTCTGATGGGGTTAGAGGACAGTTATAAGCTGCCGAAGAACTACAACGACGCCTACCATCTCTTGGGAGATGGTCTGGCGGTCCCTGCCGTCTCGTTTGTGGCTAACAGCCTGCTTCTGCCTATGACAAAGGCAGATATGGCCCGCGCAGCCTAGAGGCCAATGAGTCAGGAATTTCGAGCAAACGCGCTAAGGACTCTGACAAATGAGACCGGCGTTTATGCGTTGGTCGATCTTGATGGCGTGCCTATCTACATTGGCCAGTCGATCGATGGGATTAGGTCCAGGGTACGCAGGCATCTTACATCAGCCCGCTCGGACATAATTGCCAATCGCCAGATCGACGTGTGGGAAGTGGCTGAGGTTTGGGCTTGGCCCGCGGAGGGCACCGAAGCGATCAACGCTTTGGAAGCCGCTCTGTTTGCCGCCTTCGATGCACAAAGCCCCCTTATGAACGGCTCGATCCCTGTGTCGGGTGTTCGTGTCGAGCCTTACGCGCCCGTGCAGACTTTAAACGTTATGCCGATAGAAGAGCGAGACCGCAGAAAAGATCCTGCTGTCCGGTTGCCTCGTCAGATCGAGCATTATCAACGGCTGGTAGACTACATCCTCGTGGTGAAGGACGCGCCGCATCTTCGGCGTTCGGTGGACGCGCATTATGCTCGACTAAGCCGCTACCATCGCGGATTTCTTCATCAGGATAACGCACCGCTCGGATCAGAAGATAAAATCGACACCCCTTGACCGAGGCCATCCCCGCCCACACCTGCAGGGCGAACGAGGGGGTTCCGTCATGCGCGCCATACGCACCACATTTCTGATCGGGCCGGTCCTCGGCCTGGCCCTGGTCGGTTGCTACGACCGTCGCGACAAGGCGCCCGAGGCCGCCCCGCCGCCCGAGACCGCGCCGGTTCTGGCGGGGGTCGATCTGGGCAAGCCGGTGCGGGCCCTGGGGACCGAACCCTTCTGGAGCGTGGAGATCACGCCGGACACCCTGATCTACACCCGGATGGACCAGCCGACGCAGCGGGCGCCGAACCGGGGGGCGACGGTTCAGGGGACGGTCGCCACCTACGCCACCTCCACCGACCTGAATGCGGCGATGAACGTCGTGCTGATCGCGACCGAATGTTCGGACGGCATGAGCGACCGCACCTATCCGCTGACTGCGCGGGTCGAGATCGGCGACGACACGCTGAGCGGCTGTGCGGCCTCGGCCTCCGCCTTGAAAGTCGCGCCGGCGCCCTGACCGGCCCCGGCCGTCACCACCAGTCGGCCTCGCGCAGGGCGCGGGCGTAGCGGCGGCTGACGGGGGCGCTGAGGCCGCCTTCCAGGGTCAGGGTGGCGCGACCGTCGCCGCGTTCGACGCCGCGCACCGCTGAGCGGGCCACCCACCAACTGCGATGGGTGCGGGCGCCCTCCAGTCCCTCCAATTCCTCCACCGCATCGGACAGGCGCATCAGGATCAGGTCCGAGCCCCGGTCGGTGTGCAGGCGCAGATAATGGTCCTCGGCCTGGACGGCGTGGAGGGTCGCGCCCCTGAGCTTCATCGGCAGCCGGTCCAGGAAGCGGACCGGGAGCGGCGAGGCCGAGGCGGGGGAGGCGGGCGCGGCGTGGGTCTGGACCGGCTGGGTCCGGCCCAGGAAGACGTTGACGGTCGTGACCGCCAGGGTGACGACCAGGACCGGGCCGAACAGCTGGGGCAGGGCCGCCAGAGGATAGAGTTTCTGGGCGAAGAACAGGCCCGTCGCCGCCCAGACGATGACGCTGAGAGGGCCGGTGATAACGGCGGTCATGACGGCCACGGTCATCCAGGGCCTGTCGTCCACATCGACGAACCGGGTCACGACCCGGCTGGACAGATGGCCCCACAGCCCGCCCAGGATCATCACCAGAACCCAGTAGGCCAGACGCTGACCATAAGGGGCGTTGGCGCTGCCGAAGGCGCCGGTGGTGGCCAGGAAAACGCCGACCAGGGCGGCGACGACCAGACCGCGCAGGAAGATTCGGCGACTGTCGGCGGCGGAAGGCGTCATGGCGGCTTTCAAGGAAGGACGCCTGTCTGAAATCACGATTTCCCTTGCTGAGGAAGGGGTGTCCGTTCGCGAAGCCGAGGTGGTCGTTGACGCAGGACGAGAGGCGCGACCGCGCGCCGTGGGTCAGAAGCGGCGAGACAGATCGCCGGAGGTTGCCCTTGTTTCGTCACGCCCGTCACGCCCGTTTCGCCCGTCCATCGTCGCCCTGGTTTTGCTGGGCGTTCCCCTTGTCGCCTATCTGGCGGCGGACGGGGGGCGGGTCGCCTTGCTGGGATTCAATCTGCGCGCGCCTGACTTCAGCCTGCTGGCGGCGGCCCCGACCGCGATCCAGATCCATGTGGCGGCGGCCCTGACGGCCCTGGCCGTCGGCATCGTGCTGCTGGCGGGGATCAAGGGAACGCGGCTGCACCGGGCGCTGGGCTGGACATGGGTGCTGGCCATGGGGACGACGGCGGTCAGCTCCTTCTTCATCCATGAAATCAATCCGGGCGGCCCGGCGGGCCTGTCGCTGATCCATCTGCTCAGCGGCTGGACCATGGTGGGTCTGCCCATGGCGGTCTACGCCGCGCGGCGCCATCGGGTGCAGACGCACCGGCGGGCGATGACGGGCATGTTCGTGGGCGGGCTGATCGTCGCCGGCCTGTTCACCTTCCTGCCCGGGCGGCTGATGTGGGCGGTCTTCTTCAGCTAGCGGGGCGACATGCCGACGACGGCGCGGAAGCCCGCCGCCGCGAACCGGACCATATAGTCGCCGGCCGTCTCCAGATCCCCGGACCGGGCCAGGCCGCCCGACAGCCGGTCCAGACGGCCGGTCTCGCCCAGGGTCAGGGTCAGGGCGCCCGACAGGTTGTGATAGCCCCAGTACAGATCCACCTCGCTGGCGTCCGGCAGGACCACGGCGATCAGTTCGATCAGCCGGCGGATGGACGGGTCGAAATAGCGGGCCATGGTCTCGCCCCCGAAGGTGGGATTGGCGTTGGTCTGGGCCACCAGGGCGGCATAGTGTTTCCAGCCCGGCCCGCCCTTCAGCGACCATTCGAACGGGGGCCGCAGGAAGGCCTCGAGCAGGCCCTCCAGCGTCATGTCGGCCCCGGCGGCCTCGGCGTAACGGTCGATGGCGGCGACGCGATCGTCGTTCCAGACCTCGGCCCGGCGCAGGAAGACGGCGTCGAACAGGTCGCGCTTGGCCCCGAAATAGTAATGCACAAGTGCGGTATCCACGCCCGCCTCGCGCGCCACCTCGCGGATGGTGACGCCGTAAAAGCCGTGTTTGGAGAACAGGTCTTCGGCCGCGTCCAGGATCAGGTCGCGGGTCTCGCCGGCCGCCTTGGCCTGGGCCTTGGGCGGGCGGCCGCGCCGGGCCGGAGGGGCGCCGGGAACCAGTTTGCGGCGCGCGGCGGCGACGGGACGGACGGCGGCGGTCGAAGCGTCGAGCTTGCTCATGGTCCTGACGCTAGGCGCGCGCTCTCGGCGGCGCAACGGCGCCGCCTCGCCCGTCCGACGGGATGGCGCGATGACGCAAGGGAACGGTGAACGTTTGACAGACAGCGTAAACCGGGTCAGGTTCAGGAAAATCATTGAACGCTGAATAAAAGCGTCAACGGGCTGGAAACGACAACCGAAGGGGTAGGATCATGAGACATCATGTGAAGTGCGCGCTGCTGGCCGGCGCGGCTTGGGGCGTGCTGGCGGGGGCCTCCACGGCTCAGGACGCCGAGGCGGCGGCTCAGGCGGCCAACGCCGACCAGGCCAATATGGTCGAGGACATCGTCGTCACCGCCCGTCGGCGCGACGAACAGCTGAAGGACGTGCCGGTCGCGGTCTCGGCCCACAGCGCCGAGCGCCTTGAACAGACAGGCGCGACCAATATCACCGCCCTGCAGCAGCAGACGCCGAACGCCACGGTGCAGATCGCCCGGGGCTCCAACTCGACCCTGATCAGCTTCATTCGCGGCGTGGGCCAGCAGGATCCGCTGTGGGGCTTCGAGCCCGGCGTCGGCCTCTATATCGACGACGTCTATGTGGCCCGTCCGCAGGGCGCGGTGCTGGACATCTTCGACATCTCGCGGATCGAGGTGCTGCGCGGGCCGCAGGGCACCCTGTATGGCCGCAACACCATCGGCGGGGCGATCAAATACGTCACCAAACGCCTGGGCGCCGATCCCAGCCTGACGGCGCGGGCCGAGGTCGGGTCGTATAACGAGCACAACTTCCTGCTGTCCGGCTCGGTCCCCGTCGGCGACACCTTTGCGATAGGGGGCGCGGTCGCCACCTATCAGCACGACGGCTACGGCGAGAACCTGAACACCGGCCAGGACCAGTACGACAAGGACGTCACCGCCTATCGCGCCAGCGCCGAATGGACGCCGAACGACAGCCTGTTCTTCCGCCTGGCCTGGGATAGGGTCGAGGACGATTCCAGCCCCCGTCACGGCCACCGCGAGGTGAACTCGACCACCGGCGGCTATACGCCCCCGGCCAGCGAATACGACACCTACGCCGGCATCACCGGCGAGCAGAAGGTGGTCACCGAGGGCGTGTCCCTAACCGGCGAATACCGGGTCAACGACATGCTGACCCTGAAGTCGATCACCGCCTATCGCTCGGGCGACACCGAGACCATCATCGACTTCGACCAGACGCCCCTGCCGACCCTGGACGTGCCGGCCATCTATTCGGACGAACAGTTCACCCAGGAGTTCCAGGCCCTGTTCACCGGCGACCGCTGGTCGGGCGTGGCGGGCGTCTTCTATCTGGACGGCACATCGTCGGGCGCCTTCGACACCATCGCGGGCAATCTGGGTCTGGCCATTGCGGCGGCGGGATCGGTGGACACCCAGTCCTTCTCGGTGTTCGGCGACTTCAGCTATGACGTCACCGACCGGCTGCACGTCTCGCTGGGCGGGCGCTACACCAAGGACGACAAGGACGCCTCGGTCCTGCGGCTCTTCTATCTGGGCGCCACGCCGACGCCCTACACCGGCGGCGCCGACCGGCCGATCTTCGCGACGCGGACCAATTACACCGCCTCGGACACCTTCGAGAAGTTCACGCCGCGCGCCAGCATCTCGTATGATTTCAGCGAGGAAATCACCGGCTACGCCTCGGTCAGCCAGGGCTTCAAGTCGGGCGGCTGGGACATGCGAGGCGACGCCGCCCTGGTGCCGCAGACGGTCGACGGCTACCAGCCCGAGACGGTCACAACCTATGAGCTGGGCCTGAAGGGGTCGGCCTTCGACCGGCGGATGAATTTCGCCTCGGCGGTCTTCTATTCCGACTACAAGGACCAGCAGATCACGACCCAGCAGGTAGCCACGGCCCCGGCCGTCGGCATCGCCTCGGTGGTCGACAACGCCGGCGCCTCGACCATCTACGGCTTCGAGCTGGAAGGCTCGGCCTTCCTGACCGACGACATCACCGCCAACTTCTCGCTGGGCTATCTGAAGAACGAGTTCGACGAGTTCATCACCCTGGTGACGGGCACGCCGGTCGATATCTCGGACGTCCGCGAGCCGCAGAACTCGCCCGAATGGTCGGCCTATTACGGCATGACCTGGCGCGGCGACATCCTGGGCGGGGAGATCCGGGTGACGCCGTCGCTGTCGTACCGGTCGGACTACCACCTGTTCGACACGCCGGACCCCATTCTGGACCAGGACGGCTATGTGCTGGCCGACGCCAGCGTGGTCTGGATCGCGCCCAGCAAACAGTGGGAGGTTGGACTGTTCGGCCGCAACCTGACCGATGTCCGCTACAAGGTCGGGGGCTACAGCTTCCCGGGCGCGACCTACAACAACTCGATCAGCGCCTTTTACGGCCCGCCGACCACCTATTCGGCGCGCCTGACCTACCGGTTCTGATCGCCGATAAAACGCCTGACAGAGGGCGGCGGTCCCAGGGCCGCCGCCCTTTGCTTTGCAGAAATGGGACTTGCGGCTAGGCTCGCCCCAACAAGAAAAATACGCCGAGGGAAACGCCGATGACGACCGACACGCTGACGGACGGGCAGGCGCCCGCGCCGCACCGACCGGGCTACCGCTTCTATGTGCTGGCGGTGCTGATCCTGATCTACATGCTGAACTTCCTGGATCGGCAGATCATCGGCATTCTGGCCGCGCCGCTGAAGGAAGAATTCGGCATGTCCGACAGCCAGTTCGGCCTGTTGGGCGGCATCGCCTTCGCCTCGGTCTATTCGACCCTGGCCATTCCCCTGGCCTGGCTGGCCGACCGGTTCAGCCGCGTGTGGATCATGACCGGGGCCCTGGCGGTCTGGTCGGGCTTTACGGCCCTGTGCGGCATGGCGGGGTCGTTCGGCCAGCTGTTCCAGTGCCGTTTGGGGGTGCGCGACGGGGCGGCGGGCGGGGTGGCCCCGGCCTATTCGCTGATCGCCGACTATTTCCCGCCGCATCAGCGGGCGCGGGCGCTTGCGGCCTTCGCCTTCGGAATTCCACTGGGCATGGCGGCGGGCACCCTGGTCGGGGGGCTGCTGGCGGCGACCTATGGCTGGCGGACCGCCTTTATCGTCGTCGGCCTGCTGGGCGTGCTGGTCGCGCCCCTGCTGCGGCTGACGGTGAAGGATCCCAAGCGCGGCGGGACCGATGCGGTCAAGACCGAGGCCCAGGTCGCGGCCCTGGCGGCGGCGCCGGTCGGCACCGACCGGGCGGGCAAGATCGCGGCCCAGGTCATGCTGGGGCTGGGCGCCGGGCTGCTGATCCTGGCGGCGGCGAACTGGCTGTTGGGCGTGTCCCTGGGCAGTCCGCTGGTTCTGGCCTTCGGCGGTCTGCTGGCCGGGGTGATCGGGGTGTCGCTGATGGTGGCGCGGCGCACCGCCTCGGTGGTGATCAAGAAGCCCAGCTTCTGGCTGCTGGGTCTAGGCGCGGCCTCGTCTTCGGTGTGCGGCTATGGCGTCGCGGGCTGGTTGCCGCTGTTCTTCATGCGCAGCTTCGATCTGACCCTGCGCGAGACCAGCTGGTACTATTCCGGCATCGCCCTGATCGGCGGCATTCTCGGCATCTGGCTGGGCGGCGCCATCGCCGACAAACTGTCGAAGAAGGGCAAGGGCGCCTATCCCCTGACCCCGGCCGTCGCCTTCCTGATCTCAGCGCCCTGTTTCATCCTGGCGATGAACTCGCCGTGGCTGATCGGCCTGGTCCTGCCGGGCGGCGGCAGCAATACCCAGCAACTGGTCCTGGCCTTCCTGATCTTCCTGCTGCCGACGGGCCTGAACCTGGCCTGGCTGGGGCCGATCACGGCGGCGGTCCAGCATCTGGCGCCGGCGGCCATGCGTTCGACCGCCTCGGCCCTGTTCCTGCTGCTGAACAATCTGCTCGGGATCGCGGTCGGCTTCTACTATTTCGGCTGGATGAGCGACCTGCTGGCGCCCCGCTTCGGAGAGGAGAGCCTGAGGTGGGCGATCTACACCGGCATGGGCTTCTATGTGCTGGCGGCGATCCTGCTGATCGGGGCCTCGCGCACCCTCAAGAAGGACTGGGTCGACTAAAGGCAGGCTGTGGACGGTTGCACCCGCGAAGGAGCGGGGCTTATAAGCCCCGCAACTCTCCCCAGCGAAGATTGCGGCGGTTTCCATGAACATCCACGAATATCAGGCCAAGCAGGTCCTCAAAGGCTTTGGCGCTCCGGTCGCCGAGGGCGTGCCCATCACCTCGGCCGATCAGGCCGAAGCCGCCGCCAAGCAACTGCCTGGCCCGCTCTATGTCGTGAAGTCGCAAATCCACGCCGGTGGACGCGGCAAGGGCAAGTTTAAGGAACTGCCGGCCGACGCCAAGGGCGGCGTGCGCCTTGCCTTCTCGATCGAGGACGTGGTCAAGAACGCCAAGGACATGCTGGGCAACACCCTGGTGACCGCCCAGACCGGCGACGCCGGCAAGCAGGTCAACCGCCTCTATATCGAGGACGGCGCCGACATCGACCGCGAACTGTATTGCTCGCTGCTGGTCGACCGTCAGTACGGCCGCGTGGCCTTCGTCGTCTCGACCGAGGGCGGCATGGACATCGAGGCCGTCGCCCATGACACGCCCGAGAAGATCCAGACCATCGTCATCGACCCCGCCACGGGCGTCACCGACGCCGACGTCGCCGCCATCAACGCCGCTTACGGCCTGACGGGCGATGCAGCCGAAGACGGCAAGTCGCTGTTCCCGGCGCTGTACAAGGCCTTCGTCGAGAAGGACATGGACATGCTGGAGGTGAACCCGCTGATCGTCATGGAGAACGGCCACCTGCGCGTCCTAGACGCCAAGGTCAGCTTCGACGGCAACGCCCTGTTCCGCCACGAAGACATGCGCGCCCTGCGCGACGAGACCGAAGAAGACGCCAAGGAAATCGAAGCCTCCAAGTGGGACCTCGCCTACGTCTCGCTGGACGGC
>NZ_JAUSOE010000004.1 GCF_030656255.1 Brevundimonas sp. | reverse complement strand
AATACGCAGCTCGTCGCCGGACCATTGTGCGGCCCGCCCGTCGATGCGGATCCGCTCAGGCCGCCCCGCGCCCGCCGGCCATTGCAGCACATAGCCGCCCGGCGGCGTCGCCCCTTGGCCCAGGGTCAGCACATAGGCCGCCCCCTGTTTGCGATAGGCGTAGGTCAGCGCCCCATAGGCCGTGCGCAGGTCCCGCACCCCCACGCCCTCCTTCGTGTCCAGCCAGGCCTCAGGCACGCCGGCGGCCAGCACCAGGGCGTGATCGCGGTCCCGCTCGTAGGCGAACAAGTCCAGGGCCGAGCGGATATAGTCGGAGCTGATCCAAGCGTGCGGCATGTCGCCGATGAAACGGGGCTCGCGCTTGTCGCGCCCCACCACTTCAGCCCAGCCGTTCCAGGCCTCGGGCCGGCGGTCGGCCATCAGGAAGTCCAGCACCGCCAGGGCGCGGTCCTTCTGGCCCAGCCGCACATAGGCGCCGACCAGCCGCCATTCGTAAGGGGTGTAGTCCTTCCACGCCGTGCGATTGGTCAGCCGGTTCTGGAAGTTTTCCCAATAGCGGTCGAAGGTTCGCGCCATCAGTTCGGGCGGAAGATTATCCTGCTCGCCCGACGGCGACAGGGCGATCGTGGTCGAGGTGGCGTCGAAATCGCCCCGGTCGGCGGCGCCGGCGATCCAGTCGATGTCGTGATGCTGGGCCGTCGCCGTGATTGAGGCGCGGATGTCGGCGGCGAACTGATCGCGCGCCGCGGCATAGCGGGCGGCGGCCTCGGCGTCGCCCAGGGTCTGCGCGATGAAGACCGCGTCCTTGTAGCCCAGCAAGCCCCAGAAATCGTCCCAGTAGGAATAGGCCGCCTTGTCCGAATAGCCCTCGTGGCTGATCGTCGGGGGCAGCAGGCCGTACAGGTGGCGCTGGTCGGGGGTTTGGAACTCGGGCGTGCGGGTCGAGGCGCGCAGTTCGTCCATATAGGCGACGGCCTTCTGAACCTGAGGCCAGACCTGGCGCAGCAGGGCCTCGTCGCCGGTGTAGCGATAGGTCTCGGCGGCCAGGAAGACGAACTCGCCGTGGCTGTCGTTCTCGGGCACCGGATCGGCGCCCCGCGCATCGACGCAGCAGGGGACCTTGCCGTTGTCGAACACATAGGGGGCGTACCAGCGCAGATAGTCGGCGGAGTGCTCGGCCATGCCCAGCCGGTTCAGCCCCTCGGCCATCATGGCCCCGTCGCGGATCCAGGAGCGGTTGTAGCTGCGGGTGCCGGGCTGAAGGATCGGCCCCTGGCGCGACATCAGCATATGGGCCAGGGACGACTTCAGCGCGTCCTCGATCCGCTGGGCGGCGGGCGGCAGGGTCAGGTCCACCCGGTCCAGCTTCTCGCGCCACTCCGCCGCCAGCGCCTGCTCGGCCTGATCCAGCGCGGCGACGCCCTGCCCGGCCTGCGGCTGCGGCGTCTCGCCCGCCAGCGGCGACAAGAAGCCGAAGGTGCGCGTCTCGCCGGGCTGAAGCGTCACCTCGTACAGCAGGGCGCCGGCCGGCAGGTCCGTGGCGTCGGAGACGGCGACCGGCTCGCCGGCGGGCCGTCGCGCCGTCGGCAAAATCAATGATTGAGGATCGGCCGCTGCGTCGAAGCTTGAGGCCGCCACGGCGTCCGGCGCGGTCAGGGGCTGCACCCGGACATCGTCGTTCAGCGTCAGGCTCGCGCCGTCCCAGACTATGCGTTCGACCGGCGCGACGCCGCCCGGAATGGCCAGGAACTGCACCGGCCCGTTGACCTGGAACGGTCGCGCTGTCAGGGCCAGGGTCAGGCGACGCGGCCGGTTCGAGGTGTTGGTCAAGTCATAGCGGCCCCACAGCCGCGCCTGGTCCGGCGCGCCGTCGGCGAAGCTGGTGATCTTCAGCATCCAGTCGTCGGCGGTCCAGGTCACGGACGGTATGGGCAGGTCGCCGTCCCTCAGCCCCTGTTCGATATTGACGTCGGCCCAGGTGATCAGCCGCCCGTTGTCGACCACAAAGGGTTCGATGCTCGGCCCCGCCCGGCGCAATTCGATAGCGCCGTCCTCTCCGATCAGGCCGCTCTCGCCCCCGCCGTCGACGCCGACCAGGGTCCAGTAGGGCTGTTCCCCGAAAAAGCCGCGTGGATAGAGACCGCGCCGGTTCTCCTTGGCCACCGCCTCCACGAAGGCCGTGGCGTCCTCGCCGAAGGCCAGGGGTTCGACCTCGATTTCGTTCAACGCATAGGTCGTCGCCTGCCCCGCGCCCAGCCGCTGGCCGGCGCCGGAGGATCCGACCACGTCCGGCGCGGGGACCGGCTTCTGCGGCTCCAGCCGCAGCCAGCGCGCCGTCGCCTCGGGCGTGCGCAGCCAGTCGACGCCGCCGTTCCCGCCCTGAACTGTCGCCAGGTCCCGCCAGTCGCGCCCGTCGGTCGAGGCCGAGATCCGATAGTCCGCCGCCGCCCCCCGCTCGCCCCAGCGCAGGGTCAGGCCGCCGAACTCGCGCTCGTATCCCAGGTCCAGGGTCAGGGCCGACGGTTCGCCCACCGGCGGGGTCCAGGCCGTCTTCGGGTCCAGATCGACGGCGTTGGCGGCGGTCGTCTGCGGTCGGCCGTCGGCGGCGACCGGCTGCGGCGGCACGGCGGGATCGACCGGCAGGGCGCGAAGGCTCAGCTGGTCGATCTCGACCGCCCCCTTGCCGCCCTCGGCCGCGACCACGACGAACTCGACCCGCTCGGCGCGGCGCAGCACCGTCTCGGGACTGGGGCCCCAGGCCTTGGACACCTGGCGGCGCTTGATCACGAACTTCGTCCAGCCGTCGAGGAAGTCGTAGCGCGCCGTCTGCTTCCACCAGACGTTCTCGGCCGAGGCGTCGGTCAGCTTGACCTCAAAGGTGTTGGCCGGCCCGGCGCCGCGCACCCAGAAGCTGATCTCGTAATTGTCGGGCAGGTCGAACGGCAGCGGACGGCTGACCACCGCATAGCCCGCCTTGCCGTCGAAATCGTAGTCGAGCCGCACCGCCTGCCCATCATGCCCGGCGACGGCGGAGACGACGGCGTGAACGTCGGTCGAGGCGCTGGCCTGCCACCGCGAGGCGTCGTCCATGGTGTCGAGAACGCGCGTGTCCTGCGCGACGGCGGGGGCGGCAAAGGCAAGCGTCAGGACCGAGGCGGCGGCCAGGAGGTTACGCATACGAACTCGCAGTTCTGGTCAGCCCTTCACGCTGCCCGCGAGCATGCCGCGGATGTAGTAGCGTTGCAGGGCGAGGAAGAGGATCAGCACGGGCGCGACCGTGACCACGGCGCCGGCCATCATCAGTTCGATGTCCTGCACATGTTCGCGCGATAGGGCCGCCAGGGCCACCGGCAGGGTGTAGTTCGACTGGTCCGTCAGGACGATCAACGGCCACAGGAAGTCGTTCCAGCTGCCCAGGAAGACGAACAGGCCCAGGGTGACGATGATCGGCTGCAGCGTCGGTAGGACGATGCGGCGGAAGATCTGCCCCTCGCTCGCGCCGTCTATGCGGGCGGCCTCCAGCATCTCGTCGGGAATGCTCAGCGCGTACTGGCGCACCAGGAACAGGCCGAAGATCGAGGCCAGCCAGGGCACCAGCGCCCCGGCATAGGTGTTCACCAGCCCCATCCCCTTCAGCATCAGAAACAGCGGCAGGGTGCCGATCTGGGCCGGCACCACCAGGGCGGCGACCAGGAACTGGAACAACCGTTCGCGCCCGGCGAATTTGAGTTTGGCGAAGGCGTAGCCGGCCGGAACGGTGAAGCTGAGCGCCAGGATCGTCGCCAGGGTCGCCAGGGCGAAACTGTTCCACAGATACCGCCCCATGCCCTGGTTCAGGAACAGGTCGCGGTAATGCTCCAGCGTCCAGCGCGACGGGACCAGCGGGGGCGGGAAGGTCGCCGCTTCGCCGGTGGGCATGAAGCTGACCGACGCCATCCAGACCAGCGGGAACAGGACGATGAGCGCGATGAGCGCGACGGCGAGGTTGAGGAAGATGGAGCGGATTTTCATTGGTACGCCCCCACCCGCTTGGCCACGGCCAGCTGGACCAACGTAATCGCCAGGATGCACAGGAACAGGACGAAGGCGACCGCGCTGGCGGAGCCCAGATTCCACCATTTGAAGCCTTCTTCGTACATGAAGTAGAGCACCGTCACCGTGCTCTGGGCCGGCCCCCCTTGCGTCATCACATAGGGTTCGGCGAACAGCTGGAAGAAGCTGGCGACCGAGATGATCGAGACCAGCAACATCGTCGGTGCGATGGCCGGCAGGGTGACATGGCGGAACTGTTTCCACGGCCCGGCGCCGTCGATGCGGGCGGCCTCGTACAGGTCGTCCGGCACGGTCTGAAGCACGGCCAGGAAGATCAGCATATTGTAGCCGAAGATCTTCCAGACCACGAACATCAGGATGGCGGGGATCGAGGTCAAGGGCTGACCCAGCCAGTCGACGGCCGGCAGGCCGATGCTCTCCAGCCCCCAGTTGATGACGCCGTAGCGGGTGTGCAGCAGATAGCGCCAGACCACGGCGGTGGCGACCAGGGTGGTGACATAGGGGGCGAAGAACATGACCCGCCAGATCGGCCGCCACTTCACCACCCGCGCGTTCAAGATCACCGCCGCCGCCAGGGAGGCCGCGATGGACAGGGGCACGCCCAGGACCGCGAAGGTCAGGGTGTTCTTCATCGCCCCCCAGAATAGCGGATTGGTCATCAGCCGCTCATAGTTCTGCAGGCCGACGAAACGCAGATTATCGAGGTTCGCCAGGGCGTAGATGTCGAAGTCGGTCAGGCTGAGCAGCAGGGCCGCAATCACCGGAAGGGCGAAGAAGAGGCCGATGGCGATCATCGCCGGGGCGACGAAGCCCCAGGCCGCGCGCTCTCTCGCCGCGCGTCCACGCGACGGCTTCATGCGGGCCAATGTCGGATCGGCGACGGTCATACGGCCCTGCCCTGTTCCATCATCCAGCGGCGCTTCTCCAGCAACCGGTCGGCCCGGCGGTCGATCTCGGCGGCCGCAGTCTCGGGCGTATATTCGCCGCGCACCATCCGCTCGGCGACGATCTGCATCTCCGTCACGATCCGCTCCCATTCGGGCACTTTCGGCACCGACTTGGCGCGTTCCAACTGAGCCCGGAAGGGCGCCAGCATCGGGTCGCGCTCGACCTGGGCGATGTCCCAGGCGCTCTGGCGCGCCGGCAGGTCGCCGACGATGGTGTTGAACCGGGCCTGGACCGCCGGTTCGGACAGATAGCGGACCAGCGCCCAGGCTGCGTCCTGGTGCGGCGAGGACTTGAACACCGCCAGGCTGGAGCCGCCCGGCGCTGAAGCGCCCAGGCCGCTCGGTCCCGGCACCCCGGCCGTGGCCCAGTTCGGCTGGAACGACGACGGCAGGCGCGAACGGAAATCGCCGACGCTCCACGGGCCGGAGAAATAGAAGCTGAAATAGCCGCGCGCGAACTCGGTCCAGACGTTCGAGATCTGCGCCGAAGACGCCAGGGGCGCCAAGCCCTCGGCGAACAGGCTGCGATAGAAGGCCAGGGCCGCGATGAAGCCGGGGTTGGAGAAGTTGCCTCGCGTGTTGCGGTCGCGCAGCAGCGGCTCTTCGATCTGAAGCCCGAAGGTCAGCAGTTGCTCGAACTCGTTCAGCGGCAGCAGAATGGCGTAGTTGTCGCCGCCCGCCGCCCGCTTGACCCCGTGCATGGCCCGCTTCCATTCGGCCCAGTCCTGCGGCGGCGCGTCGAAGCCCGCGCGGGCCAGCAGATCCTTGCGATAGAACAGCAGCCGGGTGTCCACATACCAGGGGGTGGTCATGGCCCGGCCGGCGATCTGGTTGGTCTCCAGCACCGCAGGGAACTGGTCGGTCAGCAGATCGGCGGCTTCGGGCGGGGTCGGCGACAGGGCGCCGATGGCGCTCAGCTCCGCGACCCAGGTGTTGCCGATCTGGCTGACGTCCGGCAGCGAGGCGCCGGCGTAGGCGGTCAGAAGCTTCTCGTGGGCCGCGGTCCACGGCAGGGGCTGGACCTCGACCCGGACGCCGGGATTGCGGCGCTCGAACTCGGGCATCAACTGGCCGACCGTCCCGCCCTCGTTGCCCATGGCCCAGAAGCGCAGCACCGTCTCGCCCTCACGACGCGGCGTACAGGCCGCCGCCGCGCCGCCCGCCAGCAGCGCCAGGGCGCCCCGCCTGTGCGGGCCAGGCCTCATGCGGTCAGCCAGCCGCCGGTGAATCCGGCCTTGTCCAGCGCCCGGCGAATATTCGGTTCGCCGCGCATATAGCGCCAGATGAAGTCGGAGCGGTGGTTCTCGGTCATGCCGACGATGGGCCCCTGGTCGATGCCCAGATAGTCGTCAGCGACCCAGCCGATCCCGTCAACGATCTTGCCGTGCTGCAGCGGCCCGTCGCGCTGGGTCAAGGTCGGGTTGAAGCTGTCGAGGAAGCCCCACTCGGTATAGATCCCCGCCCCGAACCGGCTCTTCATCGCCTTGATACAGGGGATGACGATCTCGGGCGCGAAGGCGATGGAGCTGGCCGCCGCCGTGGGGGCGATGGTGCCGTCGTCGCGGTCGCCGGGACCGCGCGCCGAATAGCTGAAGAACTCGCGCTCGACGCCATTGATCGTCTGTTTGAAATCGCCCGGCCCGTCGCAGGCCGTCAGGCCCCAGGTCTCGGACGAATAGCCGGCCCACTGGCCCGGATTGTCGTGACCGTATTTCTGCTGGGCGTAGACGGCCCGGCGGCTGTTTTCGAAATAGTCCAGATGTTCGCCCAGTTGCGCCGTCTGGCCGCGCATCCAGGCGTCCTGAATGCCGCGGAAGTCGATATACATATGGCTGTACTGGTGGCCGAAGATCGGCGCGAAATTCAGGTGCCAGCTGCCCCACTGATCGGTCCAGCTCTCGTCATAGCTGGCGGCCCATTCGTGCCAGACATTGACCGACACCGGATGGGTCGGGCTGCCGATGGCCAGCATCAGCAGCAGCATGCCTTCATTATAGACGTGCCAGTCCGACGCGATGAAGCCGCTCTCGGGATGCCAGCCCATGGTGATCCGGTTGTCGCGAATGACGGCCCAGTCCCATTCGATCCGCTCGTACAGGGCCTGGACCCGGCTGCGGATTTCGATCTCGTCCGGGTGGTCGCCGTCGAAATAGCGGGCGGCGAACAGCATGCCGGCGATCAGCAGGGCCGTATCGACGGTCGACAGCTCGTTGGTCCGGTAGCGGTGACCGGTCTCCATCTCCAGAAAATGGTAGAAGAAGCCTTTGTGCCCCGCCGTGCCGGTCGGCTCCGGCCCCTGGGGCAGGCTGTGGAAATAGCGCACGGTGATCAGGGTGCGCTCGCGCGCCTCGTCCCGGCTCATCCAGCGGCGTTCGACGCCGATGGGCCAGCAGGTAAGGGCGAACCCGACCGCAGCGATGGAGCAGAAGGACGGGGTGGGCCAGCGATCCGGCGTCAGGCCGGTAGCCCGATCCGTGACCTTCTCGAACCAGCGGAAGGTGCGTTCCTGAAGCTCATTGATCTCGCGATCCAGCCGCAACGGCCGCCGCTGCGTGCCGTTGACCGCGCCCGTCACCGCCTGCTGCTGCGCCAATGCCGCCCCCGGCAAGACCGCCAGAGCCGCCGCGCCGGCTGTGGATCGCATTAGGAAGTTTCGGCGGTTCATGGGCACGCTCACTGGGTCTGTATAGAAAAAGAAGGCCGCCTCTCGCGCAAGCAAGAGACGGCCCCGGCTCAGGGTGATTAGAAGGAGTAGCGGGCTCCGATCTGGAAGGTGCGGGTCGGGAACAGCACCGTGCTGGGATTGCCGTAGTTGGCGGAGGTCACACTGCCGTCGTAACCGCTGTAGTTCTTGAAATCGAAGATGTTGATCGCATCGACATAGACCTGCATCTCACCAGCCCCGCCGACCTGGATGTTCTTCGTCAGACGCAGATCCAGGTTTCGATAGGCGAAGGCGTTGGGGATGAAGAAGTTTTCCTTCTCCGGATAGCCCGCATAGGGCCGGTAGTAGAAGGTCGATCCCGAACCGTCGAAGACATCGTACGGCGTGCCCGAACCCAGCGTCAGAATGCCCGACAGCTGGAAGTCCAGCGGAAGATCGACGATGCCGTTGGCGACGATCCTGTGCCGCTCGTTGCCTGCGGAATTCCGCATCGGCGAGGTTTCGACAGAGAAACAGTCGAAGCAGAAGTTGTCGTTGCCGCCGTTCTGTTTCGAGTCCGACAGGGTGTAGGCGATGTTCACGCCCCAACCGGAGTCGCGCGTATAGCCCTTGTCCAACTTGACGTAGAGAGCCTTGAACTCACGTTCCTTGCTGTGATCGGAAACGAAATAGCCGCTGTACGGATTGGCCGCTCCAGGTCCGCAATAACCGCCGTTGTCGCCGAATCCATCGCCATCATTGCCGTATGTCGGTTCACGGCAGCGTGTCACATATTGCCAGGTGAACTCGTTCTCGGTCTTGCCGTAGGCAAGCGTGAATTCGGTCTGCCAGTCGCCGACCCGCTGACGGACGCCCAGATTGAACTGGTCAGTGCGCGGCGGCTCGAAATCGTTCTTGAGCAAGTAAGCCTCACCCCTGCCGCTGACGGAGGACAACAAGGCATCCAGACCTTCTGTGGTCGAATAGGCGGAATTCCACAGGAAGGGGTTGTCCGAACTACCGTCCTGCACGGCGCCGGGCGCTACCGTGGTCGTGAAGAAAGCATTCTTGGTGGTGGTGTAAGGTTTCGCGATCTCATCGAACGAGAAGTTGAAGTTCACACGGTCATAATAACGGCCGGCGCCGCCGAATATCACCGTGCTGCGGTCACCATAGACATCGTATGAGAAGCCGATCCGCGGCTGGAAGGCTTTTGCGAAGGGGTCACGATTACTGCCAGTGGAGACGTAGTCATCCACATTCAGCCAGCTGGGCGCATAACCCGCTGGTTTGCCGCCATCGGTGGATGCAATCCATTGGTTCAGACCATCGACTACTGACTGAGGCGTGACATAGTCGGGATTATTGGCGTTGTCCTCGTAATCCCAACGGATGCCGAGGTTCAGTTCAAGCTTGTCGGTAATCCGCCAGTCGTCCTGAATATACAAGCCGTAGACGTTGTTGGTCAGATCGACTACAGGCGTCGCCGTGCCCAGTTGGACGCGGTACGGCACCGATGCGTCTCCACTGGCGACCCCGTCCAGATCGTAGAAGAACTCGGGATTGCGGCTGAACTCCTTCTCGACATGATAATCCTGTTTCGAGAACTTCACGCCCATCTTGAAGGTATGGAAACCTTTGAACTCGACCTCGGTGAAGGTCAGATCGTTGCGGAAGGTCAGGGCCTCATCGGTGATGTCCTGACGGGTGTTCGCCCCGCCCGTGTTCAGAACCGTCACGCCCCCGTTCGGATCATAGCCGTTATCGAAGACGCGGTAGCTGGCCCCGGCTTCGTCGAAATTGGCCGCCGTGGGATTGTAGTTGTAGTTTCGGTAATCGACTGCGAACTCGTTCAAGAAGTTCTGACCCTGCCACTGATAGCGCAGGTTGGCGCTCTTGGTCGTCTGCTGCAGGCCTGTGGCGCGTTCAAAGGAGTTGGCGCCGCCGACGCTGGTGACGTCGCCTTCGTCGCGATAGGTGACGCTCAGATCGATCAGATGGCCTTGCGCCGGCTGGAAGCTCAGCTTGCCGAAATACAGGTCTTCCTCGAACGGCGTCGCAAAGGTGCCGAGGTATTCGGCGAACTGGGCCTGATACTCCGGATCCTGGCGGCCGAGGTTCACAACGGCTGCGCGGTTCTCTTCCTTATGCTCATAGCTACCGAAGAAATGAAGGCGATCCTGAATGATCGGGCCGCCCAAGGCCGCGCCGTATTGTTTGACGGTGAGGTCTGCTTTTTCTTCGCCGCGACGCTCTGCAAAGACGTCCTGGGTCACCATGCTCTCATCGCGGTAGGTGCCGAAGATTTCGCCGTGGAACTCATTGGTGCCTGAACGGGTCACGGCCGTGATGATGGCTGACGAAGCCTGCTCGTACTCGGCCTTGAAGTTCTGGCTGACGACACGGAATTCCTGGATCGCCGCCTGCGGGAACGGGTTGCCGCGGCTGTCGTCCTGACCGGCGATGCCGCCCGCGATGACGTTGGATTTCAGGCTGGCGCCGTCAATAAAGGCGTTGACCGATTCCGCGCGTTGGCCGCCGGCCGAGATGGTGACTTCGCTTTCGTTCTGAGAAACGCGAACGCCAGGGGCCAGGGCGGCGAAGTTCAGGAAGTTGCGGTTGATCTGCGGCAGGGTCTGGATCTGCTGCGTCGTGACGTTGGTGGCGCTTTCCGGGGTTCGAACTTCCGTCAGACGACGGCCGACCACGACGATGTCGGTCAGTTCTGCTGCGGCGTCGTCGGCAGCCGCCGTCTCCGTCGTCGCGCCCACGGTCAGGTCCAGGCTGCCGACCTGGCCGACGCCGATGGACACCGTGTCGGTGGCGGTATCGCCGTCGGCCGTGGTCACGGTCACCTCATAGGTGCCGGGCCGCAGGCCGGACAGGGTATAGCCGCCCTGGGCGTTCACCGTAGCCCGGTTGGTGAAACCGGAATTGACGTCACGAGCCACGACCGTGGCCCCGGCCTCGACCTGGGTTCCGTCTGTGACGACTCCTCGGATGGTCGAGGTCGAAACCTGCGCCGTCGCCGCACCCGCGAAGCCTGCGGTGATGGCGAAAGCTGATACGGCCGCCAGAGCGGCGCTACGCGTATTGAACTTGATCATCCTGAAGTCCCCTCCTGATATTCGATTCACGACAGCGACGCCGCTGTCTGATCGGGGTTTGACCCGACGGTTGCGGCCGCCGCGGTGGATTGACGAACGACCAGGACCGGCCGAACGATTTCGCAGGCGGCGTCCTGATCGGCGTTGGCGCCGGCCTGGACCAGGCCGATGAGGCGTTCGACGCCCCTCCGGCCCATTTCCGCAATATTCACTCTGAGCGTGGTCAGGGTCGGCCGGACCAGGGCGGCCAGCGGCACGTCGTCGAACCCGACCACCGCCACGTCTTCGGGACAGCGCACGCCCGCCTCCTGGAAGGCCAGCAGGGCGCCCAGGGCCATCATGTCATTGGCCGCGAACACCGCGTCCGGGCGCTGGTCCAGCGCCATCAACTGTGTAGCGGCGCGATGCCCGGCGGCCTGGGTGAAGTCGCCCTCGACGATGATCGGATCCTGGCCGACCAGGGCGCTGGCGTAGCCTTCGGCGCGGATATCGGCCTCCAGGTTGCCGGCGGCGCCCCGGATATGGGCGATGCGGCGACGGCCGGTGGCGATCAGATGTTCGACGGCGGCCACGGCGCCGCCGTGGTTGTCCACCGCGATCGCCGGCCGGCCGCCCTCGTCCAGGCCGCCGTTCATGACCAGGACCGGGGTCCGGCCCGCCACGTCGGCGGCCAGATTAGCGGCCCGCACATGGGGCGACAGCACGATCATCCCGTCGACCCGGCCGCGCATCGAGCGCAGGGCCGCCATCGTCTCTTCGGTGTCGCCGTGCGAACTGGATACGATCAGGTGCTTGCCGTGCGCCCGCGCCGCCAGATCCATGCCGCGGATCAGTTCGGAGAAGAACTCGCCGTA
>NZ_JAUSOE010000160.1 GCF_030656255.1 Brevundimonas sp. | reverse complement strand
AGGGTCGAGGGGGATACTCGATCGCACTCGGGACAGGGTTCGCAGACCCTGCCGACCCGTCGCAGGCTTATGGGGTTAGGCGATAAGACCGCCACCGCTCGGCGCCCCGAGCTTGCAGGTGAACCATTCGCGCGGAGCGTCAAACCTTCGTCGAAACGGTAACCAAAACACCAAACTCCGGGCGAAGGCCCGGCGCCCCGCCCAGCCCTCCAGAACTTCGCATCGAAAGCGCGAGGACGATCAGACCTGTCCTGAAAGGAGCCGTTGATGGCCCGTCCCAAACCCCGTCGCCCCAGACCCGGCCGTGGCCTGCCGCCGAAGAAAAGGCTCAGTCCCGAGGAACTGGCGGAAGACGAACGTCTGCGCGAGCAACTCAGGTTCAACTGTGACCGACTGGACGCCATACTGGCGGCAAAATGGGATGCTATGCAGGAGAGGCAAGGTCTTGAGGCCGAACAGGTTACGGCAACCGACGATCCCTGATTCTAGGCGTCCAGCAGCGGCTGAAGCAGCGGATGGGCCAGGACCGGCGCGGCCAGACGCACCACGGCTTGCGGATCCTCCAGCCGCACCGCCGCCGTGGCGTCGGCGATGATGAAGTCGGCATGGGTGCGCGACGGCTCGGTCAGCCGTTCGTGGCCCGGCCGCACGGTCGCCAGATACTGGGCCACGACCGAATCCGCCGAACGGCCGCGTTCGGACTGGTCGCGCAACAGGCGGCGGATGAAGCGGATGTCGGCCGGGGTGTCGACGAAGACCCGGATGTCGAACAGGGCCGTCAGTTCGGGGGTGCACAGCACATGGGTGCCCTCGACGATCACCACCGCGCTGGCGGGGATCGGCTCGCCGCCCGGCTCGCGACCATGGTGGATGAAGGAATAGACCGGCGCCGTCACCGGCCGCCCTGCCTTCAGTGCCTTCAGGTCGGCGATCATCAGGGCGTGATCGCGCGCCGCCACATCGTCGAAGTCGAAGGTGGCCGCATCGAAGCCGGGCAGGGAGGCGGCGTCCCGATAATAGGAGTCCTCGCGCACCAGGACGGCCTTGCCCTCGGGCAGGGCCGAGACCAGGGCCTCGGCCAGGGTGCTCTTGCCGGAGCCGGAGCCCCCCGTGATCGCGATCAATATGGTCATGGCCGGCCTTCTAGAACGCCCGCCCGCCCGGCGCCACCGGCGTTGAAACCGGCTCGAAAACAGAGAGGCGATCAGTCGCGCGGGACTGACGCTGCGTCCCGTTGCTTATCACCGATCACCAATGTTAGCGTCAGCCCAAGCGTCAGCCCAAGCGTCGTGACCAACCAGACGCATCCCAGGAACAGGAAACCGCTATGTCAGCCACCCCTATGACGGGCTTGATGCAGGACTGGCCGCTGACGGTCGATAAGATCATCGACCACGCCAGGAACTGGCACGGCGACCGCGAGGTGGTGACCCGCTCGGTCGAGGGCCCCATCGTCCGCACCACCTATGGCCAGATTCACGACCGCGCCAAACGCGTCTCCAACGCGCTCAGGGCCTGGGGCATCCAGCCCGGCGACCGCGTCGCCACCCTGGCCTGGAACACCGACAAACATATCGAGACCTGGTACGGCGTCATGGGCATGGGGGCGGTCTGCCACACCCTGAACCCGCGCCTGTTCCCCGAACAACTGATCTACATCATCAACCACGCCGAAGACCGGGTCATCTTCGTCGATCTGACCTTCGTGCCCCTGTTGCAGGCCATCCTGCCGCATATCCCCAAGGTCGAACGGGTCATCGTCATGACCGACGACGCCCATATGCCGCAGACCAATCTGCCGCGCGCCGAATCCTATGAACGGATCGTCGCCGAACAGTCGGCCGACGGCGTCTGGGGCGGCTTCGACGAAAACACCGCCTGCGGCCTCTGCTACACCTCGGGCACGACGGGAAATCCCAAGGGGGTGCTGTATTCGCACCGCTCCAACTTCCTGCACACCTTCATGGCGCTTCAGGCCTCGGTCGTGGGCGGCAAGACCTCGGACGTCATCCTGCCGGTCGTGCCCATGTTCCACGCCAACGCCTGGGGCCTCGCCTTCGTCGGCCCGGCCTCGGGCTGCAAGCTGGTGATGCCGGGCGCCCGGATGGACGGCGAGGCCCTGTACGAACTGCTGGAGACCGAGGGCGTCACCTTCTCCGCCGCCGTCCCCACGGTCTGGCAGGGGCTGTTGGCCCATATGAAACAGAACGGGCTGAAACTCTCGACCGTCAATCGCGTCCTGATCGGCGGTTCGGCCGTGCCCGAAAGCCTGATTCGCGCCTTCCATGACGATTACGGGATCGAGGTGCTGCAGGGCTGGGGCATGACCGAGACCTCGCCCATCGGCACCCTGTCGAACATGACGCCCGAACTGTCGAAACTGCCGTTCGAGGATCAGCTCAAGTACCGCACCAAACAGGGCACGCCGCCCCTCGGAATCGAGCTGACGCTGAAAGACGACGCCGGCGCCGTACTGGCGCATGACGGCGCCACCTTCGGCCATCTGATGGTCAAGGGACCGACCGTGGCCCGGGCCTATTTCCGCGAGGAAAACTCGATCCTGGACGATCAGGGCTTCTTCGACACTGGCGATGTGGCGACGGTGGACGAACTGGGCTTCATGCAGATCACCGACCGGTCCAAGGACGTGATCAAGTCCGGCGGCGAATGGATCAGCTCCATCGAGATCGAGAACATCGCCGTCGGCCATCCCAAGGTCGAACTGGCCGCCGTCATCGGCGCCGCCCACGCCAAATGGGACGAACGGCCCGTGCTTCTGGTCAAGCTGAAGACCGGCGAGGCGCTGGACAAGCAGGAGCATCTCGACTTCCTGCACGGCAAGATCGCCAAATGGTGGATGCCCGACGACGTGGTCGCCGTGGACGAGATTCCGCTGGGCGCCACAGGCAAGATCGACAAGAAGCTTCTGCGTGAGCGGATGAAGGACTACCGCTTGCCAGAGACCCAGCCTGGCTGAAGCTCCGGAGCGCCCATGTCGTCGAAAAAGCCCGTGCCCGCCCTGATCCCGTGGCTGACCGCCCTGACGGCGGTCGCCCCGGTCCTGGTGGTCGCGGCCATGGCGGCGACCCTGTTCGGCGGCGTCGACCGGGCCGTCACCTATGACTTGCTGACCTGGACCGTGGCGCGAGGCCTGGCCTGGGTCGGTCTGGTCGCCGCCCTGATCGTTCTGGTCCTGGCGCTGCGCGACCTCGGCGGGCGCTGGATCTTCGCCGCCGTCGCCCTGATCCTGGCCGGCGCGACCCTGGCGGTGTTTCTGCATCAGGGGCAGCGGCTGGCTCAGCCGACCCCGCGCGACATCAGCACCCATCTCGCCGAACCCCCGGCGTATAGCCGCCTGTCGGCCCTGCACCCCGACGCCTCCGGCGTGACCGGTCCCGAGACCTGCCCGGCCGCCCGGTCGATCCCGACCCAGGTTCTGGCGCAACAAGCCGTATCCGCCCTGGTCGACGCCGGCTTCCCCATCGTCCGCGCCTCGACCTTCGAGGTCGAGGGGGTTCACGAAGGCGCCTGGTTCGGCTTCGCCTATGACGCCGTCGTCCGCATCCGCCCCGGCCGCACCGACATCCGCGTCGCCGCCCGCGATTCCCGCCCTGACGGCGGCGCGACCTGCCGCCTGATGGACAAGATCGTCACGGCCCTGGAAAACGAGACCCGCTAGGCCAGGTCGAACACAGCGCTCAGGCCCGGCTCGGTCCCCGCCGTCGCCGCCCCGTCCTCAACCAGCTTGATCAGATGGGCCAGGACCGACAGCGACGCCGCCGGCCACAGCCGCCGATCCACCGCGGCGTAGAGGACCGGCACCATCTCCGCCACCGTCCGATCCCCTGCTTTCAGCCGCGCCAGCACCTGGGCCTCCCGGTCCAGCCGGTGTGCGCGATAGGCGGCCAGGAAGGGCGCGGGCTGCGTCACCGGAGCGCCGTGCGTCGGCCACAGCGTGGAGAAGTCACGGGCGATCACTGCATCCAGACTGGCCATATAATCCCGCATGTTCCCGTCTGGCGGCGCCACCACCGTCGTCGCCCAGCCCATGACGTGATCGCCGCTGAACAGGGCGTTCTCCTCCCGCAGCACGAAGGCCATGTGATTTGACGCATGGCCAGGCGTGAACATCGCCTCCATCGTCCAGCCGTCGCCCTCGATGACTTCGCCGCCCGCTAGAACCTCATCGGGCGCAAAGACCGCGTCCTCATCCTCGTCCAGTCGACCCGATGCGTGCGTCTCCCGCGCCGGCGGCTTGGCGGCCAGGATCACGGCGCTGGTCCGCCCGGCGAAGGGACGGGCGAGGGGGGCGTGATCGCGGTGCGTATGGGTCACCAGCACATGGCTGACCGTCCGCCCCTCCACAGCCGCCATCAGGGCCTCCAGGTGCGCCGGGTCCAGCGGACCCGGATCGATCACCGCCACCGCCGATCCCGCCTCGGGCCGCCCGACCACATAGGTCCCTGTGCCGGTGAAGGTGAACGGCCCCGGATTGTTCGCGATCACCCGCTGGATCAGGGGCGAAACCTGGTCGCGTCGCCCATAGGCGAAGTCGAACTCACGCACGAAAGGAATCACGGCCGTCGGCTCCAAACATGGCGCGAGCCTTGCCTTAACCTCTCGGTAACCCTTGCCGGAGCGCCCGCCATGGCCCGTTCGATCGCTTTCGCTGTGTCAAATCGGCTCCAGCCCATCGCGGCGGCCTTCCTCTGTCTCATGGCGACGCAGTTGATCACCGCCTCCTGCACGCCGGAGCCGGCGCCCTATGCCAGTCGGGTGACGATTCAGCGATAAGCCTATTCGCGGCGAACCCGGAAGGGCGGAAAGTTTCCGACCTTCATAAGATAGCTGCCCATGGCGGCGCGGCGCACGGTGACCGGATACTGTCGGCGCGTGGAGAAGGTCGGCTCGACGCTGTCGGTCACACGCCAGATCGAGCCGTCGTCCAGGGTCAACAGCCACACGCCCCGGCCCAGGTCTCGTACCGACGTCAGGGTTGCGCTGATGGACTGCAGATCTGGCTGCCGGCCATTCCCGCTGAAGGGATTGAGCGTTTCCACATTGAAACCAAAAAGGCTGCGTTGGTTACGTGTGACATCCGCCCGACTCACGATCGCGACCTCGCCGGCGTCGCCGATAGCGGCGGCGGCGGCGTCAAAACACGCCAGCCGGGCGGCTCCCTGCTGAATTTGTCGGCAGTGACTTATTGCAGACAATAGATCATTGGTATGTGACGGTTTGGAATCCTGGGCGGATGCGGCTCCGGCAGAGCTCAGCACGCAGCTTAGAGCTACAAATGGCAAGATTGTGCGAAATGGAAGCGGAATTGGGGTCATAATAACCTCCATACTTATGATTGATTAGTTAGAGTATTGCCGGGATTTTCACCGGTGTCCCGCGCCTTTTCGGCGACTTAGGTGTGGCGTCTTTGCGACAGAGATGTTTCAATTGTGTCGAGTGTGGGTCTTCCTGCTGGACTTGGAAGTGACGTTAGTATGATTTCCCTGCAACCGATCGTTGGGTCGGGGATGGCTTTTGACAGGACGCCTCGTCTCAGACGACCGCCGTCCTTCACGGGAGAAATAGCCTTGAGCAATATCAATTATCGCCGCGGATTGCTGGCGACTACCATTATCGGCGGCGCGGTTCTCGCGATGGCGGCGACGCCGTCGTTCGCACAGACGACCGATGAGGCCGCCGAAGTGGGCGAGATCGTCGTTACCGGCTCGCGCATCTCGCGTCAGGACTATCGTTCCACAAGCCCCGTTGTGACGGTTGGAGCCGCTGATTTCCAACAGACCGGCTCTGTCACTATCGAAACTCTTCTGAACGATCTGCCCCAGTTCACGCCGTCGATCGGTTCGACCTCCAACAACCCGTCCAATGGCGGTCAGGCGAACATCAACCTGCGTAACCTCGGCACCAACAGGACCTTGGTTCTGGTGAACGGCCGTCGTCTGGTGCCGTCGAACGCTTCGGGCGCTGTTGACGTGTCGATCATCCCGACGGCTTTGATCCAGAATATCGAAGTCATCTCGGGCGGTGCATCTGCGGCCTATGGATCGGACGCGCTGGCGGGTGTGGCCAACTTCATCCTGAACGAAAACTTCGAAGGCATTCAGTTTGACGCCCAATATGGTCAGACCGACCGTGACGACGGCGCGACCGAAAGCTACTCGCTGACCGTCGGCGGCAACTTCGCTGATGACAAGGGTAATATGGTCTTGTCCTTGGGCCGTTCGACCCGTGAGACCATCTTCAACGCCGACCGTTCGTTCGCCGCCGTTTCCGGTGCATCGACGACCTCGCCGCTGGGATCCACCATCCTCGACGCCGGCAACCGCCCGTCTGCGGCTTTCATGGAGTCCTATTTCGGAACGCCTGTCGGTCCCGGCGGCCAATTCGGCTTCAACGACGACGGTTCGATCTTTGCGTATACGGGCAAGGTCAATGTTCAAAACCCCGCCGGTGCGGGCATCGAATACACGGCTCCCGGCGCCAACTATACGTTCAACACCGGCCCGCTGAACTATATGCAGCTGCCGCTTGACCGCTGGAACGCCTACGCCTCGGGCAACTACCACATCAACGACAACGCCGAAGTTTACGTCAGCGCCCTCTTCACGCAATACGTAGCCGATTCCGAACTGGCCGCTACACCGGCCGGCAACGCTACCGGTTTCCGGGTTCCGTCGACCAACCCGTTCATCACGGGCGACCTGCGTGATTTCCTGAACGCCCGTCCCAATCCCACTTCGTCCTTCCTGCTCAACAAGCGGTTCACGTCGCTGGGCGGTCGTCACTCCAAGGACGAGTACAACGTCTACCAACTGACCACCGGCATCCGGGGCGAGGTGCCGCAAAGCAGCTGGACCTATGATGTCTATGCCTCCTACGGTCGGGTCAGCAATATTACGACACAGAGCGGCAACGTATCACGTTCTTCGGTTCAGGCACTGCTGGACGCCGCAGACGGCGGCGTCAGCCTGTGCGCCGGCGGTTTCGATCCCTTCGGCGTGACAGATCTTTCGGCTGAATGCGTCAGCTTCATCGGCCGTTCGGCCCGCAACCAGACCACGACGGAACAACGCGTTGTTGAAGCCACGCTGCAAGGCAAGGCCTTCGATCTGCCGGCCGGCGAAGTCCGCGTCGCCTTCGGTGTTCAGTATCGCCAGGACGACTATGACTTCCAGGCGGACGGCTCGCTGGCCCAAAGCAATCCGGTCACGCCTCACCTTGGGGCTGACGGCCTGCCTGACGGCGGCAATGTCGGCGGTTCGGAAATCGCCGGCTTCAACCCGTCGCAACCTCTCGCCGGCGGCACCAGCTCACGCGAACTTTTCGGTGAAGCCCTGATCCCGCTGCTTGCGGATCTGCCCTTTATCCAAGCTCTGGATCTGACGGTCGGCTATCGTTACGCCGACTACAACCTCACGGGCGGCACGAACGCCTATCGCGCAGATCTCGACTGGACCATCGTCGATGGTCTGCGGGTTCGCGGCGGTTACAACCGAGCTGTTCGCGCGCCTTCGATTGGTGAACTGTTCTCGCCCGTCAACGTCGGCTTCCCCGCTATCGGTGCGGCCTCGGCGGACGGCATTGAAGGTGATCCCTGCGACGTCAACAGCAGCTATCGTCAGCCTGGCAACCCGAACGCTGCGGCCATCCAGGCTCTCTGCGTCGCTCAAGGCATTCGTGCCGAAGACTATGCAACCTTCGTCTATTCCAACGAACAGGTTCAAGGCGTAAGCGGCGGCAACCCTGACCTGTTCGAAGAAACTTCTGACAGCTGGTCGGCCGGGATTGTCTGGCAGTCGCCCTTCTCGCAGCCTCTGCTTTCGGGCATCTCCGCTTCGGTCGATTACTACAATATCGAAATCACCGATGCGATCGGCGCCATCACCGTTGATCAACAACTGCAAGGTTGCTTCAACGCCACTGGTGAAAACCCGACCTTCGACGCTTCCAACAGCTATTGCCAACTGTTCCAACGCGATCCGCTGTCGGGCAACATCGTCAACACCTTCGAAAACAACGCTAACCTCGGCATGGTGAAGACGTCGGGCGTCGATTTCCAAGCCGACTGGCGTTTCGAACTGGCTGACGCTGGCGCACCCGCCTGGGGTTCGCTGGATGTCAATACGATCGTCAGCTGGCTGGAAAACTACGAAGACAACGTTGTCGCCGGTGGCGTGTTCACCGACCGCACGGGCACGATTTCCAGCGTCTTCGGACGTACCTTCCCGGAATGGAAGTCGCTGACCACGGTTAACTGGAGCAACGGGGCCTTTGGAGCCGGCATTCGCTGGCGCCGAGTGGGCGAAATGGAAATCTTCAACGGCGCAGATACTCTGCCCGCTGTTGACTATTTCGACCTCAATGGTTCGTGGAGCATCCACGACAACGTCTCGCTGCGCGCTGGCGTCAACAACCTGACCGACGAAGAGCCGAACGTCTATTCGCCGGGCGTCCAGGCCAACACCGACCCCTCGACCTATGACGTCCTGGGTCGCCGGTACTACGTCGGCCTGACTGCCAAGTTCTAAGGCCGGTCAACGACACCGAACTGAGGCGGCGGAGCCACGCTCCGCCGCCTTTCTTCGTTTAGGTTCGGTCGTAGAAAAACCATCCCGGCTTGCGAGCGTTATGGTTGGCCACGCGATCGTGGCTCAGCTTTCAAGGACCATCATGTCGAAGACCCTCCTCGGCGGTATCGCCGCCCTGTCGCTGGCTATTGCAGCAGGCTCCGTCACCGCTCAGGAAAACGACGGCCCCATCGTCACCGGCGCGCGCTCGACTGAGACCACCGACGCTTTGAAGGTGCGCGAGGCCATGGCCTATGCCCGGCCTCTGCCGCGCGGGGCGCCGACGCAGGATTATCCGCTGGTGGCCTGGTGCGACGCCCTGGTGACCGGCCATGCCGATCTGGGTGAGAGCCTGACCGAGCGTTCGCCGGAAGATCTCGAACTGGTGCGTCTGGGTCGTCTGGAGGCGCAGGATTTCCGCAGCGCCCTGGCCGCCGCCGAACCGCGCCAGACCGCCGCGACCAAGGCCGCTGCGCAACAGGCCGCCGCATCCGCCAAGGCCCAGTGGGCCGCGCTGCTGGCCACCCAAGACGAGGCGGCGCGCAGCCAGTCGTTTGGCCTGTTCTATGGCCTGCCGGGCCGATGCGAACACGCCGCGCGTCGCATCCGCGCCAATATCACCACCCCGCCTGCGACCCTGGCCGAGGTGGGTCTGACCGAGACCGGCGCACCGACGACGACCGCGCCGAACTGATCACAGCGAACCGCTAGGCGTCTGAACGGCGGTCTGAGCCTCGGCTCAGGCCGCCGTTTCGCGTTTTACGGCGTAGGGATCGTAGTTGAGGATGGGCGCCAGCCAGCGTTCGGCCGTCGCCACGTCCCAGCCCTTGCGACGGGCGTAGTCCTCGACCTGATCCAGATCGATCTTGCCGACGCCGAAATAGTGGCTGCCCGGATGGCCGAAATAGAGGCCCGAGACCGAGGCCGGGGGCGTCATCGCATAGCTTTCGGTCAGGGCCATGCCGGCGTTGTCCTCGGCCTGTAACAGGCGGAACAGCGTCGCCTTTTCCGTGTGGTCGGGCTGGGCCGGATAGCCGGGGGCGGGGCGGATGCCCTGATACTGTTCGGTGATCAGGTCGTCGATCCCGGTCACCTCGTCGGCGGCGTAACCCCACAGCTGGGTGCGGACTTCCTTGTGCAGCCGCTCGGCGAAGGCCTCGGCCAAGCGGTCGGCGAGCGACGTCGCCAGGATGGACGAATAGTCGTCGCCGGCGTCCTTGAACCGTTTGGCGACTTCAAGTTCACCATGGCCTGCCGTGACGGCGAAGGCGCCGATATAGTCATCGCCCTCTTCGGCGATGAAGTCGGATAGAGCCAGGTTCGGCTTGCCGTTCGACTTCTTGATCTGCTGGCGCAGGGTGTGGAACCGGGCGATCTCTTCGTTTCGGCTCTCGTCGGCGAAGACGATGACGTCGTCGCCGTCGGCGCGGGCGGGCCAGAAGCCGACGACGCCTTTCGCCGTGAACCATTTCTCGTCGATGATCCGCTTCAGCATGACCTTGGCGTCCTCGAACAGGTCGCGCGCAGCCTCGCCGACGATCTCGTCGTCCAGGATCAGCGGATAGCGGCCGATCAGCTCCCAGCTGGCGAAGAAGGGGGTCCAGTCGATGTGGTCGGCGAGGTCCTGCAGGTCCCAGGCGTCGAACGATTTCACGCCGATGAAGGACGGCTTGCCGGGCAGAGGCTGGGATGGATCGATGCGGAAGCGGTTCTCGCGGGCCTGGGCCAGGGTGGCGCGGGCCTTGACCTCCTGACCACGGGCGTACTGCTCGCGGATGCGGATATATTCGTCGCGGGTGGCGGCCTCGTTCTTGGCGCGCTCGGTCTTGGACAGCAGGCACGAGACCACGCCGACGGCGCGGCTGGCTTCGACGACATAGGTGGTCGAGCCCCGTCGAAAGGCCGGGTCGATCTTGACCGCCGTA
>NZ_JAUSOE010000156.1 GCF_030656255.1 Brevundimonas sp. | reverse complement strand
GGCCGGGCCCTTGGGCAGGATTTCGCGACGTGCGATGCTGGCCGGGACATACCAGGGCGGATTTGCGACGACCGAGGCGAACGGCTTCTCCAGGCTGGGCGTCTGGTTTTCGGCCGAGCCGACGACGACGCGGTTGGAGTGGACCGGCTTGGCGTCCTTCCAATAGACCATGATGGCGGCGGCGGTGTTGACCTCGATCCGCTCGGGCGCGACCTCGCGCTTCAGCCAGCGACGGCGTTCCAGGTTCAAGGCGATCTGACGGGCGCGGTCCTCAGCCGAGGCCGACAGCGACCGCTGGGTGCCTGTGCCGATGCGGCCGTCGGCGCCCAGGCCGTGCCGGACTTGGAAGCCCTGAACCGCCTGTTGAAGCTCCGATCCATAGGTCAGGCCCTCGGTCTTCAGCCGCGCGCCGTTCGCCGCCGTCAGGTCGCCTTCGGCCGTCAGCCGGTCGATCAGGGCCGGGATGCGTCGGTCGCTCATGTTCGGCTCGATCGTCGGGCCGGCCGGGAAGGCGGGCCAGCCGCCCTGGGCCGCCAGGCGACGATAGCGAACATAGCCCGCCGACAGGTTCTGATAGCCGATGTCAGTCGGGGCCAGGCCCTCGAACCAGTCCAGCAGGATGTTGCGCGCCAGGGCGTCGCTCAGGCCGCGCGGCAGATCGACCCGGTTCTTCTGCATCTCCCACAGGTCTTCGACCGTCTCGGGGCGGACCTTGCCCTCGGCCAGGATGCGGCCATAGGTCAGGGCTGCGGCCGTGGTGCGCAGATCGGACGAGGCGGGATCTGCGGCCAGGCCGACGAAGTCGAAATAGTCGCCCGCCGACAGGCCGTGCCGCTCAGTCCGCGCGGCGACGGCGTTGAGGGCGCGCAGCCGCTCGGCGGTCCACACCGGCCGCCAGCCGTTCATTTCATAGAAGGCGCGGACATCGGCCTGTTGCGTCTCGGGCAGACGCGAAATCTGGTCGTTGAAACTGTTGTAGAAGGCGGTCGCCTGCGTGCCGCGCTGCACGGTCACCTGTTGCGCGCGCGCCATGGAGGCGAGGGTCACGGTCGCCGTCGCGACGCCCAGACCCAGTTCCCGTCTATTCATAACCCGTCCGCTTCCCGATGGATCGATCCCCGTGGATCGACGCCCTTGCTTCGCCGTATGTGCGAACGCCGTTTATGTTACCGATGTTCCCGGCAAACAAAAAGCGCCGGTCCCGAGACCGGCGCTCTTCGTGAGCCGATTGCTGCTCAAATGCTGCCCAAATGCTGCAACGTGTCGCAGCCAGGACGCGCTTACTTCTTGATGAAGCCGGCGAACTTGTTGTTGAAGCGCGAAACGCGGCCGCCGCGGTCCAGCAGGTGGGCGTTGCCGCCGGTCCAGGCCGGGTGGGTCAGCGGATCGATGTCCAGGTTCAGCGTGCCGCCTTCCTTACCGTAGGTGGAGCGCGTCTGGTACGAGGTGCCATCGGTCATCACCACGGTGATGAAGTGATAGTCGGGGTGCGTATCGGCCTTCATGGTGGTCGTCCGGTCTCTGGCGCGATGACGATGCCGACCGTCGGTGCGCGTGAAATTGAGAATCCCGCCGAAAGATTCAGCGGGAAAGAGCGGGGCGTTTACACCGGGGGGCGTTCCGGGGCAAGAGGCGGGCGCAATGACCGATCAAACCGCCGCCCCCGCCCGTTCCGCCGCTGTTCCGGGGCGCGCTTCCGGCGTCGGAACGGCTGAAGGCCGCCCCAGCGCCGGCGCCCTGTTGATGGAGCAGATGTCCGAGGCGGGCGAGAAACGCGCCAAACGCCGCGACATTCGCCCGCTGGCCCGGCTGATCCCCTTCGCCATGCGCCACAAGGGCCATGCGCTGATGGCGGTCTTCTGGCTGCTGCTGTCCACCACCGCATCGCTGGGGCTGACGGTCCTGGCCCGCGGGGCCATCGATCACGGATTCGAAGCCGGCGGCGCCAATCTGAATCTGTGGTTCCTGTTGCTGGGCGCCAACGCCCTGTTCCTGGGCCTGGCCACCGCCGCCCGCTATTTCTACGTCACCCGCACGGGCGAGCGCGTCATCGCCGATGTGCGCAAGGGGCTGTTCGGCCGCATCCTGACCCTTGACCCGTCCTTCTACGCCCAGATGCGCACCGGCGAGGTGCTGTCGCGTCTGACCACCGACATCGCCTTGGTCGAGACCCTGATGACCACCTCGGTCTCTTATGCGTTGCGCAACTTCCTGACCCTGATCGGCGGGGTGATCCTGCTGTTCTTCGTCAGCCCCAAGCTGACGGGCTTCGTTCTGCTGATTGTGCCCTTCCTGCTGGGCCCGATCTTCATCTTCGGTCGTCGGGTGCGCAAACTGACCGTCGCCTCCCAGGACCGGTTCGCCAACGCCGTCGGCTTCGCCGGCGAGAGCGTGGACGCCATCGAGACGGTCCAGGCCTTCGGCCGTGAACGCAGCGCCATCGCCCGCTTCGGTGCGGCGGTCGAGGACGCCTTCTCCGCCTCGCTCACTCGGATGCGGGCGAGGGCCTGGATGACCGCCCTGATCATCATCGTCATGTTCGGCGGCGTCACCCTGGTGCTGTGGCTGGGGGCCCAGGACGTGGTGGCCGGGACCATGTCGCCGGGCGCCCTGCTGCAGTTCGTGCTGCTGTCGGTGTTCGCCGCCGGCGCCGTAGGCGCCCTGGGCGAAAGCTGGGGCGATGTGCAAAAGGCCGCCGGCGCCATGGAGCGGATCGAGGAGCTGATGCAGGCCACGCCCGACATCGCCCCGCCGGCCCAGCCGACAGCCCTGCCGTCGCCGCCGCGTGGCGAGGTGTCGATGTCGGCCGTCGGCTTCTCCTACCCCGGCCGTCCTGACCTGCCGGCCCTGAAGGGCTTCAGCCTGACCGTGCGGCCGGGCGAGACCGTCGCCCTGGTCGGACCGTCGGGCGCGGGCAAGTCCACCGTCTTCCGTCTTCTGCTGCGCTTCTATGATCCCCAGACCGGCGTGGTCTCGGTCGACGGCGTCGACGTGCGCCAGGCCGATCCCGTCGCCGTGCGCGACCGTTTCGCCTGGGTGTCGCAGGAAACACCGCTGTTCTCCGGCTCGGCCTTGGAAAACATCCGCTTCGGCCGCGAGACCGCCACCCTGGACGAGGCCCGCGCCGTCGCCGAAAAGGCCCAGGCCCTGGGCTTCATCGACGCCCTGCCGGAAGGTTTCGACACCCCCCTGGGCGAACGCGGCAAGAGCCTGTCGGGCGGCCAGCGCCAGCGCCTGGCCATCGCCCGCGCCCTGGTCCGCGACGCCCCCATCCTGCTGCTGGACGAGGCCACCAGCGCCCTCGACGCCGAAAGCGAACGCCTGGTCCAGATCGCCCTCGACCAGGCCATGGAAGAGCGCACTACCATCGTCATCGCCCACCGCCTGGCCACCGTGCTCCGCGCCGACCGCATCGTCGTCATGGACGACGGCCGCGTGGTGGAGGAGGGGACCCACGACCAACTGGTGGCCAAGGGCGGGCTGTACGCGCGTCTGGCCGAACTTCAGTTCCGCGCCGGATAGACGCGCGGTCCGACTACTTGGATCGCGCCAGGGCCGGGAAGTCGCTGAACACCGCGTCCACCCCCGCCTCGGCGAAGGCGGCGGCGTAGCCCGCCATATCGCCATGGTCGGCGAACCCTTCGCCCCGCCGCCGTTCGACGGGCAGGAAGGCGTTCTCGGCCCGCAGGGTCCAGATCACCACCTTCAGCCCCGCCGCATGGGCGTCGTCCACCAGGGCGCTGGGCGCCGTGGTGCGGCCTTCAGCGTCGCGCGGCAGGACCAGGGTCATCTCCGGCGCAACCCAGTCGGCATAGGCGGCCATGGCCTTCAAACCCTGTGGCGTGATCATCTGGGCGTAGGTCTGCGACGGCCGGTCTTCGGGCGCGCCGGCTGCGCTGACCAGTTGCGCCAGCGGGACGTCGATCCGCTGTGACAACCGCTCCAGCGGCCCGACTTCGAAACACTGGACGATGACGGGCGCATCGGCTCCGGTCAGGCCCAGCCGTTCCAGTTCGGCCACGAAGGCGTCCTCCATCGGCAGGCCGATGGCGGCGAAATAGGTCGGATGCTTCAGCTCCGGCGCCACGGCGATGGTGCGGCCGGTTCGGGCGGGGGCCTCGCGCGCGATGGCCACGACCTCGTCGAAGGTCAGGATGGGTTCTTGCCCGTCATAGGCGACGTTGCCGGGCCGGAACTCGGGCAGCCGTTCCTTCGCCCTCAGGGTCTTCAACTCCGCCAGGGTGAAGTCTTCGGTGAACCAGCCGGTGGTCGCCACGCCGTCGATGGTCTTGGTGGTCTTGCGCTCGGCGAACTCAGGCCGGTCGGCCACATTGGTCGTGCCGCTGATCTCGTTCTCGTGCCGGTCGATGAAGACCCCGTCCCTGGACATGACCAGGTCCGGCTCGATCACGTCCGCGCCCTGTTCGATCGCCAGTTCATAGGCCGCGCGCGTATGCTCCGGCCGTTCGCCGGACGCGCCGCGATGGGCGATGATCAGGGGCTGGGCCACGGCGGGCGTTCCAACGAGCAGGGCGAGGGCGGTGACGATGGCGCGGATCATGCCCGAGGGATAGGGCAGGCGCACGACAAGCAAATGACGACGGACGCTCTCCCTTCCCGGACGGGGAGGGAGAGGCGGCTGTGCGGCCTCAGCCGCCCTGCAGCACCTTGCGCAGCTGCGGATGAAGCTCGCTGTTGCTGGCCAGGATCGACACGCCCGTCTTGGGATCGCCGTCCGCTTCGATGGTCGTCACGGAACCGCCGGCTTCGGTGACGAACAGGATGCCCGCCGCCACGTCCCAGGGCTTCAGGCCGCGCTCATAATAGGCGTCGTAGCGACCGGCCGCGACCCAGGCGAAGTCGAGGGCGGCCGAGCCCAGGCGGCGGATGCCGGCGACGCGCTGGCCGATGGCGTGAATGTCCTTGATCGCCTGGGCGTGGCCCGTCTTGCCGATGAATGGCAGGCCGGTGGCGACCAGGCTTTCCGACAGGTCGCGACGGCCGGCGACGCGGATCCGCTGGTCGTTCAGATAGCAGCCCTTGCCCTTTTCGGCCCAGAACAGCTCGTTCATGACGGGGTTGTAGGTCACGCCGGCGACGATCTCCGTCGAGCCATCCGGCGCACGACGCTCCAGGCCCACGGTGACGGCGAAGTGCGGCATGGCGTGCATGAAGTTGGTGGTGCCGTCGATGGGATCGACGATCCAGGTGTGGGACTTGTCGGTCCCCTCGATCATGCCGCGTTCCTCGCCCAGGAAGCCATAGCCGGGGCGGGCCTTCATCAGCAGTTCGTACAGGGTGTCTTCGGCGCGCAGGTCGGCGGTCGTGACGAAATCGCCCGGCCCCTTCCTCGACACCTGAAGCTGCGACACCTCGCCGAAGTCGCGCAGCATGGGGCGTGCGGTCTTGCGCACCGCGTCGAGCATGACTTGGAGCAGGGCGGAAGCGAGGGCCATCGGCGGATCTCCTGGTCCGCATGTCCTGAAAAGGCCCATTCTTGGAGCCCGGAGATGCGGAGAAGTGCAAGAAAGGGAACGGCCCCGAATGAGGCCGGCAGTCGGTGTCAGTCCGCGCGGCGCACGTATTCGCCGGTCGCGGTGTCGACGATGATCCGCTCGCCCGCCGACATATAGGGCGGGATCATGATGCGGACGCCGTTCGACGCCATGGCGGGCTTGTAGGAGGAGGAAGCCGTCTGGCCCTTCACGGTCGGCTCGGTCTCGGCGACTTCCAGCACGACCTGATCCGGCAGCGACAGGCCGATCGGACGCTCATCGTGCATTTCGATGACGACCTTCATGCCTTCTTGCAGATAGGGGATGCGATCATCGCCGACCCAGTCCTTCTGCAGTTCGATCTGCTCGTAGTTGACGTCGTCCATGAAGACCAGGCTGTCGCCGTTGTCGAACAGATAGGAGAAGTCCTTCTGCTCCAGCGTCACGCGCTCGACCTTGTCTTCCGACCGGAAGCGTTCGTTCAGCTTGTTGCCGGTCTCGAGGTTCTTGGCCTCGACGTTGGCGAAGGCGCCGCCCTTGCCGGGCTTGACGTGGCTGGCCTTGGTGACGACCCACAGGCCGCCATTGTGCTGCAGGACCATGCCGGGCTTGATGGTGTTGCCGTTGATCTTCATGGGGTCACATCGGGAATGGGGTTGCGCCCACGCGCCCGGATGGGGCGTGGCGAATAGGGCGCGATCCCTAGAGTAAGCCCTTACAAAGGGCAAGGAGGGCAAAGGGCAAGGCGGCCCTAATGCAGGGTGCGGTCGTTCGACGCCTGATCGGCCTTGCGATGCAGGAAGTTGCCCAGCCGCACCCCTGAGCCGGTCGGCGCGGCCATCTTGCCGGCTCCCTCGTCCAGCTTGCGCGCCTCATGGGCGAAGGCGGCGGCCAGGCCCGCCGACGACATGGCCGCCAGCACCTGTTTCCACATGGACGACGGGCGCAGACCCAGCCAGACCGCATTGACGGTCTGAGCCGCGACCCACAGGCCCATGGCCGTGGTCCGCTCGCGGGCCGGAGGTGCGTTCCAGACCCGCACCGCCGACAGGGTGGTGGCCGAAAACACCGCCGGTAGGATCAGGCTGAAGGTCCCGCGCGGCTTTTCGGTGATGGGCAGGTCCCTGCCGCGAACCTGTTTCAGCGATCGTCGGGGCTGCAGGGCGCCCGAAGCGATGGCCGTCGCCAGCAAGGCGAACCCCACCGTCAAGGCGACGCCCATCGCCACATGCCCGGCGCTGCGCCCCTGGCTGTTCAGCAGGTCCACCGCCGCGTCGCGCACTTCATCAATGGCGTCGTCGATATCCGTCATGGCCCACTCCAGCTTGCCCGTCGAAATCTAATGGCCGGGACCGGGCGCGGTTCCGTCAGACCTCTTCCGGCTCGACCGGTTCCATCTCGCGCGGATCGAAATCATAGTCCAGCAGGTCGCCGGGACGGCACTCCAGCACGGCGCACAGTCGCGACAGGGTGCTGAAGCGGATGCCCTTCACCTTGCCGGACCGGAACAGGGAGAACTGGGTTTCGCTCAGGCCGACCTGGGCGGCGACATCGCGCGCCTTCAGGCCCTTGCGGACCATCAGATCATTCAGGGTCACGCGAACGGGCATTCAGATCATTTCGTCCATCTCGGCCTGCAACAGGCCCGCCTGATCGATCACCCGTCCCAGCAGGAAGAGGGCGCCGCCGATCATGCCCAGGGTCATGCCGGCGACGTCGAAATAGGCCCAACTGCTGCGTTCGTCGCCCAGCAGCCGCATCAGGTTGGTGATGCCGAAGACGCTGAGCAGGCCGCCAAAGCCCAGCGCCAACCCGACGCGGCGCAGGGCGTCCGACAGAGTGGGCTGGATCAACCGCCCCTTGGCCAGTTGTCCCAGCGCCGACCCGATCGACCAGACGGCGAAGAGGTAGAGAAGCGTCGGCGAGGCCCAGACGATCTCCCGAAGCAGGAGCAGGACTGGGCGCTGTTCACCGGCCATGAAGAACGCCACCGGCGCCAAGGCCAACAGCCCGCCGACGCTGCAGACCATGAAGATCGCGAGCCAGCGGAACTGGCGGCACATGCGGCGGAAGCGGGCGAGATCGTCGGCGGCCATGGTCTGTCCGGGGCTGGAAACCTGTCTTGTCTTTAATCTTGACTTAAAAATAGACCGCCTGCAACTTTATCTAAGAGTTAAACGAAAGGGCGCGGCATGGCGGCGATCGAGACGGAGGGGCTGACGCGGGTCTTCGGAAGTCGGCGGGTGGTGGACGCGGTGTCCATGTCGGCGCCGGACCGGGCGGTTTACGGCTTTCTGGGCCGCAACGGCGCGGGCAAGACCACGACGATGAAGATGCTGATCGGCCTGTTGCGGCCGACCTCGGGCGTGGCGCGGATTTGCGGCGTCGATGTAGAGCGGGACCGAATGGGGGCGGCGCGCAAGATCGGCGCCCTGCTGGAGGCGCATGGCTTCTACGTCCATCTGACGGGCCGCGAGAACCTGGACCTGTCCCGACGCCTGCTGGGCCTGCCGGCGACCGAGATCGACCGGGTGCTGGCGGTGGTCGACATGTTGCGCGACGGCGGTCGCCGGGTCAGCGACTATTCCCTGGGCATGCGTCAGAGGCTGGGGATCGCGCGGGCCATGCTGGGTTCGCCGCCGGTGCTCCTGCTTGACGAGCCGACCAACGGCCTGGATCCCGACGGCATTGCGGACATGCGACGCTTCCTGCGCGAACTGCCGGACCGGGCAGGGGCGACCGTGCTGCTGTCCAGCCACCTGCTGGGCGAGATCGAACAGACGGCCAGCCACGTCGGCATCATTCACGAGGGTCGGCTGGTGGTGGAGGGTGAACTGAGCCGGTTGAAGGCCGATCTGGCGCCCGAGATCGGTCTGCGCGTCGATGATCCGGATCGGGCCTGTGCGGTGCTGCGGACCCGTGACCTGACCCTGAGCAAGGACGCCGAAGGCCTGGTGGCCCGGCTGCGTCCCGGCGACGATCACGACGAGGTCTCCGCCGCCCTCAATCGCGATCTGGTCGCCGCCGGCGTGTCCGTCTTCGCCATAGGGCCGCGCGCCCGTTCGCTGGAAAGCATCTACCGCGCCGCCTCCGCCCCAAACCCCTCCCGCCCTATGGAGACCGTCTGATGCTCGCCGTCCTGTCCGTCGAAATCCGCAAGCTGAACCGGTCGCTGGCCTTGCTGCTGGCGGCGGCCGCCCCGGCCCTGATCGCCGTCTTCGCCTTCGCCATGATGTTGCGTTCGCGGCAGCCGTCGGAATGGGACATGTGGATCGGCAGCGGCCTGGCCATATGGGCCTATTTCCTGATGCCCATGTGCGTCACCGCCCTGACCGCCCTGATCGCCCAGATGGAACATGCGCCGCGCAGCTGGGACCATCTGCGCGCCCTGCCGGTTCCGCGCTGGACCCTCTATGCGTCGAAGGCGATCTGCGTGATCGGTCTGGTTCTGGTGATGAGCGCCGCCGTCCTGGGCATGACGGTCGGGGCGGTCGTCCTGGGCGGCATGGTCAAACCCGAGGTCGCGGCGGTCGGCCGTCTGGACCTGGCCGGCTATGCATGGACCCTGATCCGGATCGCCGTGGCGGCCGTGCTGATGATCGCCATCCAGTTCTGGACGGCGATTCGCTTCGCCAGCTTCGTGCCCGGTCTGGTGCTGGGTATCGGCGGCGCCTTCTTCGCCGTCGTCGCGACTTCGGCAAAACAGGGCGTCTTCATGCCCTGGCAGATGCCGGTGAATATCCTCGCGACCGAGGCGTGGCGCGTCCAGACCGCCTTGACGCTGGGCGGCGGTCTGGGGCTCGTCGTCCTCGCAGCGGCGGTGATCCACCTGGCCCGCCGCGAGGTGCGCTGAGGCAGATCAGCCGCCGGTGGCGCTGTTGTCGGTGACGATTTCCTTCATGGCCGACTGCAGATAGTTCTGCGCGCCCATCAGTTCGATCAGCTTGTGCTGGTTTTCGAGGAAGTCGATGTGCTCCTCGGTGTCGGCGAGGATCTTCATCAGAAGGTCGCGGCTGACGTAGTCGCGGGTTTCTTCACACAGGGTCACGGCGGCGGCCGTTGCGCCCCGGCTGTCGATCTCGAGTTGCAGGTCGGCGCCCAGGCATTCGATCGGATCTTCGCCGACCTTCAGCTTGTGCAGGTCCTGCAGATTCGGCAGGCCGTCCAGGAAGAGGATGCGTTTGATCAGCATGTCGGCGTGCTTCATCTCGCCGATCGATTCTTCGTAGATGACGTGCCCCAGGTGGGCCAGACCCCAGCTTTCGAACATGCGCGCATGCAGGAAATACTGGTTCACCGCCGTCAGCTCGTTGGTGAGCACCGCGTTCAGCGTGCGGAGGATAGCGGGGTCGCCCTTCATGGCCGTGTCCTTGGTCTTGCGACGGCGCCTTCGCCGTCTGTCGAGCGACGCAATACCACAGTAAAATCGACCATGCTTATTTGCGAGTTTTTATCACTGCATTGATAGTGCGAGTGATTTTCGGCAGCAAGCGAGGGGCTATTCTGCCGCTAGCGCGAAGGCTTCGCGGCTGTCCTGGATCATCTGGCGCATTTCGCAGACGCATTTGGCGCATTGGGCCTGGCACTGGTGGCTGGCGAAGATGTCGCGCGGCCGACAGGCGCCAGCCTCGATGGCCTGGGCCACATCCCGCTTGCGAAGACCATTGCAGTTACAGACGTACACGAGATTTCTACGCGTTCCACCGACTGAGAATGGTTCGCTATAGCACCCCTTAAGGCGATTGCAAGTCGTTCGCATGGGTGTGCGGCGACGGACCCGTTGACGAATGGTCGCAGGAGGGGGAAGTCAGCCCCATGGCCAGAACCCCGACCGTTCCCGACCGCCCGCCCTGCCGGCTGTATCTGATCACCCCGCCCGCGATTCCCGATCTGGACGCCTTCGCCGCGACCCTGGACGAGGCCCTGGGCGCCGGCGACGTGGCGGCCCTGCAGATTCGGCTGAAGCCCGCTGACGATGAGACGATCCGTGCGGCGGTGGAGCGGCTGGCGCCGATCGCAAGGCGGCATGGGGTGGCGGTCCTGCTGAACGACCGACCCGATCTGGCCAAGGCCACGGGTTGCGACGGGGTTCATATCGGCCAGGAGGACGGCTCGCTGGCCGAGGCGCGGCGCATCCTGGGACCGGACGCCATGATCGGCGTGACCTGCCACGACGACCGCGACCTGGCCTGGGACGCGGCCGAGGGCGGGGCGGATTATGTCGCCTTCGGCGCCTTCTATCCGACCGACACCAAGACGACGGCCCACCGGCCCGGTCTTGAGATCCTGACCGTCTGGCAGGAGACGGTCGAGATGCCCTGCGTCGCCATCGGCGGCATCACCGTCGAGACGGCGGCGGAGGTGGCGCGCGCGGGCGCCGATTTCATCGCCGTCAGCGCCGGGGTCTGGTCCTATGACCAAGGTCCAGCTTCAGCGGTTAAGAACTTCAATCTTAGATTGAATAATTAGTTTGCGGCCATATTTCAGGGGATATTAGGAACCGCATGTTTTGATGGTGAGGATCAATCGCCTCGAGACCCTGCATGACCCTGAGCCGCGTGCTCGACATCGATGTCGCGGCGCCGACGACGCAGCCGTCGGGCGCGCGCATGCGTGCGGCTGAGGCAGGCAGCGGCGACGTCTTCGCTCACCCGTTGATTCCTGTGATGACCGGCGTGGTTGTCGCTGTCTTCGCCGCCCTGTCCATCGGCTGGGCCCATAATCTGGGGCTTATTTCGGGACTTTGGGGCGTGTGCGGGGTGGCGGTCGCCGTCTGGCTTCGGACGGGTCGGGGGCGGCGTCACGATGTCGCTTTCGCCATCGTCATGACGATCAGCATCCTGATCGGGGAGTTGATCGCCGGCAACAAGCCCTTGCTCTCCCTGCTGTTCACCCTGGCGAACATGGTGGAGATCATCGGGGCGGTCCTGCTGGCGCGCCGTTTCGCCCCGACGCTGAACGTGTCCAGCCTGAACGGCGCGGCGCGGTTCCTGATTTGCGGCGCGGTTCTTGCGCCGATACCGGCGGGTCTGTTCGCATCGATCGCCTTGGCGCCGTTCGGTTCGGGCGACGTTCTGGAAGCGTTTCAGACCTGGTGGTTCGGTCATGCCCTGGGCCTGGCCGTCATCGGCACCCTGGGCCTGTCTCTGACCTGGTCCACCCTGGCTCGTCTCACCCGTCCCGGCGCGATGTTGGAGGCCGGCCTGTTGCTGACCGGCGTGTTGGGCGTCCAGTTCCTCGGCCTGACCGGTCGTGTTGAGATCGGCGTGGTGATGATCCCGCTGTTGCTCGGCGTCGCGGTTCGGCTCGGCGTCGCGGGCACGGCCTTCAGCCTGTTGGTCGTCGCCCTGCTGTCGGTCGGGGGCGCCATGCTCGGCTATGGACCCCATGTCGAGACCCTGACCCGGTCGGAACAGGTTCTGGCGGCCCAACTCCAGGTTCTGGTCGGCTATATGCCGATCCTGCTGGTCGCGGCCCTTCTGGAGGAACGCGACCGCCTGTCCGAACGGGCGCGATTCGGACAGGTCCGGGCGGAGCGAGCCTCGGAGGCCAAGTCGCGCCTGCTGGCCAATGTGGCGCATGAGATCAAGAGCCCGGTCGCCGGCGTGATCGGCATCGGCAATCTGTGGTCGACCGGCCAGCTTGGGCCGGTCACGCCCCAGCAGACGGAAATGGCGGACATGCTGGTCAAGACCGCGCGGCAGGTGGAGGCGCTGGCCCACGACCTGCTCGATGTGGCGCGAGCCGAGTCCGGCGCGGTCAAGGTCGACCTGCGGCCGACCGATATTCCCGGCCTGCTTGAAGACGTAAGGCGCGCAGCCATTCTCAGGCCTGAAGCTCAATCGGTGGATGTGCAGGTGGTTTGCGAGGGCGACGGTCTGATCGCGGTCGCCGATTCCCAGCGACTGGTGCAGGTGATCGACAATCTGACCAGCAACGCCCTCAAATACGGCGGCTCGGGCGGTCAGGTGATTCTGCGGGCGCTGCGGGCGGACCAACATATCCGGATCGAGGTGATCGATTTCGGCCCGGGCCTGTCCTCGCAGAAGCAATCGCAGCTTTTCGAGCCCTTCAATCGTCTGGGACTGGAGCGATCCAGCATAGAAGGGCACGGCGTCGGTCTGGCCATCGCCAAGCGGCTGGTCGAACTGCAGGGCGGCGCCATCGGCGTGATCTCGAGCCCCGGCGAGGGTGCCACCTTCTGGGTGGATCTGCCGCACGCCTGACCGCACTCTTGCGGTTCCTTCGGCGCCGGGTAATGGTCCGGCCATGGTCGTCATCGCTCTCGCCGCCGCTCTTGTGTCCGGGCAGGACACGTCCACGCCGCGTTCGGCCTCGGATCTGACGCGCGATCTGAACAGCGGACCGCCGTTCGCGACATCCGCCCCAAGCTCGGCGCCCGTTTCGGCCCCGACCCCGGCGCCTGCGCAGGTCGCCCCGGCCCCCGCAACTCGTCCTGCCCAGGCGGAGCCCGTCACACAGTCTGCGCCTGCGCCGCAGTCCTCGACCCTGACCCGCGACCTGAACAGCGCTCCGACCTCGACCGTCCGACCCGTGACGCCCGCAGCCCAGACGCCCGCAGCTCAGACCCCTGTGACCCAGCCGTCTGTGACGCCACCGCCTGCGCGGACCCCTGTCCGGCCGCCTTCGACCGCCCCCGTCGTCCAGCGACCCGCCAGCGCCGCGCCGGCGCCCGTGTTGCCGCAGGTCGCGCCGCGTCCGGCTCCCGTTCCGTCGCAGGCCCCAGCCCAGACGCCGTCAACGGTCGTTCCGCCTGCGCCGTCCGTCGAGCCGCAAGGGCTGGACGCTGCGGCCATGGCCGCCTTGCCCTTCACGCTGGATCTGCCGTCAGGGACCGTGCTGACCCAGTCGCGCGCCGGCGCCGACGCCCGGATCTACGCCGTCCGTCGCGGGGATACGGTCCTGGTCATGATCTACGCCGGTTCCGCCTCGCAGTTTCCCATCTATGACGGCCAGATGATCCAGGCCGGCGGACGGGCCTCCATCGTCGTGACCGAGGGCGGACGTCGCCTGGCCATTGAACATCTGTTCCAGCGGGCGACCGCGCCGCTGGAGATCCACGTCTGGGTGGCGTCGCCGGACGGCGCCGACCGCGAACAGGGTGAACGGATCGCCCAGTCGGTCGACGCCCGCTAGGCGATTTCAGTTCTCGGACCAGACCGCCATCTCGGTTCCGGCCGGATCGGCGAAATGGAACCGTCGCCCGCCGGGGAAGGCGTAGATCGGCTTCAGGATTTTGCCGCCCGCAGTCTCGACCTTGGCCTGCATGGCTTCCAGGTCGTGGGCGTAGAGGATGGGCAGGGGCGTCTTGGTCCTGTCGGCTTCGTCGGCGTCGAACCCGCCGTCCAGCCCCTGATCAAAGGCCGCATAGGACGGGCCGTAGTCCACGAAGGTCCAGCCGAAGGCCTGGCTGTAGAATTCCTTCGTCGCCGGCAGGTTTGCGGCGGGCAGTTCGAGATAGTCCAGCTTTCCGTCTTCACGCACGGTTGATCTCCTGGTTTGCGGCGCCACCGACGAACCCCTCTTGCACGCGGCCTCGACTTGCGCAAACCTGCAAACGGTTCGCAGTTGCAGGAGTCGAGCGATGATCGTGATGACCACGGGACTGTCGAGCCTGATGGCCCTGATGCGGCAGGATGAGAAAACGGCGGCTCCAACGGAGGCGCGCGCGCCTGTCCGTCCGGCCGTGGTTTCGGACGCTCAAAAGCCGCGCGCCCGACAGGGCTGATCTGTCCGTCAGCCCACCTGGGCGCGGTGGCGCAGGAAGGCGTCGGCCAGGACGCAGGCGGCCATGGCCTCGACCACCGGCACGGCGCGCAAGGCGACGCAGGGATCGTGACGACCCTTGGTGCGCAGGTCGGTCTCCTGGCCGTCGCGGGTGATGGTCTGGCGCGGCGTCAGGATGGAGGAGGTGGGCTTGAACGCCACCCGCGCCGTGACAGGCTGCCCCGTAGAAATCCCGCCCAGTACTCCGCCCGCATGGTTGGACAGGAAGACCGGCTGATTGTTCAGGTCCAGCCGCATCTGGTCGGCGTTCTCCTCGCCTGACAGTTCGGCGGCGTCGAATCCCGCGCCGATCTCCACGCCCTTGGCGGCGTTGATCGACATCAGGGCGCCGGCCAGTTCGGAATCCAGCTTGCCGTAGAGCGGCGCGCCCCAGCCGGCAGGCACGCCCGTCACCTCCAGGGCGACGACGGCGCCGATCGATGAGCCGGCCTTGCGGATCTCGTCCAGATAGGCCTCCCACGCGGAGACCACCGCGCTCGACGCGGCGAACAGGGGATTGTCGTGGACGGCGTCGAAATCTATGTCTTCAGGCGCGATCCGGTGCGGCCCGATCTGGACCACGCCGGCGCGGATCTTCACGCCGTCGCCCAACACCTTGCGCGCCACGGCCCCGGCCGCGACGCGGCAGGCTGTCTCGCGCGCCGATGACCGGCCGCCGCCGCGCGGATCACGGACGCCGTATTTGGTCTGATAGGTGAAGTCGGCGTGGCCCGGCCGGTAGGCGCGGGCGATCTCGCCATAGTCCTTGGATCGCTGGTCCTCGTTCTGGATCAGGATCGAAATGGGCGTGCCGGTGGTCACCGGGCCTTCGCCGTCGTCGAACACGCCCGACAGGATCTGGGCGGTGTCGCTCTCGCGCCTCTGGGTCACGAAGCGCGATCCGCCGGGCTTGCGCTGGTCCAGCCAGGGCTGAAGATCGGCCTCGGTCAGCGGGATCAGCGGCGGACAGCCGTCCACGACGCAGCCGATGGCCGGCCCATGGCTCTCGCCCCAGGTGGTCACGCGAAACAGATGGCCGAAGGTGTTGTGCGACATGGCGCAACCTAATGGTCGAGGACGGCGGCCAGGTCCAGTGTCCGGGCGGCGTCCTGTAGCCGACGATCCCGCGTCCACAGCCGCGCGCCGGGCGTCAGGCGGGTGGAGGCGAGGAGGTGAAGATCCAGATAGCCGACGCCAATCCCGAAAAGCCGGTTCTTTTCGATCAGGGTCAGCACCTCTTGATGCGAGGCGGCGACAGCGGTCGGCAGGAGTGACAACTGTGCGAGAAAGGCGCGGCGGTTGGCGAGGTTTACAGCGGCCAGTTCACCGATGATGGCGGGATGGCACAGGATGTTCTCGCCACGAAGCCGCTCAACCAGGGTCTGGTCTGTGGATCGCAGGTGCGCGATCCATACCGAACTGTCGGCCAGGATCATTCCTCGACCAACTCGGGGCGTCGCCGAGGCGCGGCTGTGGCTTTGGGGTCAGTTCCGCCCATGGCGGCCAGGCGACGCGCCGCCTCGCGGGCGACGAAGGCCTTCAGGGCTTCACGAATGATCGCGGACCGCTCGGACAGACCGGAGTATTCCGCCGCCATTTCCATCAGTTCGTCATCGAGCGTCACGGTGGTTCGCATGGCGTGCCTCATCAAAAACGTCACCAGATGATGCGCTCAATGACGCGGCGCTTCAAGATCAGGCCGCCAGCCGCTCCGGCGCCCAGGCGCGGGTGAACCGGACCAGCATATCCTCGGCGGCCGAGGGCGCTTCCGACGACGGGGTCAGGGTCACGAACAGATGGCCCGCCGGATGAGGGCCGCGCGCCGGCAGGCCCATGGACTTGAACCGCACCCGCGCCGGGGCCGTCATCTCGGGCGTGATCCAGGCCGAGCGGGGGCCTGCGTGGGTGTCGATCTCGACCCGGCCGCCTTCGTCCAGCAGGCGCGAGGGGGTGGGCCAGGTCATGAACAGGTCGTCGCCCATGACCCAAAGCCCGTCCTCGGGTCGGATCAACACAGCCAGATACAGGTCCGAACCGTCCGTCGCGCCGCCGCGCAGCCGCAGATGCTCGCCCGTGCGCAGCCCCGCCGGGACGGCGACCCGAACCGTGCGCGCGCCCAGCCTGAGTTCGACCCGCGCGCCGGCCAGCGCCTGCATCGGGCTGAGCCCTAGCACCGGCCTGGGCGCGGGGCGTTCGACGGGCGGGGCCAGGCTGGGGCGGGCGGGGGAATGGGCCTGGATCAGGCGATAGGCTGCGATCACCCGCCGGAACCGTTCGGCGTCCCCCCCGGCCTGGTCCGGGCGCGCCGCCTTCACCGCTGCCCGGAAGGCGGCTTTCAGGGCGGCGGCGTCGGCCGCGCCGTACAGACCCAGGGTCGACAGGGCTTCGCGGACGGCGGCGGCCTCGGATGTGGAACGGATGGCGCTCATTGCCCTACCGTTCGCGCCTTAGGGTCAATGCCGGGTTAACTTAACTTTTTGGGGCTGCCGCGCTTCGCGCGACTTGAGGCCATTCATGTTGGGCTACCGCGCTTCGCGCTACTTGAGCCTGGTGCGGTCGTTTTGATCCCGATCATTTCCACCGTCTCGCGCCCGCGCTAAGCCAGTTGCATGAACACACCCGTGATCCCCCCCAGCCCGTCGCGTGAAGACTATGCGCGCGACTATGCCGCCGCCCTGGCCGCCAATGGCGACGAGACCATCTTTGACCGGGCCGAACCCGTCGGCCTGTTCGTCGAATGGCTGGCCGAGGCGCGGGCGCATGAGGTCAATGATTCCAACGCCATGACCCTGTCCACGGTGGACGCCGACGGCATGCCCGACGCCCGCATCGTCCTGCTGAAGGACGTGGATGGGCGCGGCTTCACCTTCTATTCCAACCGCGAGAGCGCCAAGGGTCTGGAGCTTGACGCCCGTCCGGTCGCCGCCCTGACCTTTCACTGGAAGTCGCTGCGGCGTCAGGTGCGGGTGCGCGGCGCGGTAGAGCCGGTCACCAAGGAAGAGGCCGACGCTTATTTCGCCAGCCGCGCCCGCGAGAGCCGGGTCGGCGCCTGGGCCTCGGACCAGTCGCGTCCGCTGGACGCGCGCGAAACCCTGGAAGCCGCCGTGGCGCGCGAAACCGCCCGGTTCGAGGGCGACGAGGTGCCGCGCCCCGAACACTGGACCGGCTGGCGGGTGACGCCGCAGAGCGTCGAGTTCTGGCGCGACCGTCCGTTCCGCCTGCACGACCGGTTGCGCTTCACGCGCGACGGCGACGCCTGGACACGCCAACGTCTCTGGCCTTGATGTCGCGGCCGTTCGGCGCGAACGAAACGCTCAGGCTTCGGCCGCGTTAAGCTCGCTCGTCTCGGCCAAGGGTCTTCATGCGTTTTTTGCCGCTTTTGTTCGCGTCTCTGCTGCTTGCGGCCTGCGCCACCCATCCCGGCAAGGTCGATCATGTCCGGTTCGCCGGCGACGCCCGGTCCGTGCTGGCGACGACCCAGGCCGGGACGGTGCGCGGCGTTCAGGGCGCAGGGGTGCGCGCCTTTCTGGGGGTGCCCTTCGCCCGTCCGCCGGTCGGCGACCTGCGCTGGCGCGCACCCCAGCCGGTTCAGGCCTGGCCCGGCGTGCGCGATGCGACCCGTCTGGGGTCCGACTGCACCCAGGCCATCGGGCGCAAGGCCATTCTGGGCGGGGGCGGCGGGATCGTCGTCGGGTCCGAGGACTGTCTGTATCTGAACATCTACGCCCCGGCCGGAGACGCCGCCAAGCCTCGGCCGGTGATGGTCTATATTCCCGGCGGCGCCTTCACCATCGGTTCGGGCGCCAACTATGATCCGTCGAAACTGGCCGCCGATCAGGATCGGGTGGTCGTCACCCTGAACTATCGCCTCGGCGCTATCGGCTGGTTGGCCCATCCGCAGTTTCAGGCCGAGGGCGAAGGGTTCGGCGGCAATTTCGGCCTGATGGACCAGCAGGCGGCCCTGCAATGGGTGCATCAGAACATCGCGGCCTTCGGCGGCGATCCGGCCAATGTCACCCTGTTCGCAGAGAGCGCGGGGGCTTGGACGGCGTGTTATCTGATGGCCTCGCCGAAATCCGAGGGCCTGTATCAGCGCGTCATTATGCAGAGCGGCGGTTGTCTGGAGCCGTCGTCGCTGGTCAGCGCAGAAGAGGCGGCCAGGACCGGGCCTATGTTTGCGGAAAATCTGGGCTGCGGCGGCGCCGATCAGGTCGACTGCCTGAAGGCATTGCCGGCCTGGCGACTGTCGCGCGCGCCGTCGCTGCGGGCGGGGATCAACGGGCCGGGGTCGTGGGGACCGGTCCATACCGACGCGACCGTGCCGGAAAACCCCGCCCTGGCGATCCATGAGGGCCGGTTCACCCGCGTGCCGGTCATCGTCGGCACGAATCTGGACGAGGGGCGGCTGTTCGCCAACGAGGTCAAGGACATGGATCGCTACCAGAAGGAGACGATCTGGATGTACGGCGATGTCGGTCCGCGCGTGCTGGACCGTTACCCGGTCGGTCCCGACGGTCCCGCCTACGCCATCGCCACGAACTTCACCGACCAGAGGTTCGCCTGTCCGTCCCAGGCCCTGCGCCGACAGTTGTCCCGCTATGTGCCGGTCTGGGGATATGAGTTCGCGGATCGCGACGCGCCCTTCATCCTGCCGGACTGGCTGGTCGGCCTGGACCTGGGCGCCTATCACGCCAGCGAACTGGCCTATGTGTTCGGGACCAGTTGGGTCTTCACCGATGTGAAGCGGTTCACGCCCCAGCAAAAGGCCCTGTCGGATCGGATGCAGCGGCTATGGGCCGGCTTTGGTCAGGCCGACTTCGGCGCTGAATGGCCCCGCGTCGAGGGTGCGGGGCCGGTGCGGGTGTTCACGGCCCAGGGCGACCGACTGGATCCGGACTTCTTCAGCCGCCACCACTGCGACTTCTGGGACGGAACGCCTTTCGGCGCGGTTCACTGATCGGCAGGGATCAGGTGAACCGCACGGTCACGCCCGGTTTGACCTTGTCGGCCAGCATCCAGGCGTCCCAGTTGGTCAGGCGGACGCAGCCGTGCGAGGCGGTCTTGCCGACCAGATGCGGGTCGGGCGTGCCGTGAATGCCGTAGCTGGGCTTGTTCAGGTCGATCCAGACCACGCCGACCGGATTGTTCGGTCCTGGTTTCACCACCACCTTGCGGCCCACGTCGCCGTAGCTGAGCTTGGAGGGATCATAAGTGTAGTCGGGATTGCGGGCGACGCCGTTGACCTTGACCGTGCCGGTCGGCGTCGGATTGTCGCCGCTGCCGATGGTGGCCGGGAAATAGGCGATCAGCTTGCCGTCAGCCGCGAAGGCCTTGACCGACCCCTCGGCCTTGTCGACCTCGATATGATCCACCTCGGCGGGCAGGGGCGTGGTGTTCACCGCCGGAACAAGCAGGGGCTGACCGACACGGTTGAAGTCTGCGCCCGGATTCATCGCCCGCAGCAGGCTCTCAGTCACGTGGAACCGTTCGGCCAGGGCCTCGACGATATTGGCGTATCCCATGGCGGCCGCCTCGCTCTGGGCCACCAGATCGGTCGGAACTACGCCGATATAGGGGCCGGCCACGTCCTGCTGGGTGATCCGATAGGTCGAGGTCACGGCGCCGATCCCCACGGCGCGAAGCCGGCCCATGATGTCGGCGTCCAGTTCGCCGGTGACGGGCAGACCCTGCGCCTCCTGGAAGGCCGAGATCGCCTGACGCATGTTCGAGCCCGCCAGTCCGTCGATGGCGCCGGGGGAGAAGCGCGCCCGTTCCAGCAGGACCTGGGCGCGGATCAGGGCGGGTTCCGGTTGAGCCGGATTTTGCGCCGTCGTCGCGGGCGCGTCGGGAGCGGGCGGCGAATAGGCGCTGTTTTCGATGGCGTCGCGCGACAGTGGGCCGGACTGTGCGACTTCGGCGGCGGGGGGCGTCGCCGACTCTCGGTCATTGTCGGCGGGCGGGGAACAGGCGGCCAGGGTCAGGATAGAAAGACCGGAGGCGAGGCAGGCGAAACGGCGGTTCATTAAGAAGCTTTCGGACGCGATAGAGGAGGGCGGGCGGGCCTAGACTCAGTTCTCTTCGCCCGTCGCGGGATCCGTCGCCGTTTCGCCCGAGTTGCTGGAGCCTTCCGACCCCTTGGGTTCGGTCGCGGGACGCGGCGGTTCGCCGTTTTGGTCCTTACGCAGATTTTCATTCTCAACCGAGCGATCGTCGGGCCGCTCTTCGGGGCGTGCGTCTGTCATGTCAGGTTCCTCACGGAGCAGGTCTCCGAAAGGTGGAACGCGCGCCGGCCGGCGCGGCTCCCTGGTGCGGCGATATCATCCTGTTCACCATGCCGATGAACCGTACCGAAACGGGGCAGGGGGCAGGGTTAAAGTCTGGAACGACCCTTGCTCTATAGGGACGGATGGGGACGCGGATGGCTGATACGCTACAGGTGGAGATCATGAAGGCGGAGGCGTTGGACGCCGCCGCGATCGCCCTGTGGCGCGACTGGACGGCGACCAATCCGGCCCTGACCAGTCCCTATTTCCGCTGGGACTATACGCAGATCGCCGCTTGCGTCTGTCCGGGCGCGGCCGTGGCCGTGTTTCGGCGCGGCGGTCGGGTCGTCGGCTTCTTCCCGCATCAGAAACGCGGTGGATCGGTGCAGCCGCTGGGCGCGCCGATGAACGACTATCACGGCGTGATCGCCGCCGAGGGCGAGACCATCACCCTGGAACAGGTGGCGCATTTGCTTCATGCGCGTCGGTTGAACGTCCCCGGCTGGATCGGTGCGGCCGAGACGGGCCAGGCGCGTGAGACGGTTCAGGTCGTCATGCCGGATCCCGGCTTCGACGCCTGGTACGCTGAACGTCGCTCGACCTTCGGCAAATATTTCAAGGACAAGGAACGGGCCCGTCGCAGCCTGGAGGCCGAACTGGGCCCCGTTCGGGTCGAACGCGGCCTGCACGACCCGGCCCTGCTGGATCAGTTGATCGACCTGAAGGCGGCGCAGTATCGCCGCTCGGGCCTGCACGACATCTTCGCCTGCGGCTGGACGCGCGACCTGCTCCACGCCCTGATGGCGGATCCCCGGCCCGACTTCGGAGCCTCGATGGCGGCCATGCATGCCGGGGACAAGCTGGTGGCGATCGAGTTCTCGCTCCATGCCGGCCGGCATTATCATTTCTGGTTCCCGGTCTATGAGCCCAGCCTGGCCCGTTGCTCGCCGGGGATACTGCTGAGCATGGACACCATGCGCCTGGCCTCGGCCGAGGGATTCCGGGTGTTCGACTTCGGGTTCGAGGGCGAGAGCTACAAGAAGTATTTCGTCAACGCCCGCCAGACGGTGCGCGAGGCGGTTGTGATGCGGCCCGGCCTGACCCAGGCCCTGGGCGACGCAGCGGTGGGCGTGCTGGACAAGGCGGGCGGTCGCGGCGAGGCGCTGCGGGCGTCGCTGCGCCGTCGCTGGTCCACCATCGAGGCCTGCGAGGCCTCGCCGGTCGGGCGCCTGCGCGGCGCGGCCGTCGCGGTTCGGTCCGCCGTCAGCAAGGCCGCCGCCCGCAAGAAGACGCCCGCGCGTGTCGCCCATGTCTGAGGATACGATCATGAGCGACCGCCGCACCCGCTATCCCGGCCCCATCGCCGAGGCCAAGACCCATCCGCACAGCCTGGTCGAACAGGGCTTCGCCGAGGACGCCGCCCTGGCCGCCGTGCTGGACCGATATCCGGCCGAACTGTTCGACATCAACCTGTACGACTACGACGACGCGGGCCAGGTGTCCTTGCGCACCGGCGCGCGTGGGCGGCTGTCGGGCGAGGACCTGTTGGAGGCGATCAAACAGGGGCGGCTCTGGGTCAATCTGCGCGGGGTCGAGACGGCCTGGCCCGAGCTGTGGGCTGCGGCGATGAAGGATTTCGCCGCCATCCAGGCGACCTATCCGGGCCTGCGAGCGGTGCGGAACGCGGGCCAGTTGATCCTGTCCTCGCCCAAGGCGCGGGTGCCCTATCATTTCGATGCGGCGGGGGTGGTGCTGTTTCACCTGCGCGGGCGCAAGCGGCTGTTCGTCTATCCGGGCGACGAGCGGCATCTGCCCGAGCGCAGCATGGAACAGGTCGTCGCGCGCCAGACGACGGAGGAACTGCCCTATGATCTGGCGTTCGAGAACGAGGCCCAGGTCATGGACCTGGAGCCCGGCCGCGCCCTGACCTGGCCGCTGTACGCGCCGCACCGGGTGGAGAACCTGGATCGGTTCTGCGTCAGCCTGTCGATGGATTTCCAGACCTGGCCGTCGCGGTTCCGAAACGGCGCGCTGTTCACCAACGCCGTGATCCGCAGCCGGGGCGGTCGGCCGCGCTACACCGACGGCATGGCGACGCCGGAACTGGCGGCGCGCTGGGTCGCGTCGCTGGCTCTGAAACGAGTCGGGGCGATGAAGAGCCAAATCGCGACCTTCGAGCGCGACTTCCAACCCGAGGTCGGGGCTGAAGACGGGGCGGGCGCATTGAGCGCCGCCCGTTAATTCGAGTTCATGACCTCGAGTTAAAATGACTCGCGGGCGGCCAGGGCGCACCTTTTCCTCATAGTCGGGAAAGGGAACACCTCCATGAAAACCGCTCTGATCGCCGCTGCCGCCGTCGCCGCCCTGACGGGTCTGGCCGCCGCCGCGCCCGCCTCGGCAGGCGAAGTCGAGATCCGCAACGCCGTGGCGCGCGTGGTCGTCATCGTCGAGGATCGCTCGGACATCGCCGTCGAGGTGACGCAGGGCCGGTCACGGCTGCCGGCCGTACAGGTGCGTCGCAACGGCCGCGACGTGGAGATCGACGGCGGACTTCGCCGCAATGGCTTCTGGGGCGGCAACACCGCCATTCGCAACTGCAACCCCGGCCGCGCCGACGCCGCCCAGCCCGGCCAGGGCGCGACGGTCGAGGTGCGCGACCTGGGGCGCATCCGGCTGGAGGACGCCCCCTTGATCATCCTGCGCACGCCGCGGAACGTGGATGTCAGCGCCGGGGGCGCCGTCTTCGGCGCCGTGGGCCGCGGCGCGCGCTCGGTCGAACTGGACAGCGGCGGCTGCGGCGCCTGGACCATCGCCAATGTGGACGGCGACCTTGAACTGGGCGTCGGCGGTTCGGGCTCGATCCGGGCCGGGACATCGCGGACGCTGGACGCCAGCGTGGGCGGATCGGGCTCGATTTCGGCCGGCGGCACCGGCGACCTCAAGGTCGCTGTCGGCGGTTCGGGCAATGTGGAGGTCGCCGGCGCCAATGGTCAGGGCGACATCTCCATCGGCGGCTCAGGCGGGGTGAACGTCCGCCAGGGGCGGATGGACAAGCTGTCGGTCGCCATCGGCGGGTCCGGCGGCGTCCGCTACGGCGGAACCACCCGCGACCTCAGCGTCGCCATCGCCGGCTCGGGCGACGTCCGCGTCGCCGCCGCCACAGGCTCCGTGTCCCGCTCCGTCGTCGGGTCCGGGACGCTTCATATCGGGCGTTAAGACCCGTATCTCGCCGCGAGAGGAGAGGCCCCCGGTCGTGGAACCCCGGGGGCCTTTTTCGTGCGTCGAGCCAGACAAGACAAAGCCCCGGCGGATTGCTCCGCCGGGGCTCTTCTCATCCCGTAAGGGAGGCCGTTGCTTACAGGCCGCCCAGGGCGCTGACGATGGACGTGACGCCCAGGCTTGCGCCGGCGCGGTCACGCGCTTGCAGACCGCCGCCGAAGCTGTAGCGAACGCCCAGCGACCAGGTGTCGACGTCGAGCGAGTCGATGTCGGCGCGGGTGTAGGAAGCGCCGACCGAGAACGGGGTGTTCTCGATTTCGTACTCGGCGCCGACGCCGTAGGTCCAGGCGTCCAGATCGCTGCCGGCCAGATCGACGTTGTTGTAGCTGACGCCGGCGTTCAGACGCAGGTTCGGCATGACATAGAAGGCGGCGTCGCCGCCGACGGTCCAGATGTCGGCGTCGCTGTCGTCCGACGTGGTGTAGGCGACTTGACCGGTCAGGGTCGCGTTCGACAGGTACTTCTGGGCTTCGGCGCCGACGGTCCAGATGGTGTCGTTGCCCGTACCGATGCCGTTGGCGGCGACGAAGGCGCCGGCGCGGACGTCCGAGGCCCACATCTTGGTCAGGTGAGCGGCGGCGGCGCCGGTGGTGTCTTCTTCACCATAGGCCTTGGTGTAGTCGATCGCGCCGTTCAGGGTCACGGTCCAGTCGGCGGCCGGCAGGGCGACCGTGCCGTCCACGGTCCAGACGTCGGCGTCGGCGTCATCGGCGCCGGTGTCGAACGACGGGTTGGAATAGGTGACGCCGACCGAACCGATGGCGTCCTGGGCGAAGGCCGGGGCGGCGAACAGGGTGGCGGCGGCGGCCGAGGCGAGGAGGATCGTCTTCATTTTCTTTTGTCCTTAGCAGTCTGTGCCCGGATGGGGGTCCGGAGAGGGCGGCTGCTACCAGTCGGCGGCCAAAGCTGAGCAATAAACCGTCGTTACATAAGTGTCTTGAAACTGACATGTGGCCCATTCGCCACGCCTTGTGGTCGGAATGTGTCACTTGCAGGCGTTTCCTGCGGCAAGGGGTTAATGGCCGGCAATCACATAATCATATAAGCATATCCTTATATGTATTGACGGCCGTGCGTCCTTGCGCTCATGTGCCGGAGTCGTGGTCTGCACGCGGTCTTCGGATCGCGTGGAGCTAAGAGGGAAGCCGGTGTGAAACCGGCGCTGCCCCCGCAACTGTAAGCGGCGAGTCGAGGGTCCATCTCGTGTCACTGGCGTTCGCGCCGGGAAGGCCGGACCCGAGGCGTCGACCCGTGAGCCAGGAGACCTGCCCCGACAGATAACGTCCTCCGGCGGGGTGTCCGGTCAGGCCGCATGCGCGCCGCCGGACCCTGCACGTCCGCGTCGGCGTCCGCGCGACCCTGTCCGAAACCTGGCCACAACACAGGTTTCGAATGTCATGACCCGCCACACCGTCCAGGTCGCCACCCTCGGCTTTCCCCGCATCGGCCCCAAGAGAGAACTGAAGACCGCGCTTGAGGCCTATTGGGCCGGCAAGATCGATGCGGACGCCCTGCTGTCCACCGCCGCCGACCTGCGCGCACTGACCTGGGCCCGTCAGCGCGATCTGGGCGCCGACATCGTGCCGTCGAACGACTTCTCTCTTTATGACCAGGTGCTGGACCTGACCGCCATGGTCGGGGCTGTGCCCGCCGCCTATGGCTGGAGCGGAGATCGGGTCGATCTGGCGACCTATTTCGCCATGGCTAGAGGGTCGCGAGGCGACGCCCAGGTCTGCGAACACGGCCATGTCCACGGCGGCGGCGAGGGCGTGCCGGCGATGGAGATGACCAAATGGTTCGACACCAACTACCATTATCTCGCGCCCGAGTTCACCGCCGACCAGGTCTTCGGACTGGGCTCGACCAAGGTCCTGGACGAGTATCTGGAAGCCAAGGGCCAGGGAATCGACACGCGGCCTGTGTTGCTGGGGCCGGTCAGCTATCTGCTGCTGGGCAAGACGCGCGGGGGCGACTTCGACGTCCTCAGCCTGCTTCCCCGTCTGCTGCCGGTCTATGCCGAGGTGCTGCGATCGCTGGCGCGCGCGGGCGCGACCTGGGTGCAGATGGACGAACCCTGCCTGGTCACGGATCTGAGCGACGAGGCCAAGGCCGCCTATGATCACGCCTATCGCGTGCTGGCCGATGTGACGCCGCCGATCAAGCTGATGCTGACCCCCTATTTCGGGGCGCTGGGCGACAATCTGGACACGGCGTTGAAGCTGCCGGTGCATGGCCTGCACCTCGACCTGATCCGCGCCCCGGAGCAACTGGCTCCGATCGCCTCGGCCCTGCGTCCCGATCAGGTGTTGTCGCTGGGCGTCATCGACGGCCGTAATGTGTGGAAAGCCGATCTGAACGCCGTGCTGGACCGGGTCGAGCCCCTGGTCGCCTCGGGCCGCCGGGTGGTTCTGGCGCCGTCCTGCTCACTGCTGCACACACCCATCGATCTGGAGCGTGAGACGGCGCTCGAGCCCGAGATCAAGAACTGGCTGGCCTTCGCCGTGCAGAAGGTGGCCGAACTGGCGACCCTGGCCCGCGCCTTGAACCAGGGCCGCGATGCGGTGAAGGCTGAACTGGACGCCTCGACCGCCGCCGTCGCCTCGCGCCGCACCTCGCCCCGCATCAATGATCCGAAGGTCCAGGCGCGCGCCGCTGACGCCGACCCGGCCCTGTCGAACCGCACCTCCAGCTTCGAAATCCGGCGCACTGTGCAGCAGCGGCGGCTGAACCTGCCCGCCTATCCCACCACCACCATCGGCTCCTTCCCCCAGACGTCCGAGGTTCGGAAGGCGCGCGCCGACCACGGCAAGGGCGTCATCGACGACGGCGCTTACGCCGCCTTCCTGCGCGAAGAGACGGCGCGGACAGTGAAATGGCAGGAAGACCTGGGTCTGGACGTGCTGGTCCACGGCGAGTTCGAGCGCAACGACATGGTCCAGTATTTCGGCGAGCAGTTGTCCGGCTTCGTCTTCACCAAGGCCGCCTGGGTCCAGTCCTATGGCTCGCGCTGCGTCCGCCCGCCGATCATCTTTGGCGACGTCGCGCGGCCCAAGCCGATGACGGTGGAGTGGTGGCGCTATGCTCAATCCCTGACCGACCGGCCGATGAAGGGGATGCTGACCGGGCCGGTGACGATCCTGAACTGGTCCTTCGTGCGCGACGACCAGCCGCGCAGCGAGACCTGCCGCCAGATCGCCTTCGCCATCCGTGACGAGGTGACCGATCTGGAAACCGCCGGCGCCGCTGTGATCCAGATCGACGAGGCGGCCCTGCGTGAGGGCCTGCCCCTGCGCCGCGCCGACTGGGCGGCCTATCTGGACTGGGCGGTCGAGTGTTTCCGCATCACCGCCTCGGGCGTGCGGGACGAAACCCAGATCCACACCCACATGTGCTATTCCGAGTTCAACGACATCATCCAGTCCATCGGGGCCATGGATGCCGACGTCATCTCCATCGAGACCTCGCGGTCCAGGATGGAGCTGCTCGACGCCTTCTCCGACTATCGCTATCCGGCCGAGATCGGCCCGGGCGTCTATGACATCCACTCGCCGCGCGTGCCGTCGGTGGATGAGATGGCGGCCCTGCTGACGGCGGCGGCGGGCAAGCTGCCGGCGGACCGGCTGTGGGTGAACCCGGACTGTGGCCTGAAGACCCGCGGCTGGCCCGAGACCGAGGCGGCGCTGACCAATATGGTCTCGGCCGCGAAGACCGCGCGCCGGGAGGCCGTCGGCGGGTGAGCGTCACACTTATAGATATGGTGTTCCCTGGGGACGCCAATCACCACGGCACCTTGTTCGGGGGCGTCGGTCTGGCGCACCTGGACAAGGTCGCCTTCCTGGCCGCCGCGCGTCATGCGCGGCGGCACACGGTCACGGCGGGCTGCGAGCGGATCGACTTCGCCGCTCCCGCCCGGATCGGCGAAATGGTCGAGGCGACAGGGCGGGTGGTGCGCGTGGGCCGCACCTCCATGGGGGTCGAGGTCGAGCTATGGGCCGAGGCGCCGGTCAGCGGCGAGCGTCGCCTGTGTACGCGCGGCTTGTTCAACATGGTGGCTCCGCGCGAGGCAGGGCAGGGCGATCTGCCAGCGCTTCCTGCGGAAGACGAGGCGCTGGGGGACGGCTGGCTGCGGGCGGTCGAGATGGTCTTCCCGACCTGGACCAACCACTATGGCACCCTGTACGGCGGCGACGCCCTGAAGCTGATGGGCAAGGCCGCCTTCATCTGCGCCACGCGACGGGCGCGTGCGGTCATGGTCATGGCGGCGTCGAACCGCATCGACTTCTCGTCGCCTATAAGAGAAGGAGACATGATCGAACTGGCGTCGCGCGCCACGCGGGTCGGCCGCTCCTCCGTCACTATAGAGGTGGAACTGTGGGCCGAGGCCCTGTTGACCGGCGACCGACGGCGGTCGGCTGTGGCCGAATTCGTTATGGTGGCGGTCGATGAGGCGGGGCGATCTGCGCCGATTTCGAAGGCTGCGGCGACGCTGGAACCGGCCTGACGGAATCCTGTCGCCGCCACGGTTTCGCCGCTTGACGAAAATGGAATCGGTAGGCATAAGCCCCACTCTTGTTGGACCGGCTGTGCATCCCCGGATGCAGACGCGGTTCGCAGGAACGACCTGAGACCCTGTTCTTTGCAGTGACCCAGGACTTTAGCGGCCTTCGCAGGCGACTGCGTGGGCCGATCGTTTTTGCGGATTTGCGTTCCCTGAGGGCTTTTTGCCCGAAGGCCTTCGGTCTTTGAAATGGTTCACAGGGACGCGGTCCTCCGACCGCATTGGAAGTAAGCACCGATATGGATCAAAGCATCCGCATCAGGCTCAAGGCCTTTGATCATCGCGTCCTCGATTTCTCGACGCGCGAGATCGTCAATACAGCCAAGCGCACCGGCGCGACCGTTCGCGGTCCGATTCCGCTGCCGACCCTGATCGAGAAGTTCACCGTGAACCGCTCGCCGCACGTCGATAAGAAGTCGCGTGAGCAGTTTGAAATCCGCACGCACAAACGCGTGCTCGACATCATCGACCCCACCCCGCAGACCGTGGACGCGCTCATGAAGCTCGACCTGTCCGCCGGTGTGGACGTCGAGATCAAGATTTAAAGTAGAAAGAGGCGGGATCCGATGCGCACGGGCGTGATCGCCAAGAAGCTGGGCATGACCCGCGTGTTCGCCGAAGACGGCGCGCACGTACCGGTCACTGTGCTTCAGCTCGACGGCTGCCAGGTCGTCGGCCAACGTACCCAGGAGCGTGACGGTTACGTCGCCCTCCAGCTGGGCGCTGGCACGAAGAAGGCTAAGAACACCAACAAGGCTCAACGCGAGACCTTCGCCAAGGCGGAAGTCGAACCGAAAGCCTATGTCACCGAGTTCCGCGTCGATGCGGACGGTCTGCTGGACGTGGGGGCCGAGCTTTCGGCTGAACACTTCGTTGTGGGTCAGAAGGTCGATATCCAGGGCGAGACCATTGGTAAGGGTTTCGCCGGCGCCATGAAGCGCTGGAACTTCGGCGGCCTGCGCGCCACGCACGGTGTTTCGCTGTCGCACCGTTCGCACGGTTCGACGGGTAACCGTCAGGACCCGGGTCGGACCTTCCCTGGCAAGAAGATGGCCGGTCACTACGGGACCGAAACCGTCACCACTCAGAACCTGACCGTCGTCCGCGTGGACGCCGAGCGTGGCCTGATCCTGATCAAGGGCGCTGTCCCCGGTCATGACGGCAGCTACGTCAAGGTTCGTGACGCCATCAAGAAGGCTCGTCCGGCTGACGCCCCGTTCCCGGGTGCGCTGAAGTCGAGCAAGTCTGCTGCTCAACCCGCCTCGACCCCGGCTGAAGAAGCCCCCGTCGAAGCGACCGAAGGCGGTGAAGCGTAATGAAACTCTCTGTCATCCAACTCGACGGCAAGGCCGCTGGCGACGTGGAACTGTCGGACGCCGTCTTCGGCATCTCCGACATCCGCGGCGACATCCTGGCCCGCACCGTCAACTGGCAACTGGCCAAGCGCCGCGCCGGTACGCACAAGGTTCAAACCCGCAACGAGAACTCTCGTACGGGTAAGAAGATGTACAAGCAAAAGGGCACCGGCGGCGCTCGTCACGGTTCGCGCCGTGCACCGCAGTTCGTCGGCGGTTCGCGCGCCTTTGGTCCGGTCGTTCGCGACCACGGCTTCTCGCTGCCGAAGAAGATCCGCGCGCTTGCTCTGCGTCACGCCCTGTCCTCCAAGGCCAAGTCCGGCGACCTGATCATCGTGGACACCATCTCGGTCAAGGAAGCCAAGACCGCCTCGCTGCGCGAGACGCTCGGCAAGCTGGGCTGGACCAAGGCTCTCATCATCGCGGGTCCCGAAGTCGACACGAACTTCGGCCTGGCCGCACGCAACATCCCGCACATCGACGTGCTGCCGAACGCCGGCCTGAACGTCTATGACATCCTGCGGGCTGATAAGCTGGTGCTGACCAAGGCCGCTATCGAGGCGATCGAGGCCCGCTTCAGCGATAAGGAAGCCGCGTAATGGCCGCTCAACCTACCGCCAAGCACTACGACACGATCCTCTCGCCGATCATCACCGAGAAGGCCACGATCCTGTCCGAGCAGAACAAGGTCGTCTTCCGCGTCGCCGACACGGCGACCAAGGACGAGATCGCCGCGGCGGTCGAAAGCCTGTTCAAAGTCAACGTCCTGAAGGTCAACACCTTGGTTCAAAAGGGCAAGACCAAGCGCTTCCGGGGTATCCTGGGTCGCCGGGTCGACATCAAAAAAGCGATCGTGACCCTGGCCGACGGCCAGTCGATCGACGTAACCACGGGGCTCTGATCAGATGGCCTTGAAACATTACAATCCGACCTCGCCGGGCCGTCGCGCCCTCGTGCTGGTCGACCGTTCGGAGCTCCACAAGGGCCGTCCGGAAAAGTCGCTGACCGAAGGCCTGACCAAGTCGGGCGGACGCGGGCAGGGCGGTCGCATCGCGGTCCGCTTCCGTGGCGGCGGCGCCAAGACCCTGTACCGCAAGATCGACTTCAAGCGTCGTAAGTGGGACATGGTCGGCACGGTCGAGCGTCTGGAATACGATCCGAACCGCACGGCCTTCATCGCCCTCGTGACCTACGAAGACGGCGAGAAGACCTACATCATCGCGCCGCAACGCCTTAAGGCCGGCGACACGGTGATCGCGGGCGAAAAGACCGACGTGAAGCCGGGCAACGCCATGCCGCTTCGTTCGATGCCGGTGGGTACGATCATCCACAACATCGAGATGAAGCCGGGCAAGGGCGCTCAGCTGGCTCGCTCGGCCGGCGCCTACGCTCAGCTGGTGGGTCGCGATCAGGGCTACGCCCAGATCCGTCTCGGCTCGGGCGAACTGCGCATGGTCCTGGACGGCTGCATCGCCACGGTGGGCGCGGTTTCGAACCCCGACCACATGAACCAGAACCTGGGCAAGGCCGGTCGCAAGCGTCACATGGGCTTCCGCCCGCACGTCCGCGGCGTCGCCATGAACCCGATCGACCACCCGCACGGTGGTGGTGAAGGCCGGACCTCTGGCGGTCGCACCCCGGTCACGCCGTGGGGCAAGGACACCAAGGGCTCCCGGACCCGCAAGAACAAGGCTTCGGACAAGTTCATCATCCGTACCCGCCACGTTAAGAAGGCTCGCTAAGAATGGCCCGCTCCTCCTGGAAAGGCCCGTTTGTCGACGGGTATCTGCTCAAGAAGGCCGACGCCGTTCAAACGTCGGGCCGCAAGGACGTGATCAAGACCTGGTCGCGCCGCTCCACCATCCTGCCGCAGTTCGTCGGTCTGACGTTCGGCGTCCATAACGGTCAGAAGCATGTGCCCGTGTCGGTCTCTGAAGAGATGGTCGGCATGAAGCTCGGCGAGTTCGCCCCGACCCGGAACTTCCCGGGTCACGCGGCGGACAAGAAGGCCAAAAGGAAGTAACTGATGGCCCAGACCAAGAACATTCGTCGGGTCGCCCCGACCGAGGCCCGCGCCAAGCTGGTCAACATACGCATCAGCCCCCAAAAGCTGGGCCTGGTCGCCGCATCGATCCGCGGCATGCCGGTCCAGAAGGCGCTGAACGAGCTGGAATTCAGCCGTAAGCGTATCGCGACCGACGTCCGCAAGGTCCTGTATTCGGCGATTTCGAACGCTGAGAACAACCACAACCTCGACATCGACAACCTCGTCGTCGCCGAGGCCTATGTGGGCAAGAACCTGGTGATGAAGCGTTTCGCGAGCCGCGCTCGTGGTCGTTCGTCGCGCATCCTGAAACCGTTCAGCGAGATCACTATCGTGGTCCGTGAAGCCGGCGAGGCCGCCTGATGGGTCAGAAAATCAATCCGATCGGTCTGCGCCTCGGCGTGAACCGTACGTGGGACAGCCGTTGGTTCGCCGCCGGCGCCGACTACTCCCGCCTGCTGCACCAGGACCTGAAGCTGCGCGAGTGGCTGCGGGAACGTCTGGCCGCCGCCGGCGTGTCGCGCATCATCATCGAGCGCCCGCACAAGAAGTGCCGCATCACCATCTACGCCGCCCGTCCGGGCGTCGTGATCGGTAAGAAGGGCGCTGACATCGAGAAGCTCCGCAAGGACATCTCGGCCCGGACCGAAGGCGAAGTTCACCTGAACATCATCGAAGTCCGCAAGCCGGAAACCGATGCGCAGCTGATCGCCGAGAACATCGCCCAGCAGCTCGAGCGTCGCGTGGCTTTCCGCCGCGCCATGAAGCGCTCGATGCAGTCGGCCATGCGTCTGGGCGCCAAGGGCATCCGGATGAACGTCTCGGGTCGTCTGGGCGGTGCGGAAATCGCGCGGATGGAATGGTATCGCGAAGGTCGCGTGCCGCTTCACACCCTGCGCGCCGACATCGACTACGGCTTCTACGAAGCCAAGACGACCTACGGCATCATCGGCGTGAAGGTCTGGGTGTTTAAGGGTGAAGTGCTCGAGCACGATCCGATGGCCCAGGACAAGCGTTGGGCCCAGGAAGCGTCGGGTCCGTCCTCGAACGAAGGCCGCGAACGCGGCGGCCCCCGTGGCGACCGCGGTCCGCGTCGCGACCGGGGACGTGAGAACTAAGTCATGTTGCAACCGAAGAAGACCAAGTACCGCAAGGCCTTCAAGGGCCGCATCCACGGCTCGGCCAAGGGCGGCTTCTCGCTGAACTTCGGGTCGTACGGCCTGAAGACGCTGGAGCCGGAACGCATCACTGCGCGTCAGATCGAAGCGGCTCGCCGCGCGATCACCCGCCAGATGAAGCGCCAGGGCCGCGTCTGGATCCGCGTCTTCCCCGACCTGCCCGTCACGGGCAAGCCGGCCGAAGTCCGGATGGGTAAGGGCAAGGGCGCCGTGGACCACTGGGCCGCGCGTTGCCACCCCGGCCGCATCCTGTTTGAAATCGACGGCGTGACGGACGAAGTGGCCCGTGAAGCGCTCCGTCTCGGCGCCGCCAAGCTGCCGGTCCGCACCAAGGTCGTGACCCGTATCGACGCCGGCGTCGCCCATGTCGAGGTAGCCGCCTGATGACCAAGATCGCCGATCTGCGGTCGCAAACGACCGATCAACTGTCCGACGAGCTGCTGAAGCTCAAGAAGGAACAGTTCAACCTGCGCTTCCAAGCGGCCACCGGCCAAATGGAAAAAACCCACCGCGTGGGTGAAGTGCGCAAAGACATCGCCCGCATCTCGACGCTTCTGCGCGAGAAGCGTGCGGCCTCGTAAGGAAACGAATATGCCCAAGCGAATTCTCGAAGGCGTGGTCGTGTCCGACAAGGGCGAAAAGACCGTCGTCGTGAAGGTGGAGCGCACGCTGCTTCACCCTGTTCTGAAGAAGATCGTTCGTCTTTCGAAGAAGTATCACGCGCACGACGAAGCCAACGCGCTCAAAGTCGGCGACATCGCTCGCATCGTCGAGTGTGCCCCGAAGTCCAAGTTGAAGCGCTGGGAAGTCCTTTCCAACGCCTCCGCCTCGTAATCAGAAGGATCTGATCTTATGATCCAGATGCAAACTAACCTGGAAGTGGCCGATAATTCGGGCGCCCGCCGGGTCATGTGCATCAAGGTGTTGGGCGGCTCCAAGCGCCGCTACGCCTCGATCGGCGACACAATCGTCGCCTCCGTGAAGGAAGCCATCCCGCGCGGCCGTGTGAAGAAGGGCGACGTTGTTCGCGCCATCGTCGTGCGCACCGCCAAGGACATCCAACGCAAGGACGGCTCGGTCATTCGTTTTGACAAGTCGGCCGCCGTCATCGTCAACAAGCAGAACGAGCCTGTCGGCACGCGGATCTTCGGCCCGGTTCCTCGCGAACTGCGCGCCAAGAACCACATGAAGATCATCTCGCTGGCTCCGGAGGTCCTGTAACATGGCCGCCAAGATCAAGAAGGGCGACCGCGTCGTCGTCCTCACCGGCAAGGACAAGGGCCGCACGGGCAACGTGCTGAAGGTCCTGCCTACCGAAAACCGCGTCCTGGTTGAAGGCGTCAACATGGTTCAGCGCCACACGCGCCCGAGCCAGGCTGACCCGCAGGGCGGCATCAAAAACAAGGAAGCCTCGCTTCACCTGTCGAACGTCGCGATCGCCGACGCCAACGGCAAGGCGACCCGCGTCGGCTTCAAGATCGATGGGGACACCAAGGTCCGCATCGCCAAGACGACGGGAGACGTCATCTGATGGCTACCGAGAAGTACACCCCGCGCCTCAAGGGCGAGTACCAGGCGCGCATCCGCCAGGTGCTGAAGGAACAGTTCGGTTATACGAACGAAATGCAGGTGCCCAAGCTGGACAAGATCGTCCTGAACATGGGCATCGGCGAAGCCGTCGCGGACTCCAAGAAGGCGAACGCCGCCCTCAAGGATCTGACGGCCATCGCCGGTCAGAAGGCCGTCGCCACCAAGGCCCGTAACTCCATCGCCGGCTTCAAGCTGCGTGAAGGCATGGTCATCGGCGGCAAGGTCACCCTGCGCGGCGACCAGATGTACGAGTTCCTGGACCGGTTCATCACGATCGCGCTGCCGCGCGTGAAGGATTTCCGTGGTCTGAAGGGCACGTCGTTTGACGGTCGCGGCAACTACGCCACCGGTCTGAAGGAACACATCGTGTTCCCGGAAATCAACTACGACCAGATCGACCAGATGTGGGGCATGGACATCATCGTCTGCACCACGGCCAAGACCGATGAGGAAGCCAAGGCTCTCCTCACCGAGTTCAAGTTCCCGTTCGTGAAGAACTGAGCGGGAAGGGAAGAGAACAATGGCTAAGAAGAGCGCCGTAAACCGCAACGAAGCCGTCAAGGCCCTGGTTGCGAAGTATGCCGCGAAGCGGGCCGCCTTGAAGGCGACCGCCAACGACGAAAACCTGCCGCTTGAGGAGCGTTTCGATGCGCGCCTGAAGCTGGCTGAACTGCCGCGCAACTCCGCGCCGACCCGTATTCGCAACCGTTGCGAAGTGACCGGTCGTCCGCGTGCGTTCTATCGCAAGCTCAAGATGAGCCGGATTGCGCTGCGTGAACTCGGCAACCAGGGCCAGATCCCTGGCCTGACCAAGTCCAGCTGGTAAGGGGAGCGAACAGACATGATGATCAACGATCCCCTGAGCGACATGATCGCTCGCATCAAGAACGCGGCGACCCGCAAGCGTTCCAAGGTGCTGACCCCCGCTTCTCGTCTGCGCCAGCGCGTCCTCGACGTGCTGCAGGACGAAGGCTACATCCGCGGCTACAACCTGGTTCAGAACCCGGGTGAGTTTCCGCAGTTCGAGATCGAGCTGAAGTACTTCGACGGTCAGCCCGTCATCGCCGAGATCGCTCGCGTGTCCAAGCCGGGCCGCCGCGTCTATTCGGCGATCGGCGATCTGAAGCCCGTCAAGAACGGCCTCGGCATCTCGATCCTCTCGACTTCGAAGGGCGTCATGTCCGACGCTTCTGCCCGCGACGCCAACGTCGGCGGCGAAGTCCTCTGCAGGGTCTACTGATATGTCCCGTATTGGCAAGAAAACCATCGCTGTTCCGAAGGGCGTGACTGTCACGCTCGACGGTCAGACCGTCGTCGTGAAGGGCCCCAAGGGCGAGAGCTCCTGGACCGTCGCCGAAGAAATCGAAGTCACCCGCGAAGGCGACGAACTGTCGCTGGGCCTGCGGTCGGACACGCAACGCGGTCGCGCGATGTGGGGCCTGTCGCGGACGCTGGTCGACAACATGGTCGTCGGCGTCACCACGGGCTTCGAAAAGTCGCTTGAGCTGGTCGGCGTGGGTTACCGCGCCGCGATGAAGGGCGACGCCCTTTCGTTGCAGCTCGGCTTCTCGCACGAAGTCGACATCGTTCCGCCGGCCGGCGTCAGCTTTGCTGTTCCGAAGCAAACCGAGATCAAGATCCTCGGTTCGGACAAGCAGGCCGTCGGTCAGATCGCCTCGGTCATCCGCAAGCTGCGTCCGCCGGAGCCCTACAAGGGCAAGGGCGTCCGTTACGCGGGCGAGAAGGTCCGTCGCAAGGAAGGCAAGAAGAAGTAAGTCATGGCTCTTTCTCTTCGACAACAAGCCAAGCGCCGCTCGGAGCGCACTCGCCGTCGCCTGAAGGCTGTCGCCAACGGTCGTCTGCGTCTGTCGGTCTACCGTTCGGACAAGAACATCTCGGCCCAGATCATCGACGACGCCCAAGGCGTGACCGTCGCCTCGGCCTCGTCGCTGGAAGGCGGCAAGGGCAAGCGCGGGTCGGACACGGCCGCGGCCGCTGCGATCGGCAAGCTGATCGCCGAACGCGCCATCGAGAAGGGCGTCAAGGACGTCGTCTTCGACCGTGGCGAGTACATCTATCACGGCCGGGTCAAGGCGCTGGCGGAAGCCGCGCGCGAAGCCGGCCTGAACTTCTAAGGGACGCGAAGCATGGCGCATCAACCCCAGCGCGGCGGCGGCGGCAACGATCGCAACCGTCGTGACAATCGCAACGGTCCCGCTGTCGACGGTCCGGATTCGGACATCGTCGAGAAGCTGGTTCACATCAACCGCGTTGCGGCCACCGTCAAAGGCGGCCGCCGGTTCTCCTTCGCCGCCCTGATGGTCGTCGGCGACGGCAAGGGCCGCGTCGGCTTCGGTCACGGCAAGGCGCGTGAAGTGCCGGAAGCCATCCGTAAGGCGACCGAAGAA
>NZ_JAUSOE010000154.1 GCF_030656255.1 Brevundimonas sp. | reverse complement strand
GTCATCCTGGCCACGGGATCGGAGCCGGTCGAACTGCCCTTCCTGCCGTTCGGCGGCGACGTCATCTCCTCGACCGAGGCGCTGAGCCTGTCGGAGGTCCCCAAGAAACTGGTCGTCGTCGGCGGCGGCTATATCGGGCTGGAGCTGGGCATCGCCTTCAGGAAGCTGGGCGCCGAAGTCGCCATCGTCGAAATGGCCGAGCGCATCCTGCCGCTCTATGACAAGGTCCTGACCGATCCGGTCGCCAAATGGCTGGAGACGCACGGGGTGGAACTGCACCTGGGCGCGCGCGCCGGCGGGTTCGGGAACGGCAAGCTGAACGTCACGACCAAGGACGGCGAACCGCTGCAACTGGACGCCGACAAGGTGCTGGTCACCGTGGGGCGTCGGCCCCGCACCCAGGGCTGGGGTCTGGAGAATATGGGCGTGGCCATGGCCGGGCCGTTCGTGAAGATCGACCAACGCTGCGCCACCAGCATGAGGAACGTCTGGGCGGTCGGCGACCTGACCGGCGAACCCATGCTGGCGCACAAGGGCTCGGCCCAGGGCGAGGTGGTCGCGGAGATCATCGCGGGCCACGACAGGGTGTTCGATCCGGTCACCATCGCCGCCGTCTGTTTCACCGAGCCGGAGATCGTTTCGGCCGGCCTGGGTCCGAACGATGTCGCGGGCCGCGACGACGTGATCCAGTCGGTCTTTCCCTTCGCCGCCATCGGCCGGGCCCTGGCCATCGAGGCGGGCGAAGACGGCGGTTTCGTGCGGGTCATCGCCTCCAAGTCGGATCACCGCATCCTGGGCGTCCAGGCGGTCGGCCAGCATGTGTCGGAACTGTCCAACAGCTTCGCCCAGATGCTGGAGATGGGGGCGGTGCTGGAAGACGTCGCCGGAACAATCCACGTTCATCCGACCCTGGGCGAAGCCTTCCACGAGGCGTCTCTGCGCGCCCTGGGGCACGCCATCCATATCTGACGGCTAAAGCCGGTCCAGCCGCTTGGCGTGGTTCGCCACCATGCGCAGCGCCAGGCCGTCGGGCAGGAAGCGGGCTAGGCCGGCCATGAGATTGTTCATGACGCCGGGGGTCACGCTGGGCCGGTTCGCCTCGCAGGCGTCATAGCCGATGCGGGCGACGCGGGCGGCGTCCATCCACATCCAGGCCGGATAGGCGCTGGACACCTGGTCGCGCGAGCCGTTGACGTCATGGAATTCCGTCAAGGTGTAGCCGGGGTTCAGCACCGTGACGTGGACCCCGGTTCCGAGGGTCTCGAGATACAGGCCCTGTGACGCCTTGATCAGGAAGCTCTTTATGGGTCCGTACAGGGTGTCGCCGCCGGTCGCAGGCATCTGGCCGGCCAGGGAGGCGACGTTCAGCACCCGGCCGAAGCGTCGCTCGACCATGCCGGGCAGCAGCAGGCGCGACAGTTCGACCGGCGCCGTCAGCATGACCTGGATCATGGCGCGGTGGGCGGCCAGGTCGGTGTCGAGAAAGCCCGTCACGCGGCTGAAACCTGCATTATTGACCAGGCCGTCTACGGTCAGGCCGCGCGCCGCGACGGCGGCGATCAAACGTTCAGGCGCCGCTGGGTCCGACAGGTCTTCGGGAAGGACAGTGGCGGCGACGCCGTGGGCGGCGGCCAGGGCCTCGGCCAAGGTCTGAAGCGGCGCTTCACGTCGCGCGGTCAGGATCAGATCCCACCCCTCGGCGGCGTAGGTGCGGGCCAGGGCCGCGCCGATGCCGGCGGAGGCGCCGGTGATCAGAACCGTCCGTTTCATGCGTCGATCCGGCCCCGCTCAGGCCTCATGGTCAAGCCGCGACGGGGCAGGCGGCGTGAGGCGCATAGGCGGCGAGAGACAGGGGGTTCTCGGCCAGCAGGTCGGCGATGGTGATCTTGGACAGAGCCTCGGTCGCGGCCTCGTCGGCGGCGGTCAGGGCCTTGGCGACCTGGCGCGGGATATGTTCGCTGATCGGGCAGCCCTTGGCCCCGGCCGGCGGCGAACCGATGTGGGCGCAGCCGTTCACCGCCTTCAACACCTCGTCCAGCCGGATGTCTTCGGGTTGGCGCAGCAGCCAGGATCCGCCGGTGGCGCCGGGACGGGTGGCGATCAGTCCCGCCTTGGCCAACAGCGCCGTCACGCGTCGCACCACGACGGGATTGGTGGGCACGGAGGCGGCCAGCAAGGCGCTGGGCGCCGCCTGGGCAGGCGAAAACGCCCCCTTGTGGGCCATATAGGCCAGGGCGTGGGCGGCGACGGGGAAGCGCTGGCTGTCTGACATGGTTGTGTTCCTGCCTGGAAAATAGGCGCTCCCGGGCCGAATCACAAATCCTTGTGGTTCAAGGGGAAACCGAATCCCGGCGCCCACGATTGATGCGCGCGTGGAATGAGCCTAAAGGCTCGCCGCTTTGAAGGGCTCGACCTGTCGTCGGAGACCCGGAGGATACGCATGGCCGGGGATACTCCCCACGACGCGGACGCTCTCCCCGCCGCGTCGAATACGCCGGACAAACCCACCCACGCCACGGGACCCGAGTCCCATGCTCCCGGCGGCCAGATCGCCAAGCACGGCGGCTTCTGGGCTCTGACCCTGGGTGCGATCGGCGTGGTGTTCGGCGACATCGGCACCAGCCCGCTTTACGCCCTGCGTGAAGCCATCGCCCATGCCCAGTCGGGCGTCGGCGGCGAACTGGCCGTGATCGGCGTCGTGTCCCTGGCTTTCTGGGCCCTGATGGTGGTGGTGACGTTCAAATACGTCTTCTTCCTGATGCGGGCCGACAACAAGGGCGAGGGCGGCACCCTGTCGCTGATGGCCCTGGCCCAATTCGCGGTCGGTCGGCGCAGCGCCTGGATCTTCATCCTGGGCGTCTGCGGCGCGGCGCTCTTCTATGGCGACGGGATCATCACGCCCGCCATTTCGGTTCTGTCGGCCGTCGAGGGCCTGCAGGATGCGCCCGGTCTTGCTGGGCGTCTGGACTCCTTCATCGTCCCCATCTCGGCCGGCATCCTGATCGCCCTGTTCATGGTCCAGTCACGCGGCACCGCCAGCCTGGCCAAATATTTCGGCCCGATCACCGCCGTCTGGTTCCTGTGCCTGGGGGCGTTGGGCCTGTACCATATCTTCGACGACGTCAGCGTGCTGCGCGCCCTGTCGCCCCACTATGGCGTCATGCTGCTGATCAATGACGGATTCCTGGGCTTCATCATTCTGGGCAGCGTCTTCCTGGCCGTGACCGGGGCCGAGGCGCTTTATGCGGACATGGGCCATTTCGGAAAGGCGCCGATCCGCATGGGCTGGCTGGCCTTCGTCCTGCCCTGTCTGACGCTCAACTATCTGGGCCAGGGCGCACTGATCCTGGACAATCCCGGCGCGGCCGAGAACCCGTTCTGGAATATGGTGCCCCAGTTCGCTTACTGGCCCATGCTGATCCTGGCCACGGCCGCCACCGTCATCGCCTCGCAGGCCGTGATCACCGGCGCCTTCTCGGTGACCCAGCAGGCCGTTCAGCTGGGCCTTCTGCCCCGGATCGACATCCGCAACACCTCCGAGACCCAGGCCGGCCAGATCTTTGTGCCGGCGGTCAACAGCTTCCTGATGGTCGGGGTTCTGGTGCTGCTGGTCGTGTTCCAAAGCTCGCACAATCTGACCGCCGCCTATGGGGTCGCCGTGACGGGAACCATGCTGGTCAATACGCTGATGGCCTATTCGGTGATCCGCAAGGGTTGGAAATGGCCGATGTGGGCCGTGGCCGGGACCCTGGTTCCGTTCGCCTTCATCGACAGCGTCTTCCTGACCTCCAACCTGCTGAAGATCCCGGATGGCGCCTGGATGCCGCTGGTCCTGGGCGCCTGCCTGGTCCTGATCATGTGGACCTGGGTGCGCGGCACCCAGATCCTGACGGCCAAGACCCGCAAGGACAGCCTGCCGCTGAGCGACCTGATCGAAATGCTCCAGGCCCGACCGCCGCACCGCGCGCCCGGCACGGCCATCTTCCTGACCAGCGACCCCGACGTCGCCCCGGTCGCCCTGATGCACAATCTCAAGCACAACAAGGTGTTGCACGAGAAGAACGTCATCCTGACCGTGCGCACCTCTGAGCGGCCGCGCGTCAAGGAGGCCGACCGGGTGCGGATGGAACCGATCAACGACGACTTCAAGAAGCTGACCATCACCTATGGCTTCATGGAGACGCCGAACGTGCCCCGCGCGCTTGGCCTGTGCCGCAAACAGGGGCTGAAGTTCGACATCATGTCGACCAGCTTCTTCCTGGGTCGCCGTTCGCTGATTCCATCGGCGCGCCAGGGCATGCCCCTGTGGCAGGACCGGCTGTTCATCTTCCTGATGCGCAACGCCGCCAACCCGACCGACTTCTTCCATATTCCCCCCGGCCGTGTGGTCGAGCTGGGCGCGCAGGTGGCCGTATGAGTTCCGAAGGACGCGGCGGGGCCGGTCACAGTTCGCAGGCGCGCGGACGTCGCATGGCGACCAAGGGCCGGCCGCGTCCGGCTCCGGCCGAGGTCGCCCAAGGCCCCTCGCAGGACGACATCGGCGTCGAGGCCCGCGTCGTCGCCGGCCTCCTGCTGAACGCGGCGCTCGAGAAGCGCAACGGCCTGGACGAGGCCCTGTCCCAGCCCGCAGCCCGCGCCCTGGAGCCCGTCGACCGCGCCTTCGCCCGCGCCGTGGCCATGGCCGCCCTGCGCCGCCTGGGTGAGATCGACCAGATTCTGAACCGCCGCCTGCAGAAGTCGCCGCCCGAGGCCGTGCGCACCCTGATGCGCATCGCCCTGGCCCAGACCCTGGTGCTGGAGACGCCCGCCTTCGCCGCCGTCTCCACGGCTGTGAAACTGGCCGAGCGCGATCCCAAGACCCGGCCCTACAAGAACCTGGTCAACGCCGTCCTGCGCGGCGTGGGCCGCGAGGGGCCCGGCCTGACCACGGCCGAGAGCAATCTGCCCGACTGGATCGCCGCCCGCTGGAAGGCCACCTATGGTGAGGCGGCCCTGACCGGCTTGGCCCTGGCCGCGCGCGAGGAGCCGGCCACCGACCTCAGTCTGAAGCCCGGCGTCGATCCCGCCGCCGTGGCCGCCGCCGTCGAGGGCGAGGCGCTTGAGGGCGGCACCGTGCGCACCGGCCGTCGCGGCGACGTGGCGACCTGGCCCGGTTTCGACGACGGCGACTGGTGGGTCCAGGACGCCGCCGCCGCCGTTCCGGGCCGCCTGCTGGACGTAAAACCAGGCGAGACCGCGCTGGACATGTGCGCCGCGCCCGGCGGCAAAACCTTGCAACTGGCCGCCGCCGGCGCCTCGGTCACAGCCCTGGACCGCTCGGCCCCGCGCCTGAAACGCCTGACCCAGAACCTTGAGCGCACCGGCCTGACCGCCGAGGTGATCGCCGTCCCGGCCGAGGACTGGGAGGACGACCGCACCTTCGACGCCGTCCTGCTGGACGCCCCCTGCACGGCCACCGGCACCTTCCGCCGCAATCCGGAAGTCCTGCGCGCCACCAAGCCGGCCGAGGTCGCCAAACTGGCCGACGTCCAGCACCGGCTGCTCGACGTCGCCGCCGAACGGGTCAAGCCGGGCGGACGGATGGTCTATTGCACCTGTTCCTTGGAGCGCGAGGAGGGCGAGACCCAGATCATCGCCTTCCTGCGCCGCAACCCCGGCTTCCGCACCGTCGCCGCCGACCCCGCCGCCTTGGGCGCCCCGCTAGAAGCCCTGACGCCCGAAGGCTGGCTGCGCATCCTGCCCTCCATGTGGGCCGAACATGGCGGCCTCGACGGTTTCTTCGCCGCCAAGCTGGAACGGGTTTCCTGAGCGGGAGCGGCTTGCTCCCGCTCGCAAGCCGTCCTATCCGAGGGGCCATGGCCGTTACCCCCCTGATCTGCCCGTCCATCCTCGCCAGCGATTTTGCGCGGCTGGGTGAAGAGGTCCGCGCGCTGGAAGCCGCGGGCGCCGACTGGATCCATGTCGATGTGATGGACGGCCATTTCGTGCCGAACATCACCCTGGGCCCGGATATCGTGAAGGCGATCCGGCCGCACACCAGCCTGCCGTTCGACGTCCACCTGATGGTGGCGCCGGTCGATCCGTGGCTGGAGGCCTATCGCGACGCGGGGGCTGACCTGCTGACCGTCCATCCCGAAAGCGGGCCGCACCTGCACCGCACTCTGGGCCGCATCCGCCAGCTGGGGGCCAAGGCCGGGGTGGTGTTCAATCCGGCCACCCCTCTGTCGATCCTGGAGGAGGTCGTGGACCTGGTCGATCTGGTGCTGATCATGTCGGTCAATCCCGGCTTCGGCGGACAGAAATTCATCGACAGTTCGCTGCGCAAGATCGCCGGGGCCCGCGCCATTCTGGACCGCGCCGGTTCAGCGGCCCATCTGCAGGTGGACGGGGGCGTGACCTCGGCCAATGCGGCGGCCTGCGTCGCCGCCGGGGCCGACGCCCTGGTCGCCGGCTCCTTCGTGTTCAAGGGTGATTATGCGACCAATATCGCCGCCCTGAAGGCCGCCCCGGCCGTCGCGTGAGCCCCATCGGTCCCTTTGCCCCGCGCGGCGCCGAAGCCACGCCCGACGTGGCCTCGGGTCAGATCCCCGGTCTGGCCGGCGCACCGGTGCGGACCCCGGTGCGGTCGGGCGAGACGGTGACGGGACCGCGTCTCTGGCCGGCCATCGCCGGACGTCTGGTCACCCGTCAACTGTGGATCGAACTATACGGCCTGCCGGGTTACAGCCTGACGCTGAGCCCGATCCTGGGCGGGGGCAAGGTCACGGCCTTCGCGGCCACGCCGCGCGATTTCCGGCCGCACGATCCGGCGCCGGGCAAGAACCTTCTGGTCGGGCGTTTCGTCCTGGCGGGGGCCTCGATGGAGGTCGAGGCGCCGGCCGATCCCTGGAACCGTCCCAGCCCGTCGCGACCCTTCGCCGTCGAACTGCATGCCTTCGCCTGGCTGCCGGCCCTGATGAGCCTGGGCGAGCGCGGGGCGCGCGAGGCGCTGCGCCTGACCCTGGGGTGGGCCGAGGCCTTCGCCCGCTGGTCGCCTTTCGCCTGGGGGCCGGAAATCCTGCCGCGCCGGGTGATCAACCTGGCTTGCGCCGCCCGCAAGATGGGCGCGGTCGCGACCGAGGCCGAGCGGCTGAAACTGGCCGACACCCTGGCGCGCCAGACTCGCCAGCTGTTGCGTCCGCCCGGCGGCCTGGCGACCCGGGCCGAACGGCTGACGGCGGCGGCCATCGGCGGCTGCGTCCTGGCCGGGGCGCCGGGTCAGGCCTTGCGGCGTCGCGCCCTGTCCGGCCTGGCGAACGCCCTGAAGACCACGGTCCTGGACGACGGCGGACACGCCTCGCGCAGTCCCGAGGCGGGGCTGGAGCTGCTGCTCGACCTGCTGACCCTGGACGACGCCCTGGCGCAACTGTCCGAGCCGACGCCGGAGGCCGTATCAGGCGCCATCGCCCGTCTGACCCAGGGCCTTCGGCTTTTGACCCTGCCCGACGGCCGCCTGGCCAGTTTCCAGGGCGGAGGGCCGTCCACCGCCGCGCGGGTCGCCGCCGCCCGCGCCCATGACGAGACCGCAACGACCAAGGGCGATCAGGCCCATCCGCCGACCGGAACCGTCGCCGGCCTGACGCGGATCGCCAGCCCCTTGCTGGCCATCGTCGCCGACGCCGCGTCGCCGGCCGGGGGCGCCTGGGGGGCGTCCGCCTGCGCCCAGCCGATGGCGCTGGAGATCGCCTGCGGCAAGGATCGGCTGGTCACCGGCTCCGGCTGGACCCCGCGTGCGACCGATCGTCAGGCCCTGCGGCTGACGCCCGGCCATTCGACCCTGACCCTGGGCGAGCGGTCGCTGAACGAACCCCTGGGCGGCTGGAAGGGCGAACTGCTGGGCCCGCGCCTGGTCGGCCCGCCGATCCATGTGACCACCGACCAGCGCGACGGCGACGGCGCGGTCTGGCTGGACATGGAACACGACGGCTGGAACGAGGCCTTCGGCCTGAACCACCAGCGCCGTCTCTATCTGGACCAGCGGATGGACGAACTGCGCGCCGAGGAGAAGCTGTTCCCGACGCCGGGCCGCAAGGAGATGATCCGCCAGATCGCCGCCCCCTACGCCATCCGCTTCCATCTGGAGCCGGGGGTCCAGGCCTCGCTGGCGCGCGACCGTCGCTCGATCCTGCTGCGCGGCGCCTCGGGCCGGGGCTGGTGGTTCCGCACCGACGGGCCGGATGTGGCCATCGAGCCCAGCGTCCATATCGACGCCGGCCTGACCCGCCGCTCGCTACAGATCGTGGTGCGCGGCTCGGCCCGCACCGACAGCGAGAGCCGGATCCGCTGGAAGCTGAGCCCGGCGGGCGCGAGCGGCGATCCGACGTGACCGACGCCGGCCGCCTGCGGATCGTGCGCGGTCTGCATACGGCCATCTATATCGTCATGTCCGTGGCCTGTTTTGTGGTCCTCTATGCCGGGATTTCAGGGCGAGACGGGCCGTGGCTGCTGGTCGCCTTGGTTCTGGTCGCCGTTGAGACCATCGTCTTCGTCGCTTCCGGGCTGAAGTGCCCGCTGACCGCGATCGCCGTCCGATATGGCGCCCGCCCGGACGGCGCCTATGACACCTTCTTTCCCGAACGATGCACGCGTCACACCTTTCGGGTCTTCGGTCCGTTGATCGCGCTCGGACTGGTCCTCAACGCGCTGCGCTGGTTCGACCTGCTCTGATCCGTCCGCATACGGGGTGACGCACGGGCGCCCCGGTGCTAGACGCCGCGCCATCCTCCCCCAGCCTTCACGGACGCCGCTTCATGCCCGCCGCTCCCGACTTCCCGCCCGCCCCCGACCGGGTCAAGCCGCAACGCGCCCTGATCTCTCTGTCCGACAAGGCCGGACTGGAAGACGCCGCCCGCACTCTGCACGACCTGGGCGTCGAACTGGTCTCGACCGGCGGCACCCGCGCGGCGATCGCCAAGCTTGGCCTGCCGGTCAAGGATGTGGCCGATCTGACCGGCTTCCCCGAGATGATGGACGGCCGGGTCAAGACCCTGCACCCCGTCGTCCACGGCGGCCTGCTGGGCGTGCGCGACGCCGCTGACCACATCCAGTCAATGATCGACCACGGCATCGACGCCATCGATATCGTCTGGATCGACCTCTATCCGTTCGAATCCACCGTTGCTTCCGGCGGCTCGTTCGAGGCGGCGGTCGAGAATATCGACATCGGCGGCCCGGCCATGATCCGTTCGGGCTCCAAGAACCACGGCTATGTCGCCGTCGCCGTGGACGGCCCGTCCATCGGCCTGATCCTGGAGGCGCTGAAGGCGGAAGGCTCGACCGATCTGGCCCTGCGCAAGCGGCTGGCGGCCCGCGCCTTCGCCCGCACCGCCGCCTATGACGCGGCCGTCTCCGGCTGGTTCGCCCAGCAGATCGACGACGTCGCCCCGGCCCGCAAGTCCATCGCCGGTTCCCTGGCCCAGACCCTGCGCTACGGCGAGAACCCGCATCAGACCGGCGCCTTCTATCGCACCGGCGAGGCCCGTCCCGGCGTGGCCCATGCGACCCAGATCCAGGGCAAGGAGCTGGGCTACAACAATATCGCCGACGCCGACGCCGCCTATGAGCTGGTCGCCGAGTTCGAGGCCCCGGCCGTGGTCATCGTCAAACACGCCAACCCCTGCGGCGTCGCCGTGGGCAAGGATCTGTCGGAAGCCTACGCCCGCGCGCTGGAATGCGACGCCGTCTCGGCCTTCGGCGGCGTGATCGCGGTCAACCGGCCGCTGAACGGCGACGACGCCCGCGCCATCACCGGCATCTTCACCGAAGTGGTCATCGCCCCCGGTGCGGACGATGATGCCAAGGAAGTCTTTGCTTCGAAGAAGAATCTTCGCCTGCTGATCACAGACGGCCTGCCCGATCCGCACGGACCGGGCGAGGTCTTCCGCTCGGTCGCCGGCGGCTTCCTGGTCCAGAGCCGCGACCGCAGCCTGATCAAGCCGTCGGATCTGAAGATCGTCACCCAGCGCCAGCCGACGCCGACCGAGATCCAGGACATGCTGTTCGCCTTCACCGTGGCCAAACACGTCAAGTCCAACGCCATCGTCTATGCCAAGGACGGCCAGACCGCCGGCATCGGCGCCGGCCAGATGAACCGCCGCGACAGCGCCCGCATCGCCGCCATCCGCGCCAAGGAGGCGGGCGAGGCGAAGGGTCTGGCGCATTCCCTGACCGAGGGTTCGGCCTGCGCCTCCGAAGCCTTCTTCCCCTTCGCCGACGGCCTGCTGGAAGCCGTCGCGGCCGGCGCTACCGCGGTGATCCAGCCTGGCGGCTCCATGCGAGACGCCGAGGTCATCGCCGCCGCGGATGAAAAGGGCATCGCT
>NZ_JAUSOE010000145.1 GCF_030656255.1 Brevundimonas sp. | reverse complement strand
CCCGCTGGGCGAGCCGATCGACGGCAAGGGCCCGATCCAGTTCACCGAGCGCCGCCGCGTCGACGTCAAGGCGCCGGGCATCATCCCGCGCAAGTCGGTCCACGAGCCGATGCAGACCGGCCTGAAGGCCATCGACACCCTGATCCCCGTCGGCCGCGGCCAGCGCGAGCTGATCATCGGCGACCGTCAGGTCGGCAAGACCGCCGTCGCCGTCGACACCATCCTGAACCAGAAGAACGTCAACAAGACCGACGATGAGAGCGCCAAGCTCTATTGCATCTACGTCGCCATCGGCCAGAAGCGTTCGACCGTCGCCCAGATCGTCAAGACCCTCGAAGAGGCCGGCGCGATGGAATACACCATCGTCGTCGCCGCCACGGCGTCGGAACCGGCTCCGCTGCAGTTCCTGGCGCCCTTCGCCGGCACCGCCATGGGCGAGTTCTTCCGCGACAACGGCATGCACGCCCTGATCGTCTATGACGATCTGTCCAAGCAGGCTGTGGCCTATCGTCAGATGTCCCTGCTGCTGCGCCGCCCGCCGGGCCGCGAAGCCTATCCGGGCGACGTCTTCTATCTGCACAGCCGCCTGCTGGAGCGTTCGGCCAAGCTGAACAGCGACTATGGTTCGGGCTCGCTGACGGCCCTGCCGATCATCGAAACCCAGGCCAACGACGTCTCGGCCTATATCCCGACCAACGTGATCTCGATCACCGATGGCCAGATCTTCCTGGAATCCGACCTGTTCTACCAGGGCATCCGCCCGGCCGTGAACGTCGGCATCTCGGTGTCGCGCGTCGGCTCCTCGGCCCAGACCAAAGCGATGAAGAAGGTCGCCGGCACCATCAAGGGCGAGCTGGCCCAGTACCGGGAAATGGCCGCCTTCGCCAAGTTCGGCTCGGACCTGGACGCCTCGACCCAGAAGCTGCTGGCCCGCGGCGCTCGTCTGACCGAGCTGCTGAAGCAGCCCCAGTATTCGCCGCTGGCGATGGAAGAACAGGTCGTCTCGGTCTACGCCGGCACGCGCGGCTATATCGACGGCATCGCCGTGAGCGACGTCGGTCGGTTCGAAAAGGAGCTGCTGGCCCGCATCCATGCGAACCACGCCTCGCTTCTGGAAGGCATCCGCACCAAGAAGGACCTGACCTCGGAACTCGAAGCCGAGCTGAAGGACATCCTGGCCGCCTTCGTCAAAACCTTCGCCTGATCCCCGCCGGTAGTTAGAGGAAGAGCAACGCCGGATGGCCAGCCTCAAGGAAATGCGCAATCGGATCGGAAGCGTGAAAGCCACGCAGAAGATCACGAAGGCCATGCAGATGGTCGCCGCGGCCAAGCTGAAACGCGCCCAGGATCAGGCCGAGAGCGCCCGACCCTATGCGCGCAAGATGGCCTCGGTCATCGCCAATCTGGCGGCCGGCGTCTCGGGCGCCGACGCGCCGAAACTGCTGTCGGGCACCGGTCAGGACCAGCGTCACATGATCGTGGTGGCGACGGCGGACAAGGGTCTGGCCGGCGGTTTCTCGACCAATGTCATCCGCGCCGCCCGCGAACGGATCAACAGCCTGATCGCCAACGGCAAGGACGTGAAGATCATCGCCGTCGGCCGCAAGTCGCGCGACCAGCTGGTCCGTCTGTACGGCGAGAAGGTGATCCACACCTTCGAACTCAGCGCCCAGAAGACCATCGGTCTGCCGCTGGCCCAGCCGGTCGCCGAAATGATCGCCACGGCGTTCGAGGACGGTCAAGCGGACGTGGTCACCCTGTTCTACAGCCAGTTCAAGTCGGTCATCCAGCAGGTGCCGACCGGCAAGCAGCTGATCCCGGCCGTTGTCGAAGGGGACGCCCAGCCCATCGACCTGAACGGCGCGGTCTATGACTACGAGCCCTCGGAAGAGGAAATCCTCGAGACCCTGCTGCCGCGCAACCTGACGACCCAGATCCTGGCCGCTCTGTACGAGAACCAGGCGGGTTTCTTCGGGTCACAGATGGCGGCGATGGACAACGCCACGCGCAACGCCGGCGACCTCATCAACGCCTTGACGCTGCAGTACAACCGCAAGCGCCAAGCCCAGATCACCACCGAACTGATCGAGATCATCGCCGGCGCCGAAGCCCTCTGATCCCGACCGAACAGACATTCCGATACGGACCCCAGCCATGACCGACACCGTCGCCCCCAAGAAGCCCGCCGCCCGCAAGCCGGCCGCCAAGAAGGCCGCTCCTGCCGCCTCCATGGCAGCCGCCCCCGTCTCCGCCGTCGCCACGGGCCGTATCGCCCAGGTCATCGGCGCGGTCGTGGACGTCGAGTTCACCGGCCACCTGCCGGCGATCCTGAACGCCCTGCACACCCAGAACATCGACCAGAAGACGGGCGAGCCCTTCACCCTGGTGCTGGAAGTCGCCCAGCACCTGGGTGAGAACATGGTCCGCACCATCGCCATGGACACGACCGAGGGCCTGACGCGCGGCCAGGCCGTGTCGGATACCGGCACCTCGATCCAGACCCCGGTCGGACCGGGCGTGCTGGGCCGGATCATGAACGTCGTCGGTCAGCCGATCGATGAAGCCGGCCCGATCCAGACCACCCAGTACCGCCCGATCCACCGCGAGGCCCCGACCTTCGAAGAGCAGACCAACTCGTCGGAAATCCTGGTCACGGGCATCAAGGTGATCGACCTGATCTGCCCCTACACCAAGGGCGGCAAGACCGGTCTGTTCGGCGGCGCCGGCGTCGGCAAGACCGTCACCATGCAGGAACTGATCAACAACATCGCCAAGGCGTACGGCGGTTATTCGGTTCTGGCCGGCGTGGGCGAGCGCACCCGCGAAGGCAACGACCTGTATCACGAGATGATCGAGTCCAACGTGAACGTCGACCCGGCCAAGAACGGCGGCTCGACCGAGGGGTCCAAGTGCGCCCTGGTTTACGGCCAGATGAACGAGCCTCCCGGCGCCCGCGCCCGCGTCGCCTTGACCGGCCTGGCCCAGGCCGAGTATTTCCGCGACGAAGAAGGCAAGGACGTCCTGCTGTTCGTCGACAACATCTTCCGCTTCACCCAAGCCGGTTCGGAAGTGTCGGCTCTGCTGGGTCGTATCCCGTCGGCCGTGGGCTATCAGCCGACGCTGGCCACCGAGATGGGCAATCTGCAAGAGCGCATCACCTCGACCAAGAAGGGCTCGATCACCTCGGTCCAGGCCATCTACGTCCCGGCCGATGACCCCACCGACCCGGCGCCCGCCGCCTCGTTCGCCCACCTTGACGCGACCACCATGCTGAGCCGCGACATCGCCGCCCAGGCCATCTTCCCCGCCGTCGATCCGCTGGACTCGACCTCGCGGATCATGGACCCGCTGGTCATCGGCGAAGAACACTACAACGTCGCCCGTTCGGTCCAGGAAGTCCTGCAGCAGTACAAGGGCCTGAAGGACATCATCGCCATCCTGGGCATGGATGAGCTGTCGGAAGAGGACAAGCTGGTCGTCTCGCGCGCCCGCAAAATCCAGCGCTTCCTGTCGCAGCCCTTCTTCGTGGCCGAGCAGTTCACCAACGCCCCCGGCAAGTTCGTCGAACTGGCCGACACGATCCGCTCGTTCAAGGGCATCGTCGCCGGCGAATACGACCACCTGCCGGAATCGGCCTTCTACATGGTCGGCGCCATCGAAGAGGCCGTCGCCAAGGCCGAGAAGATGGCTTCGGAAGCCTGATCATGGCCGGCAAGCTGAACTTCTCCCTCGTCTCGCCGGAACGCGAGGTCTTTTCGGGCCTTGTGGACCAGGTGGATGCGCCGGGCGTCGAGGGCGACTTCGGCGTCCTGCCGGACCACGCCCCCTTCATGACCGCTCTGCGCGAGGGTCTGGTGACCGTCTATAACGGCGCCGCCCGGACCCAGTACGACGTCAAGGGCGGCTTCGCCGACGTCAACGGCGAAGGCCTGACCATCCTGGCCGAACAGGCGACCGAGGTCGTCGCCGCCTGATCCTTTCCAAGGGTCGGAAAGATTGAGGCCTCCCGTTTCGGCGGGAGGCCTTTTTCGTGGGCGGCGGTCGCGCTAGGACCACGCCATGACCGAAGCTCTCGACATCCATGGCGTCTGCGACCCCCGTTTCGGGGCGGTAAAGGACGCCTTCGCCGCCAATTTCACCGATGCGCCCGAGGGGCTGAACGAGCAGGCGGCGCGGTTCAGCGTGCTGATCGACGGGGAGGCGGTCGTCGATCTGTGGGCGGGCCATGCCGACACGGCGCGGACCACGGCCTTCACCGAGACGACCCTGACGCCGGTGTTCTCGACCGGCAAGGCGGTGATGGCCCTGCTGATCGCCACCGCGGTCGAGGCGGGCCGGCTGGATTATGAGCAGACGGTCGCCAGCCTGTGGCCGGCGTTCGGGGCGGCGGGCAAGGCCGGGATCACCGTGGGCCAGTTGATGAGCCACCAGGCGGGCCTGCCGGGCTTTTCCGAGGCGGTGGATCCGTCGGTCTGGTTCGAGGCGGCGTCCGTCCTGGCGCGGCTGGCGGCCCAGGCGCCGATGTGGGAGCCTGGCACGGCGTCCGGCTATCACCCCGTCACGGTCGGCTATATGGCCAACGAGGTCTTCCGCCTGGCCACCGGCCGGACCATGGGCCAGGCCCTGCGGGCGGACTTCCCCGAGCTGGACCTGTGGATCGGCCTGCCCGAGAGCGAGCATGGCCGGGTGGCCCAGATGCGCAAGCCCACGGCGGCGCCCAGCCTGGGAACCGTCGATCCGATCAAACAGGCGGCCTTCCTGGACCGGGGCTCGGCCCCCGGCGGGCGGGGATCGACCGAATGGCGCAAGATGGAAATCCCCTCAGCCAATCTGCACGGCACGGCCCTGGGCCTGGCGCGGATACTGGGGGTGGTCGCCAATGGGGGCGTTCTGGAGGGGCGGTCGGTGCTGTCGGTCGGGACGCTGGACCAGTTGACGCGCGAGCGTATCCACGGACAGGACAAGGTGCTGCCCTATGTGATCAGCTGGGCGGCGGGCCTGATGCGCAACGACGGGCTGAACGTCTTCGGTCCGGGCGAAGCCTGGGGGCACTATGGCTGGGGCGGGTCCATGGCCATGGCCGATCCGTCACGCCGGCTGTCGGCCGCCTATGTGATGACGCGCCAGTCGCCGCACCTGATCGGCGACCCGCGCCCGCGCCGTCTGCTGGAGGCGGTGTACGGAGCGCTGTGAGGTCTCAGCCTGGTTCGGTCAGGGCCACGGCGCGGCGTGCGGCGCGCGACCGGGAGGCGGCGCCCAGTGCAAATACGCCGGCCCCGGCCCAGATGAAGACGAAGGAGACGATCCGCAACGGCGTCAGGGCCTCGCCCGCCCAGACGCCGCAGGCGAACTGGAGCGTCGGGGCCAGGAACTGGATGAAGCCGATGGTGGACAGGGGCAGACGCCGCGCCGACCAGGCGAACAGCACCAGAGGGATCACTGTCGCTGGGCCGTTCACCAGGGCCCAGGCCAGGCCGGCGGGCGAGGAAAAGCCGGTCGCCTGGCCGTGCGTCGCCAGCCAGGCCAGGAAGACCGCGCCGATCGGCAGCAGCAACAGACATTCGACGAACAGACCGGTCTGAGCCGAGGCCGGCACGCGTTTGCGGATCACCGCATAGGCGCAGAAGGTGACGGCCAGGGTCAGGCCGATGATCGGCACATGGCCCAGGGCGATGGTCTGGATGACGACGCCGACGGCGGCCAGGCCGATGGCGACGGCGCTCCAGCGGTCGATCCGTTCACGGAACAACACCGCCCCCGCCGCCATGTTCAGCAGCGGATTGATGTAATAGCCGAGGCTGGCCTCCAGCGTCGCATGGTGGGTGGTGGCGAAGACGTACAGGCTCCAGTTGGTGGCGATCATCGCCGCCGACAGGGTCAGCCAGGCCAGGGTGCGCGGCGTCGCCAGCACCCGCCGCGCCTCGCCCCACTGGCCCGCCAGCAGCAGGAACAGGCCCGCCACGAAGACCGACCAGACCGCCCGGTGGGCCAGGATCTCGGGCGCGCCGAACCCGTGGGTCGCCATGGCCATGAACAGCAGGGGCAAGAGGCCCCACAGGGTGTAGCAGGCGACGGCCGTGCCGACGGCGCGGGGATCGTTGGGGGCGGCGGCGGCGGTCATGGGCGCGTGTCCTTTCACGCCCTGCCGTCATCCTCGGGCTTGACCCGAGGATCGGACGCGGCGGGCGCCTATGCGTCGCTCGTTTGCACCAGCGGCTGAACATCCGGTCCTCGGGTCAAGCCCGAGGATGACGGGGCGGAGGGTCACACCTTGATCGAACGATACCCCGACGACGAGGTGATCACGCCCGTCTCGTCCAGCAACTGGGCGATCTGGACGGCGTTCAGGGCGGCGCCCTTGCGCAGGTTGTCGGACACGACCCACAGGTTCAGGCCGTTCTCGACGGTCGGATCCTTGCGAATGCGGCTGACATAGACGCCGTGTTCGCCGGCGGCGTCGACGGGGGTGATGTAGCCGTCGTGCTCCTGCTTATCGATGACCAGAACGCCCGGCGCCTCGCGCAGGATGGCGCGGGCCTCGTCCGGGGCGAGGGGGCGGTCGAACTCGATGTTCACGGCTTCCGAGTGGCCGACGAAGACCGGCACGCGCACGCAGGTGACGGTGACCTTGATGTCAGGATCCAGCATCTTGTGCGTCTCGTCCGACATCTTCTGCTCCTCGTCGGTCGAGCCGTCCTCGAGGAAGGAACCGATGTAGGGGATGACGTTGAAGGCGATCTGTTTGGGGAACTTCTTGGGACGCGCGTCGCCCAGGCCGTAGATGGCCTTGGTCTGGTTCCACAGCTCGTCCATGCCTTCCTTGCCGGCGCCGGACACCGACTGATAGGTCGAGACCACCACCCGCTTGATCTTGGCGGCGTCGTGCAGGGGCTTCAGCGCCACGACCAGCTGGATGGTCGAGCAGTTGGGGTTGGCGATGATGTTCTTCTTCTTGGCGTCCTTGACCGCGTCCGGGTTCACTTCCGGCACGATCAGGGGCACGTCCGGGTCCTTGCGGAAGGCCGAGGAGTTGTCGATCACGATGGGGCCGGCCTTGCCGATCTTCTCGGACCAGGCGCGCGAGACCTCGCCGCCGGCCGACATCAGGACCAGATCGACCTTGGAGAAGTCGAACTGCTCGATGTCCTGACATTTGATGGTCTTGTCGCCGAATGAGACCTCGACCCCCTTGGACTTGCGCGAGGCGATGGCGTGGATTTCGTCGACGGGGAATTCCAGCTCCTCGAGGATGTTCAGCATTTCGCGGCCCACATTGCCCGTGGCCCCGACGATCGCGACGCGATAACCCATGTTTCTTGTCCTTCGGACGCGCTGTCGCCTGGCCTGCGGGCCGAGCGGCTTGAGCGCATTGTAGTGATGGCCCTGCAAATAGGCGTTCGCAGCCGCTAAGCAATCGCTTTTCGGCCGTGGGGACTTTAAGCAGGGCTTCATGACCTCCCGCATTCGAAACGCCTACGACATCCGCGTGGAAGAGGGCGTGCTGACGCCCGATCCGGCCCAGGCCGAAGTCCTGGTCGCCCTGGAGCGGCTGGAGGTCGATCTGGCCAAGCTCGGCCTGTTCGGGCGCGCGCCCGAGGTGAAGGGGGTCTATCTGTGGGGGCCGCCGGGACGGGGCAAGTCCATGCTGATGGACCTGTTCTATTCGGCCACGCCCGAGCCCCGGAAAACCCGCGCCCATTTCCACGCCTTCATGGCCCGGATCCACGACCTGGTGAAACAGTGGCGCGAGGGGGACGCCAAGGCCCGCAAGGCCGTGTTCGGGACGCATAAGGGCGACGACCCTATTCCCCCCATCGCCAAGCTGATCGCGTCCGAAGCCCGGCTGCTGTGTTTCGACGAGCTTCAGGTGACGGACATCGCCGACGCCATGATCCTGGGCCGGCTGTTCGAGGCCCTGTTCGAGGACAAGGTGGTGCTGGCCATCACCTCGAACCGGGCGCCCGAGGACCTGTACAAGAACGGCATCAACCGCCAGCTCTTCACTCCCTTCATCGACATCATCCGCGACCGGTGCGCCGTGGTCGAAACGGGGGGCGCGCGCGACTGGCGGCTGGACCGGCTGAGTTCGGCCGAGATCTGGCATACGCCCGACGACCGGGCCGGGTTCGAGGAGCTGTGGCGCGAGCTGAAGGGGGGCGAGCCGGAGGAACCGGCGCACCTGACCGTCCTGGGCCGCGACATGGTGATCGAACGCACGGTCGGCTCGATGGCGCGGGCGAGTTTCGCGGACCTGTGCGGCCGGCCGCTGGGGCCGCAGGACTATCTGGCCATCGCCGAACGGTTCCACACCCTGTTCCTGGAGGACGTGCCGATCCTGAGTTCGGCCAACCACCACGAGGCGCGGCGTCTGGTGACTTTGGTGGACGCCCTTTACGAGGCCAAGACCAAGCTGATCGTCCTGGCCGCCGCCCGGCCCGAGGCCCTCTATACCGAAGGGGTGGGGGCGTTCGAATTCGAACGGACCGTGTCGCGCTTCAACGAGATGCAGAGCAAGGACTGGCTGGCCCACGTGCGGGAGTGACAGCTCCCTCTCCCGTCGGCAGACGGGAAGAATTGAAAAGGGCCTGCGGAGCGATCCGCAGGCCCTTCGTCATTCGATCTGGATGATCGCTTAAACCAGCGAGGCGTCGATATCCTTGCAGGCCTGCAGCAGGCCCTGGACCGAGGCGACGGACTTTTCGAACATCGCCTTTTCTTCGTCGTTGGTGGTGAACTCGATCACCTTCTCGACGCCGGCGGCGCCGATCATGGCCGGGACGCCGACGTAGAGGTCGGACAGACCGTATTCGCCCGACAGCCAGACGGCGCAGGGCAGGACGCGCTTCTGGTCCAGCAAGTACGACTTGGCCATGGCGATGGCCGATTCAGCCGGGGCGTAGAAGGCCGAGCCGGTCTTCAGCAGGGCGACGATCTCGCCGCCGCCCTTGCGGGTGCGGTCGACGATGGCGTCCAGCTCGTCCTGCGACAGGAAGCCGGCCTTGACGGCGTCGGGCAGGGGCAGGCCGCCGACGGTCGAGTGGCGCACCATCGGCACCATGTCGTCGCCGTGACCGCCCAGGGTCCAGGCGTGGATGTCCTGAACCGACACGCCGGTCTTTTCAGCCAGGAAGTAGGCGAAGCGGGCCGAGTCGAGCACGCCGGCCATGCCGACGACCTTCTCCTTGGGCAGGCCCGAGAATTTCTGCAGGGCCCAGACCATGGCGTCGAGCGGGTTGGTGATGCAGATGACGAAGGCGTTGGGGGCGTGGGCCTTGATGCCCTCGCCGACGGCCTTCATGACCTTCAGATTGATGCCGATCAGGTCGTCGCGGCTCATGCCCGGCTTGCGCG
>NZ_JAUSOE010000138.1 GCF_030656255.1 Brevundimonas sp. | reverse complement strand
GTGTCACCGGGCGTCCTCGAAATTTAGATCTGGGGCGCTTACCGGTCGCCCTCCTTCGCGTCGATTGACCCTGTGAAGCCCCAAGAGGCTGGTCACAACCGAAGGAACTACAAACGATGGATACCCCCCACAACGGCGCCGAGCCGCCCGATCGCGAAACCCTGGTCGAGCACGCGCTCGAGCACCTGAAGAACGCCGAGCACGACCTGGAACAGGCGGAAGCGGCTGAACACCGCCCCGAAGCCGAGGTCCGCGAAGCCACGCAGGAGATCGAAGAGGCGCTCAAGCACCGCAACACCGAGATCGTCGTCAACTCGCGCCCCCGCGAGATCGAAGGCGACGAAGTCAGCTTCGAGCAGATCGTCCAGCTGGCCTTCCCGGGCGGCGCCGCCGACCAGAACACCGTCTACTCAATGACCTATCGCAAGGCGGCGTCGCACCCCCACGCCGGTGAGCTGGGCCCGGGCGGCAAGGTCGAAGTCAAGAAGGGGACGATCTTCATTGTCACCCGCACCGTTCGCTCGTAGCGCCGACCTGAAGCTCCTCCGTGAGGAGGGCTACCTCGTGCAGATCAAGAGCAATTTCTTGGTCCTGCGCGAGGTGCCCTACCTCAACGCGAAGAAGGAGTTGAAACGCGGCGCCCTCGTTTCCACCCTGAACATGGCGGGGGACGTGACCCAGGTTCCCGACACCCATGTGATGCACTGGATCGGGGAATACCCCTGCAACGTCGACGGCAGTCCGATCGAGGCGCTCCGCCACCAGGACAATCCGACCGACCTGGGCCAGAGTCTGATCGCTCGCCACGGCTTCTCCAACAAGCCGGAAGGAGGCTATCGCGACTATCACCATAAGATGACGACCTACGTCGCCGTGATCTCGGGCCCGGCCACCACGCGTTGCGCCGGCGCTTCGGCGCGGGGCAACGCCATCCCTGAGGAGGAAGAAAACTCCGTCTTCCACTACATCGAGACCGCGTCTGGCCGCGCGGGCATCGGCGCCCTGACCGAGCGCCTGGCGGACGATACCGTCGCCGTTATCGGCCTAGGCGGCACCGGCGGCTACGTCTTCGATCAGGTCGCCAAGACCCCGGCGAAGGAAATCCGCCTGTTCGATAAAGACGACTTCCTGTCCCACAATGCCTTTCGGGGTCCGGGCGCCCCCTCGTTGGACGAACTACGGGAAGTGCCTCTGAAGGTCGACTACTGGGCAGGGATTTACTCGCGTATGCGCAAGGGGATCGTCCCGCACCCTGTCGCCCTCGACGCTTCCAACGTCCACCTGTTGGACGGGGTGACTTTCGCCTTCATCTGCATCGATGATGGACCGGCCAAAAAGGCGGTCATCGCCAAGCTCGAAGATATCGGCGCGTCCTTCGTCGACGTCGGCATGGGCCTGCAGCTCGATGACAGCTCGCTGGGCGGCATTCTGCGGGTGACTACCAGCACCCCGGAAAAGCGTGAGCATGTCCACGGCGGCCGGGTCGACTTCAGCGATGACCGAGGCGAGGACCTCTACGCGACCAATA
>NZ_JAUSOE010000127.1 GCF_030656255.1 Brevundimonas sp. | reverse complement strand
CACGTCTTCCTCAAGCCCGGCGTCCTGGACGTCCAGGGCAAGGCCGTCGAAGGCGCCCTGCAGGGTCTGGGCTGGACCGGCGTGTCCAACGCCCGCGTCGGCAAGCTGATCGAGTTCGACCTCGCCGGCGCCGAAGACCCCCAGGCCGAGGCCAAGAAGATGTGCGAGCAACTGCTCGCCAATACGGTGATCGAAGGCTACCGCATCGAGGCGGCATAGGATCTGTCGCCCTCTTCCCGTTTCTGCGCGAAGAGGGCGTTGCATCCTGTGCCTGCGCCCCCAGTTAAGCTCACGGCTTGAATCGACGGAGCGCCCATGACCTTCACCCTCACCTCCACCGACATTCAGGACGGCGGCGTCCTGCCCGCCGCCCAGGTCCACGCCAAAGGAAACACCTCGCCGCAACTGGCCTGGTCCGGCGCGCCCGAGGGGACCAAGAGCTATGCGATCACCTGCTACGATCCCGACGCCCCGACCGGCTCGGGCTTCTGGCACTGGACGGTCGCCAACATCCCCGCCGATGTGACCGAACTGGCGGCCGGCGCCGGCTCCCCCGGCGGCGACCTGCCCTCCGGCGCGGTCCAGGGGCGCACCGACTTCGGCCAGGCCGGATTCGGCGGCGCGGCGCCGCCCGCAGGCCACGGCCCGCACCGCTATATCTTCACCGTCTTCGCCGTGGACGTGGACCGACTGGACGTCACCGCCGACGACTCCGGCGCCGTTTTCGGCTTCAATCTGTATTTCCACACCCTGGCCAAGGCCGCGATCACGGCGACCTACGAAAACAAGGGCTGATTACCGGTCACCGCCCTTGTGACGTCATGAACGCTGATTATGTTGCGGCGCACAATGACAGACGCCGCAATTTCCCTCGCCCCGCCCGCTCGTTCGCGGGCGGCGGTCGCCCTCGTCCTGATCGCCCTGGCCATGGGCGGTTTCGCCATCGGCGTGACCGAGTTCGCGGCCATGAGCATCCTGCCGGACTTCGCCGCCGGCCTGGGCGTCGACGCGCCGACCGCCGGCCATGTGATCAGCGCCTACGCCGCCGGCGTCGTGGTGGGTGCGCCGATCCTGGCGGTGCTGGGGGCGCGGCTGCCGCGCTGGCTGCTGCTGATCGGCTTCATGGGCCTGTTCGCGGTCGGCAACGGCCTGTCGGCCATCGCGCCCAACTATGAGTGGATGCTGGTCTTCCGCTTCCTCAGCGGCGTGCCGCACGGGGCCTATTTCGGGGTGGCGGCCCTGGTGGCGGCCTCCGTCGTGCCGCTGCACCTGCGCACCCGCGCCGTCTCGACGGTGCTGATGGGTCTGACGGTCGCCACGGTCATCGGCGTGCCCTTCGCCAATATGGTCAGCCACGCCTTCGGCTGGCGCTGGACCTTCGCCATCGTCAGCATCCTGGCGGTCGTCACCATGGTCCTGGTCGCCCTGTTCGCGCCGCGCGATCCGGCCCAGCCCGACGCCAGCCCGATGCGCGAACTCAGCGCACTGAAGCGCGGCCAGGTCTGGCTGACCCTGGGCGTGGGCGCCGTCGGCTTCGGCGGCATGTTCGCGGTCTACGCCTATCTGGCCTCGACCCTGGCCGCCGTGACGGGCGTGGGTCCCGAGATCCTGCCCTGGGTCTTCGCCGTCTTCGGCGTCGGCATGTTTCTGGGCAATATCCTGGGGGCCTGGGCGGCGGACCGGGTCGGCTTCCCGGCGGCGGGCGGCCTGCTGCTTTGGAGCGCCGCAGCCCTGGCCCTCTATCCGTTCGCGGCGGGGAACCTGTGGGCCATGATGGTGGTGGTCTTCCTGATCGGCGGCGGCGGCGGCCTGGGCTCCATTCTTCAGACCCGCCTGATGGACGTGGCCGGCGACGCCCAGACCCTGGCGGCGGCCCTGAACCACTCCGCCTTCAACACCGCCAACGCCATCGGCCCCCTGCTGGGCGGCATGGCCATCGCCGCCGGCTACGGCTGGACCTCGACCGGCTGGGTGGGGGTCGGCCTGTCCCTAGGCGGGTTTGCGATCTTCGTCGTCGCCTGGCTGGTGGGGCGCAAACGCGCTGCGTCCGAGCGTTTGGCGTAACCACAGTTTATGGTAGTATGGACGTATGGCCGACGTCACCAATGACCTCATCTACGAAGTGCTGAAGTCCATGCAGACGCGCCTGGACCGGATCGACGGCAACATCGCCGACATGAAGGGCGAACTTCAGGCCATGCGCCTCCACCTCAACGGCCTGAACCAGGACGTCTCCAACCTGTATCAGATTGTCGATCGTCAGGACGCCCGTCTCGGCCGGATCGAGACCCGCCTCGGACTTCTTGAACCCGCGCACTGACATTTCCCGAAAACGGTGCTAGAGGCCCGCGCCATGAGCGCAGCCGTCATCGTCTTCCCCGGATCCAACTGTGACCGCGATTGCAAGGTCGCCGTCGAACGCTCCACCGGCGAGCCCGTCTCGATGGTGTGGCACGCGGACACCGAACTGCCTTCGGGCCTGGACCTGATCGTCATTCCCGGCGGCTTCTCCTACGGCGACTATCTGCGCTGCGGCGCCATGGCGGCCCAGTCGCCGGTGATGCAGGCGGTCAAGAAGGCCGCAGACGACGGCGTCGCCGTGGTCGGCATCTGCAACGGCTTCCAGATCCTGTGCGAGGCCGGACTGCTGCCCGGCGCCCTGCTGCGCAACAAGGGTCTGAAATACGTCTGCAAGCCCATCGCCCTGACCGTCGCCAACGGCCAGACCCGCTTCACCGCCGGCTATCAGGGCCAGCGCGAGGTGACCATGACCCAGGGCAACGGCGACGGAAACTTCTTCGCCGACGCCGAGACCCTGGCCCGGATCGAGGGCGAGGGTCAGGTCGTATTCCGCTATGTCGACAACCCCAACGGCTCGGTCAACGACATCGCCGGCATCCAGAACGCCCGCGGCAACGTCCTAGGCATGATGCCCCACCCCGACCGCGCCTTCGAAGCCGAACTGGGCTCCGCCGACGGCGCGGTCCTGTTCCAGAGCATCTACGCGGCGGCTTGACGGCAACTCACCGTTGAGGCGAAGTGCGGCGTATGAACGTCCTCCTTCCTGTACTTATCCTCGCCGCAGTCTCGGCCGTCGCTCCTCCTGTTGAAGCTCAGGATTCCGTTGTTCCGACGGAGGATTGGACGCTCACTGTCATCCCCGAGCAAAAGGCCACGCTCGCGGTTGCGGAGTTCACTTCGGGCGTCAGCCTGGCCGCGCGCCGCGTAGACGGCGCCTACGACCTGTTGATAACGGGCTTGCCCGAAGCGCCCCCACGCACGACCAAGCGTGACCTGGCGGTGTCTGTGGGGGACACCAGTGATTTTCGGACGACCGTATGGAGCGTGGGCGAAAATCGAACCGCCGCTTTCAGCCGCGTTCCAGCCATGGTGGCGCGTCAGATGGCGGAAGGCGGCCCATTGCAGATCGTGGTTCCGGGGGGCGAAGGTAAGCCCCGCACTCGCTATGTCATGGCGCTCAACCCATCGAACACAGCGATCGAGCAGACTTTGACGGCTTGTGGTCGCCCATTGATCGACGTTCGAGACAAGGACGTGGAGGGCAATGGCCAGGACGGGCTTCCCCCCGCAGTGACTTGGGCGACCACGCCACGCCCTCGGTTCCCCGCCCCCGTGAACGGTAGAAGTCCCGTCGACGGCTATGCCGTGCTGTCTTGTGTCGCGAGGAGCGACGGACGACTTGAAGACTGCCAGATAGAGAGTGAGTCGCCGCGAGGGTACAATCTTGGACGCGAGAGTCTCAGATCCATTGATCGCGCGCGCGTGCGTTTAACCCCCGAAGGCGTGACATCAGGAAAACCGCTCGAGGATCGAATGATCCTGTTTTCCGTCAACTATGTGATGAGATAACTTCATCATAAAGGTTGAGCGGACCTGCTTGGCCTCACCACTACCGGCAAGTCTTGCGTTATTCTTCCGGAACGTCGTCCTCAGCGTCTTCATCCTCGTCCGGCGTTATGATCCCGCCGGGCTCGCGTTGCGCGGCCAGTTCGCGGGCGCCGACGCCCTGACCGTGTTCGATAGCGAGATTGGCCTCGACCTCGTCGGTTTCGAAGACGGGTGTTTCGTCGTCGTGGTCAGCCATGGTCATCTCCAGTTCGTGTGGATTGAACAACCGACCACACGACCGCCGGTTCCTCTACCGCCCCAAGAATGGGTCCAGACTGGCGCGCGACAAGGGGCGAAAGACCAGGAACCGCCCATCGACCGTCAAGGTCACCTCATGCGCCTGTGGCCGCTGGAGCAGAGCCGGATCGTCCAGCGACACGGCGCGGCCCGAAGCCATGTCTCGCGCGTCCAGAGCGGGCGTGATCGGTCGTCCATTCGCCGTCGCCAGGGCTGACAGGAAGCGCCGCACCTCCAACGCCTGCTGCTCGGGCGTCAGCGCCTGGCGAACGCGCACCCAGGCGTCCTGCGACGGCTGGGTGAGAACGACGGTCGCCCCGCTGGTCTGGGCGTGCCCCACGCCTGCGACGGCCGACGCGGCCATGGCGATCAGGCAAAAAATCCAGCGTCCGGCGGCGTTCATCATGCCCGATCACAACCAGCACAGAGGGCGCGGCGTAGGCAAGCTTCACTTTTCACGCTGCGACGGTGAACCTTACCGCCGTCCAGCGCGTACAATCGACCTGACAACCGTCGCATCGGAATCCCCATGTCCTCGATCCTTCGTCCCACGCCCGCGCAGCGGACCCGCCGCCTGGTGGTCCTGGCCGCCGCCGTCTTCGCCATCGTGGTTCCCCTGGTTCAGAACCTGGCGGGCCTGGGCCTGACCCAGGGCGAATTCGCGGCCGATGGGAACAGCACCCTGCGGGTCGCTGGGTACGCCTTCTCGATCTGGGGCCTGATTTATCTGGGAATCCTGGCCTATGCCGTACGTCAGGCCCTGCCCCAGACCGGCGAGAGCCCCCTGATCACCCGAATGGGCTGGCCTTCCGTCGTGACCTTCTTCGGCATCGGCATGTGGATCGTCGTCGCCGCCCTGAACCTGAAGGCGGCCAGCGTCGTCGTCATCTTCGCCGCCTTGATCGCCCTGCTGGCGCCCCTGCTGACCTATTCGGGCTCCATCCGCGCGCTCAGCCGGATGGATCGTGACCGGCTGTTGCTGGTCTGGCCCCTGGCGGCCCTGGCGGGATGGTTGACGGTGGCCGCCCCGCTGAACCTGATCACAACCCTGACGGCCTTCCAGGCCCTGCCGGATGCGCTGTCGCCATCGGCCTGGGCCATCCTGGCCATCATCGTGACTACGGGCGTCGCCCTGGCCGTCACGGCGACGCTGCGGACCCTGGCCTATCCCTTGCCGACCGCCTGGGGCCTGCTCGGTGCCTTCGTGGCCGAACAGGCCGACAAGCCGGCCGTCGCCTTCACCGCCCTGGCTGGGGCGATCGTCCTGCTGGTGGGCGGGGTGCTGCTGGTCTTCCGGCTAAAGCCGGGCGTCGAGCGCGCCGCCTGACGGCTATCTGAGCTATTCCGACCGCAGCGGCGGTGTGACGGCCTCGTCCGGCGGTTCATGGGCGCCGTCGCCGACATCGAAGGCGCCGCTTTCGTCGAAGCCGATGCTGCCGACGCCGGTCGCCTCGCCGGTCAGACGCTGGCGGCGGCTGGCCAGGGCGGCCTCGGGCGCCGCCTGATCCAGATCCCGCGTCGCATCCGGATCATTCGACCGATCCATCTGCTGACCGGTGGCGGGGGTGACTTCGGTATGGGTGCTGGAGCGCATCAGGCGTCCTCCTGCTTTTCTTCGTCTTCGGCCTCGTTCTGGGCCTCTTCGGCCATGGCCGAGGCGCCGGCGTCATCGGCGGCGATTTCGGGCAGGTCGTCGTCGTCGGGGGTGGCGGCGGGGTCGATGGGGGTGTGGATCATGGCGAAACTCCGTGGTTGCCACAGCCGCAATGAGATGACGCCGCCAGACGTTCCCCCGTCCCCCAGATCGTGATCGTTTCGTTCAGATCGTGATCGTCACATCCGTCGTCGAAAAAAATCCTCGCCCTTGAACAACAGGGGCTCGCCGCCGTCACCGTACATTTCGGCCTCGATTTCAGCCAAGTTGCGGCCGTCGCTAGGCCTCGTTCTTGGATACGTGCAAATAGCGCCTCACGTTTCCTGGCTCCGTCGGCGGTCAGAGTTCCTTCCAGGTCTTGTCCAGGGCGATATCGATGGCCTCGGTCAGGCTGACGCCCAGCCGCTCGGCGACGGCGCGCGCCTTGCGCTCCGTCTCGGCGCGCTTGATGCTGAGGCCCATTCTAGAACTCTCAAAATACTGTCTAGAATATAGCCTATCGGCCCATCTGCGGCTAGAAGCCCCGCCCATGACCGCTCATCAAAAGACCATGGCCGAATTGGCCGCCGAATACGGCCTGGCTCCGAATGAATATCAGGTCGTCCTCGACCGGCTGGGCCGAGAGCCCAACCATGTCGAACTGGGCGTCTTCTCGGTCATGTGGTCCGAGCACTGCTCGTACAAATCCTCCAAGATCCACCTGGGCAAGTTCCCCACCACCGGCGACCGCGTCATCTGCGGCCCGGGCGAGAACGCCGGGGTGATCGACATCGACGACGGCGACGCCTGCATCTTCAAGATGGAGAGCCACAACCACCCGTCCTACATC
>NZ_JAUSOE010000106.1 GCF_030656255.1 Brevundimonas sp. | reverse complement strand
CGCGCCGCACGTTCGACAGGGTGATGGCCCCGACCCGCGACTGGTCGGCGTCAGCGAAGATGAAGAAGGGCCAGGCGTTGCCCAGCTCCATCTCGCGGGCATAGATCGACAGCCGACGCCGGAAGGCGCCCTTGCTCAGGTCGTCGTCCGGCCAGGCCGGTTCCCACGGTTGGAGATAGTCGCGCGACCCGTCGCGCAGGGCGGACCAGGCCGAATAGTCGGACGCCCGCGGCGGCCTCAACAGCACGCCGTCGCCCCGGACCACCGGTCCGGCTACATCGCTCATCCAGTCCAGGAGGGCCATCGATCCGCAGCCTAGCGCGCAGATCGCCGCTTGGCGACAGATGCACGCGAATCTGATCCGCGACGGAGTTTTGTTTCCGGCGCGTTACACTCAGACCGACGGATCAGGAGCCCATCATGGCCGCATCTTCGACCGACGCCGCCCTCGCCGTGACCCGACTGGGCCTCGGCGCCCGCCCCGGCGAGATCGCGCGCGTCGCCGCCGATCCGCGCGCCTGGGCCCTGGCCCAGATCCGCCCCGAAGGCGCGGCCCAGCCGGCCGGGACGTTCGCCAGCGCCGACCAAAGGATGGCGGCGTTTCTGGACTACCAGGCCGACCGGGGCCAGCCGGCGACCGCAGACGCCGAAGCGGTGCGCCTGGCGCGCCAGGCGGCCCGCCGCGCCCTGGTCGAGGACACCGCCCAGGCCTTTCTGGCGCGCACCCAACTGGGCGCCACGACGGCGGACGGATTCGCCGAGCGTTGGGCCCTGTTCTGGGCCAACGCCCTGACCGTGTCGGCGGTCAAGTTCGACAGCGGCGCCTTCATCGACCTGTGTGAGCGCGAGGCCATCCGCCCCAACGTCTTCGGCCGGTTCGAGGATCTGGTCGTCGCCGCCGAACAGCATCCGGCCATGCTTCTGTACCTCGACCAGGCGCGTTCGACCGGCCCCGGCAGCCAGGCCGGCGCACGGCGCAAGGTCGGACTGAACGAAAATCTGGCCCGCGAGATGCTGGAGCTTCACACCGTGGGCGCCGACGCCGGCTATACCCAGGTCGACGTCACCGAACTGGCCCGTGCCCTGACCGGCTGGTCGATCCCTCGCCCCCAGGATCGCCAGGCCCCCGCCGGTCGACGCCGCGCCCGCCAGGCGGCTGAACCCGGCCCGAACGGCTTCGTCTTCCGCGCCAATATCCATGAACCCGGCCCCCGCACCGTGATGGGCCGGACCTATGCCCAGGCGGGCGTCGCCCAGGGCGAGGCCATCCTGCGGGACCTGGCGCGGCATCCCGCCACGGCCCGGCGTCTGTCGCGCCGGATCGCGGCCCATTTCGTCTCGGACACGCCGCCTGAACCCCTTGTCGCGCGGTTGGAGCGGGCCTGGACCCGATCCGATGGCGACCTGGCCCAGGTCGCGCGCGCCCTGATTGAGGCCACCGAAACCTGGACGCCCCAAGCGACGAAGATCAAGACGCCCTATGAGTTCATCGTCTCGACCCACCGGGCCCTGGACGTCCCGCCCCAGCGGATCCAGCCCCTGCGTCAGGCCCTGGTCGAAATGGGCCAGCCCCTCTTCGCCGCCCCGTCGCCCGAGGGCTGGCCGGACACGGCGGCCGACTGGGCCGGCCCCGACGCCCTGGTCAAACGGCTGAACTGGGCGCGCACCGCCGCCGAAACCGCCCGGACCGCCGATATCGTCGCCACGGCGAACGACGCCCTGGGCGACCGGCTGTCCCAGCGCACGGGGCTCGCCGTCGCCCGCGCCGAAAGCCGGACCGAGGCCCTCACCCTTCTTTTGATGTCGCCGGAGTTCCAGCGCCGATGACCCGTTTCACCCTCGACCGCCGCACCCTGCTGGGGGCCGCGACCGCCGGCATGGGCCTGGCCTTCGCCGGGCGCGTCGCCGCCCAGACCAATACCTCCAGCGCTAAACTGGTGGTGGTCATCGCCCGGGGCGCCATGGACGGCCTGTCCGTCACCATTCCCTACGCCGATCCCGACTATGTCCCCTTGCGCGGCGGCCTGGCGCTGGCGGCGCCGGGCGAACCCGATGGGGCGTTGGATCTGGCCGAGGGATTCGGCCTGCACCCCGCCCTCGCCGGACTGCACCGACTGTATGGCCAGGGCCAGATGCGGTTCGCCCCCGCCGTGGCCCTGCCGGTGCGGATCCGCTCGCATTTCGAGGCCCAGGACGTGCTGGAGAACGGCGGCGAGGCGCTGCGCCAAAGCGACGACGGTTGGCTCAACCGCGCCATCGTCGCGGCCGGCGGCGCGCGGCTGCAGGGCCTGTCGATCGGCGCCCAGACGCCCTTGATCCTGCGCGGCGACGCCCCTGTGTCCAGCTGGGCGCCAGGCGGCCGCGTCAGGGGCGAGGACCGGATCGCGTCCCTGCTGCAGGACCTCTATGTCGATGATCCGATGCTGGGCCAGAACCTGGCGCGCGGCCTGGCGACCGAGGCCCTGGTCGCCGACGGTTCGGGCCAGACCGTCCGACGCAACGACGTCGAGGCCCTGGGTCGCGCGACGGCCAAGTTGATGACCGGGCCCGAGGGGGCCGACATCGTCGCCGTCTCCCTGGACGGCTGGGACACCCATGCGGGCCAGCGCGGCCAGCTGCAGACGCGTCTCACGGGTTTGGATCAGTTGATTTCAGGCTTGAAGGACGGTCTGGCCGACCAGTGGCCCCGCACCATCGTGGTCGTCGCCACCGAGTTCGGCCGCACCGCCCGCGCCAACGGCACCCAGGGCACGGACCACGGCACGGGGTCGTCCCTGTTGCTGGCGGGGGGCGGGCTCAAGCCCGGCAGCCTGATCGGCGACTGGCCGACCCTGGCGGACAATCGCCTGTTCGAGGGGCGCGATCTGGCCCCGACCCTGGACATCAGATCCGTGTTCAAGGGCCTGTTGCGCGATCATATGGGCCTTGATCGTGCGGCCCTGGACACCCGCGTCTTCCCGGACAGCGCCGCCGAGGCGCCGACTTTAGGCGGGTTGGCCTGATCTCGGATCGGATCAGGCGACTTCGGTTTCGACCGGAATTTTACAAATGCGATTCAGGTCGGCGCGGATCGAACTGCCCTGGAAGTGGGACATCTCCGCGCCGGAATAACCCTCTGCGGACAAGGCCTTGACGACGTCGCCGGTGTTCAGACAATCGGGAGTGCGGGCGAGCTGGTAGGCGCGCTCCACAACGTGGATGCGGTTCATGGTGTAGCCTTTTCGTGTACCAATCTAACGCGTCCCAAGCTGGACCGTTCCATAGCCCGGAAAATCCTTCTTGCGGCCGCGCTTGCATTTGTCACAAAGACCTGAGTACATAGACTTCGTCGATCTCTCTGCGTAACGCCCACTCTCTCTGCGAACGCACGAGTCAAGGCCGCTCCCATTCAGACCCGACAGGCCGCAGGGGCGTTCCCTCGGTCAACTTCTAACGGAGGTCTCAAAATGGCTACCGGCACTGTTAAATGGTTCAACCCCACCAAGGGTTACGGCTTCATCCAACCCGACGACGGCGGCAAGGACGTTTTCGTCCACATCTCCGCCGTTGAAGGCGCTGGCCTGCGCGGCCTGGATGAAAACCAAAAGGTTTCCTACGAGCTGGAACGCGACAAGCGTTCGGGCAAGGAATCCGCTGGCCAGCTGCAAACCATCGGCTGATTTCAGCTTCACAGCTGATTTGGCGACGGCGGCTCCTCACGGAGCCGCCGTTTTCAATTCCAGGCTTCAGCACCCTCTTAAGGGCCGTCGTCCTAGGCCTTGTGCCTAGGATGACGAGGCGAGAGACTATTTCGTCTTCTCGATCCACGACGCAAACGCATCCGTGAAGCTCTTCAGGAAGTCACGCGTCCCGTCGTTCTTCAGCTTGCCATGCTCGTCCAGCAGGTCGGCGACGCCGCCTACATAGGCTTCGGGCTGGGCCATCGTCGGCATGTTCAGGAAGACCAGGGGCTGGCGCAGGTGGTGGTTGGCGCCGAAGGCGGCCAGGGCGCCGGGCGAGACGCTGACGATGGCGGCCGGCTTGCCCGACCAGACGCTATGGCCATAGGGGCGCGAGCCGACGTCCAGGGCGTTCTTCAGCGCGCCGGGGATCGAGCGATTGTATTCCGGCGTCACGAACAGCACGGCCTGAACCGTCGCCAACTCCTCTCGGAAGCGCGACCAGGCGGCCGGCGGCGTCTCCGTATCCAGGTCGGGATTATACAGCGGCAGGTCGCCGATCTCGACCAGGTCCAGCTCAAGCCCTGGCGCGGCCAGGGCCTTCATTTCCAGCCCGATGGCGCGGGAATAGGAGCCTTCTCTCAGGCTGCCGACGATCAGGGCGACGCGGACGGACATGGGGCTGCTCCGGGTGGGAATGTTTCAAGCGTCAGCATAACAGATCGCGACGCTCAACGTTCCCTACCCCCCGAACAGGGCCGCCGCGAACGCCTCGCCCGCCGGCCCGGCCGACTTCGGCCCCAGCACGGCGCTGGCCGCCTGGCCGCCCGCTAGCATCCGACCGCCGACCGCCCGCACGTCCTCGACCGTCTGGGCCTCCAGTTGTTCGGTCATCGACAGGCTGGACCGCGGCGCGCCGAAGATCAGGGTCTGGGCGGCGTTGCGTCCGGCCCGGCTCATCGGGTTTTCGTCCGACATCCACAGACCGGCCTTCATCACCGCCTTGGCCCGCGACAGTTCCTTTTCGGTCGGCCCGGTCTCGGCCAGGGCCCGCACCTCGGCCGCCGCCACCTGGGCCAGCTCTTTCGCCCGGTCCGCCGCCGCGCCGGCGTAGATGCCCAGCACCCCCGTATCCTCATACGGCTCCTGATAGGCGTCGATGGCGTAGGCCAGGCCCCGCTCCTCGCGCGCGCTCTGGAACAGGCGCGAGGCCATGCCCCCGCCCAGAATCTCGCCGAACAGCCGCATCGACGACAGGGCCGGGTCGGTCGCCGAAAGCGCCGGCAGCTGGAACACCAGATTGGCCTGTTCGATCTTGCGCGTCAGGGTCGCATGCCCGCCGATGAAGGCCGCCGGCGCCGGCGCCTCGACCGGGGTCGCCACCGCCGCGCCGAACCAGCGCTCGGCCAGGGCCAGCAGTTCGGTCTCGTCCACCGCGCCGGACGCCGACACCACCATCCGGTCGGGCGAATACAGCCGCGTCCGCCAGGCCTCGACCGTCGCCTTGTCCGCCGGTTTCAGACTGTCGACCGAGCCCAGGATCGGCCGGCCCAGCGGCTGGCCGGCGAAGGCCCGCGTCTGGACCATCTCGAACACATGGTCGTCGGGCGTGTCGAAGGCCTCGGCGATCTCCTGGGCCACCACGTCCTTCTCGCGCTCGATCTCGGCGGGGTCGAGCGTGGGCCGGAACACCAGGTCCGACAGCACCTGCAGGTTCAGCGCCAGGGTGCCTTCCAGCCCCCGCACCTCGAAACTGGTCCGCTCATAGCCGGTGGAGGCGTTGATCGTGCCGCCCTCGGCCTCGATCCGTTCGACGATCTCGCGCGCGGCCATGTCGCCGGCGCCCTTGAACACCAGATGCTCCAGCAGGTGCGACCAGCCCGAGCGATCCTCCGGCTCCCACCGCGCCCCGCCCTTGACGGTGACGACAACGGCTAAAGTCTTCAGGCCGGGCATGGGGTCGCAGATGACGCGAACGCCGTTGGACAGGGTGTGCAGGGAAGCCGTCAGGGGATGTCTTTCTTGGTTCGACGTCGAAGCAGGGCCACATAGAAGCCCGCCAGCACAATCGCCAGCCCGAACCACGTCAGGGCGTAGCCGAAATGATTGTTGGAAAAGGCCGCCGGCGGCGCGGACGGCCGCAAGGCCGCGAACTCGGGATTGGTCGGCGTGACGGCGAACACCGCCTCGGGCCGCACCGGCCCCTGGACCTTCAAGGCCTCGGCCATGGCCGCCGTGTCGCGGCCGTAGAAGCGGCCGTTCGCCGGCGCCGGCGTCATGCCGCTCGGCGGATCAAAGCTGCGGAACTCGCCGATCAGCACCAGCGGCAGGGTGGTCTCGATCACCCGCGGCCGCTCGCTCACCCCGTCGGCGATGAAGCCCCGGTCGATCAGCAGGCTGAACTCCGCCTCCGCTGGCCGACAGGCCGAAATCAGCCGCACCCCGACCTCGCCGTCATGGATCGACTGCAGCTCGACATAGGGCGCGGTCGCCAGACCCGGACAGACGATCAGCGCCTTGCGGAACTCCAGATCGCCCTCACCCAGAACCTGATCCAGCGGCGCAGGCGGCTTGGCCGCCGCCGCCTCCGACGCCGCGATCAGCCCTTCCTTCCATTTCAGCCGCTCGACCTGCCAGACGCCCAGCCCGATCAGCAGCACCAGGGCCGCGACCGTCAGAACAGTCAAAATCCAGGGAAACCGCCTCATGTCTGGTTCCTGTACTGCAAGCCGATCATCAGCCCCCGCCCCGGCCGCATCAGCGCCAGCGACAGGGCCACCACCAGCGGCAGCCAGATAATCAGGTGCAGCCACATCGGCGGGTGGAATTTGATCTCCACCGCCAGGGCCGAAAACCCGACCACAAAGCCGGCGATCTGCATGATGAAACTGGCCGGCCCGTCGCCGGTCTGGATGGTGGCGTAGTCCAGGCCGCAGACGTCGCAGGCCGGCCGCACCTTCAGAAAGCCCGCGAACAGGGCGCCCTGCTCGCACCGGGGACAGCGCCCGCGCATCGCCGCCCGAACCGGCGTGTCGCAAACCATGACGGCGCGGGACGATCCCTCGTCCCGCGCCGCCTCGAGGTCTTCAGGACCGTCTTCGATCAACCGAAGACGACGTAGACGAAGGCGAACAGGAACAGCCAGACCACGTCCACGAAATGCCAGTACCAGGCCGCCGCCTCGAAGCCGAAATGCTTCTGCGGGGTGAAGTCGCCGGCCAGCAGACGGATCAGGCAGACCGCCAGGAAGATGGTGCCGATCAGGACGTGGAAGCCGTGGAAGCCCGTCGCCATGAAGAAGATCGACCCATACAGGCCCGAGTTGACCGCTTCCTCGTTGAAGAACAGGTGCTCGTGCAGGATGTGCTGATATTCATAGGCCTGAACGCTCGTGAAGAAGACGCCCAGGATCACGGTGATGATCAGGGCGATCTTGGCGCCCTTGCGGTCGCCGACCTGGATCGCGTGGTGGGCCCAGGTGACGGTGCAGCCGCTCAGCAGCAGGGTCACGGTGTTCAGCAGCGGCAGCTGCCAGGGCGACAGCACCTCGACCCCTTGCGGCGGCCAGGTCGACCAGGCCTTGGCCGTATCCGCCCAGGTTCCGATCTCGGGCGTCAGGGCCCGCGATTCATGGAACAGGGCCATGTCGAAGAACATCCAGAAGAAGGCGACAAAGAACATCACCTCCGAGGCGATGAACAGGATCATGCCGTAGCGCAGACCGATGGACACGACCGGCGTATGATCGCCCGCCTTGGATTCCTTGATCACGTCCGACCACCAGCCGATGGCCGAGATCAGCACCCCGGCCAGACCGGCGAAGAAGACGCCCTGCCGACCCTCGGCCAGGAAGTTGGCGGCGATCGGCCCGTTCTCGGCCGGCGCCAGACCCTTCATCCAGATCACGGCGCCGATGAACATGATGGTCGCGGCGATGGAGGACAGCAGCGGCCACGGGCTGGGCGGCACGAGGTGATAGTCGTGGTGCGGAGCGGCGTGCGCGTCGGCCATGCGTTTCATCTCTATATTGGGCTGGCGATGAACTCGCCTTATCCCCCAGCTATAACCGCCGCTTTTGCGTCGCGCCAGTGGATCGCCGCGTTTCAGCCTTGATCGAGACCCGCCCGCTCAGTCCGGCGCGCAGGCCCGCACATAATCCACGAAGGCCCGCAGCGGCGGCGGGGGCAGCCGACGACCCGAATAATAGAGGAATGGCCCCGAGAACGGCTGATGCCAGTCGACCAGAACCGGCTCCAGCGCCCCGCTGTCGATCAGGGGCTTCACCCAGTCCTCGAACAGGAACATCACCCCCACGCCCGCCACGGTCGCATCGACGGCCAGGTCCGCCGCCCCGTTGAAGCCGAACACCAACGGCCCCTTGGGATCGATCATCACGACCTCGCCGGCGCGTTCGAACTCCCACGGCGGCATGGCGCCGCTGGAAAAACGCCCGCGCAGACAGTCGTGCGCCAGCAAATCGCGGGGATGAACCGGACGCCCGCGCCGGTTCCAGTAGGCGGGCGCGGCGACGCAGGTAAACTTCTGTTGGCGCGGTCCGATGGGCACGGCGATCATATCCTGCTCCAGCCGTTCCTCGTAGCGGATGCCCGCGTCGCATCCGGCCGCCAGTACATCGACGAAGTTCTCGTCCACCGTCAGGTCCAGCCGGATGTCGGGATAGGCGGCCAGAAAGCCCGGCACGATGGCGGGCAGAACCAGACGCGCCGCGCTGCCCGGCACGTTCAGCCTCAGGGTCCCCGCCGGCCGATCGCGCAGATCGCCCACCCCTTCCAGCGCCGCCTCCACCTCGGTCAGGGCAGGGATCAGCCGCTCCAGCAGTCTTTGCCCCGCCTCGGTCGGCGCCACGCTGCGCGTGGTCCGGTGCAGCAGCCGAACCCCCAGCCGTTCCTCCAACCGCCGCACCGCCTCGCTCAGGCTGGACGCGCTGGTCCCGCCCAGCCGCGCCCCCTCTCGGAATCCGCCCGCGCGGGCCACGGCCATAAAGGCATGCAGATCGCTGAGGTCCGGCTTCATTGTTCGACTTTCCGCACAACCCGTCCGAACCTTGCCCGATTATCGCGCAGCAGCCCAGGGCTTAGATCGGCGTTGTCCCCTCGAACGGAGCGCGATCATGACCACTGACACCTTCACTCTCGGCGACCGCGCCGTGAACCGCCTTGGCTATGGCGCCATGCAACTGGCCGGTCCCGGCGTCTTCGGCCCGCCCAGGGATCACGACGCCGCCCTAGCCGTGCTGCGCGAAGCCGTGGCCCTGGGCGTGAACCACATCGACACCAGCGACTTCTACGGCCCCCACGTCACCAACCGTCTGATCCGCGAAGCCCTGTCCCCCTATCCCGACGACCTCACCCTGGTGACCAAGATCGGCGCCCGGCGCGGACCGGACGGCGCCTGGCTGCCGGCCTTCTCGCCCGAGGATCTGGTCGCGGCCGTCCACGACAATCTGCGTAATCTGGGCCGCGAGACGATGGACGTCGTCAATCTGCGCGTCGTGTTCGACGTCCACGGCCCCGCCGAAGGCGCGATCGCCCCGATGCTGGAACCGCTGGCCGAACTGCAGCAGCAGGGCCTGGTGCGTCACGTGGGCCTCAGCAACGTCACCGCCGCCCAGGTGGCCGAAGGCCGCGCCATCTGCCCCATCGTCTGCGTCCAGAACCAGTACAATCTGGCCCACCGCGGCGACGACGCCCTGATCGACGACCTGGCGCGCGACGGGATCGCCTATGTGCCCTTCTTCCCCCTGGGCGGTTTCAGCCCGCTTCAGTCCACCGCCCTGTCGGACGTCGCGGCCCGTCTGGAGGCCACGCCGATGCAGGTCGCCCTGGCCTGGCTGCTGCGCCGCTCGCCCAACATCCTGCTGATCCCCGGCACCTCTTCTGTCCCTCACCTGCGTGAGAACCTGGCCGCCGGCGACCTAGTCCTGCCGGACGATGCCCTCGCCGATCTGGAGGGAATCGCCGGTCGCTGACCGCGGCGGCCCCCGACGTGCGACAAAGGCGCCGCTTCGGCTACCCCCGCGCCTCCAACGCCGAGAACGCCGTCTTCGAGAACACCGACAGCGGCTGCGGCAGGTCGTCCAGCGCGAACCAACCGATCTCCGACAGCTTGTCCGGTTCGGTCAGCCACGGCTCGCCGGTGAAGTCGCGCGCCAGATAGATCAGCGAGACCCAGTGCTGACGATCCGCCGCGATGATTTCTTCCGACACGCACAGGAATTCGACCGCGCCGATAGCCAGACCGCTCTCCTCCTCGGCCTCGCGACGCGCGGCTTCGGCGGAAGGTTCGCCGTGATCGACCTTGCCGCCGACGATGTTCCAATGCCCCGCCTCGGGGGCCTTCATCCGCTTGCACAGCAGCACCCGGCCGTCGGCGCGCTGGATCACGAGCCCACAGCCCACGCCGGGGAAATCCAAGCCGGGTCGGGCCATGGGATCAGGCGTTCGGCCCCGTCGGCGCATCGACCGACGGATAGAAGGTGTAGCTCAGGGTGATCTCGCGCGCGCCCTTGGCCTCGCGGTCGGTCGCCAGCTCGGGGGCGATGAAATACTGCATCGGGAACTGGCGCGTCTCACCCGCCGCCAGGGTCTGATCCTCGAAGCAGAAACACTCCAGCTTCTGGAAATAGGGGCCGGTGTATTCCGGCACGACATTATAGCCGGCCCGCACCTGGATCGGCTGGTCCGAGGTGTTGGTCACGTCGAAATAGGCCAGGCCCGTCTCGCCGATCCGCACCCTCTGGGTCGTCTGTTCGGCGCGGAAGGTCATGGGCAGGCCGCGCACATTGGTGTCGAACCGCACCAGCACCGTCTGGTCCAGCACCGTGTCCGGCGCCTTGTCGGCCCGGCGCACCGTGCCGTCGAAGCCCGTGACCTGGCAGAACATCCGGTAAAGCGGCACGGCCGCAAAGGCCGCGCCCGTCATGCCCATCACGCCCAGGACGCAGGCGATGGCGATCAGGTTCTTGCGGTCGGGCCGGGTCATGGCGTCGTCGTCGGGCCGGCGGTGACGACGGCGTCCACCAGGGCGCGCTCGGCCGCCTGGTTCTGTTGCAGGCGCAAGACCGTGGTGGTGAAGACCAGGACGATGAAGGCGACCAAGGCGGCCGCGATCCAGACGTTGCGCCGTTTGCGGGCGCGCAGTTCCTCAGGCGTCAGACGCATGGTTCAGGCTCCCAGGCCGGCCACAGCCTCGACCAGGAAGGCCGAGAACAGGGCGACCAGATACAGGATCGAAAAGGCGAACAGGTCTCGCGCCGGTTTGGCCTGGGCCTTCACATCATACAATGCGGCCTCGCGTCCCACCGTATCGGCCTTGTCCGGCTCGTCCCCGGCGCGCGACCGGTACAGCCGCCAGGCCAGGCCCAGGAAGCCCAGGCCGCCGGCGACCGACACCACGGCGTAGATCAGCCCGCCCATGCCCACCAGGGCCGGGGCCACGGCCGAGGCGATGAAGACCAGCGAATAGATCAGGATCTGCAACCGCGTGGACTTCGCCCCCCGCGCCACCGGCATCATCGGTATGCCCGCCTTGGCGTAGTCGCCGGCCGAATACAGGGCCAGGGCCCAGGAGTGCGGCGGGGTCCACAGGAAGATGATCAGGAACAGCAGCCAGGCCTGCCACGGCGCGTCGCCGCTGGCCGCCGCCCAGCCGATCACCGGCGGAAAGGCGCCCGCCGCCCCGCCGATGACGATGTTCTGCGGCGTCCTGCGCTTCAGCAGCAGGGTGTAGAAGCCGGCGTAATAGACGATGGTCAGGGCCAGCAGACCGGCCGCGAACCAGTTGGTGTTCATGCCCAGCAGCATGACCGAGAACAGGCTGAGGATCACGCCATAGGCCATGGCGTCATTCTTGCGCACCCGTCCCGCCGCCACCGGCCGGCCGCGCGTGCGCCGCATCAGGGCGTCGGTCTCGCCCTCCAGCGCCATGTTCAGAGATCCGGCCGCGCCGGCGCCCACGGCGATGCACAGGATGGCGATGGCGGCGACCAGCGGGTTCATCGAGCCCGGCGCCATGACCAGTCCGGTCGCGGCGGTGAAGACCACCACCGACATGACGCGCGGCTTCAGCAGCTGAAAGAAGTCTTCCGGCTGGGCGGTCGAGAGCGCGGGTCGGGTCTGAACGTCTTGGGTCATCGGTGCGGGCCGCATAGCACACCCGAAAGCAGAAGGCCGCCCCTTCGGTGGAAAGAGCGGCCCGCTGTTTCAGTCTGGCGTGCGGTCAGTGCTCGTCGCCCTTGACCACCGGCAGTTCGTTGAACTGGTGCGTCGGCGGCGGCGAGGACAGGGTCCACTCCAGGGTCGTGGCGCCCTCGCCCCACGGATTGGCGACGCCCGGACGGCGACGGATCGCCGCCTCGGCCAGCATGATCAGGAAGACCAGCACGCCGAAGGCCGTGATCGCATAGCCCCAGGACGAGACCTGGTTCCACAGGGTGTAGGCGTCCGGATAGTCGATATAGCGACGCGGCATGCCCTGCAGGCCCAGGAAGTGCTGCGGGAAGAACACCAGGTTCACGCCCACGAACATGATCCAGAAATGGGTCGCGCCGAGGAACTCGTTGTACTTCACGCCGAACATCTTCTCGAACCAGTAGTAGAAGCCCGCGAAGATGGCGAAGACGGCGCCCAGTGACAGCACATAGTGGAAGTGGGCCACGACGTAATAGGTGTCGTGCAGGCTGTAATCGATGCCGGCGTAGGCCAGGACCACGCCGGTCACGCCGCCGACGGTGAACAGGAAGATGAAGCCGATCGCCCACAGCATGGGCGTCTTGAAGCTGATCGAACCGCCCCACATCGTCGCGATCCAGCTGAAGATCTTCACCCCCGTAGGCACGGCGATGATCATGGTGGCGGCGATGAAATAGGCGCGCAGGTTCACGCTCATGC
>NZ_JAUSOE010000086.1 GCF_030656255.1 Brevundimonas sp. | reverse complement strand
GCCTCCAGCTTGGCCGACATGGCGCGGGTCAGGGCGCCGACGTCGCGGGCGACCAGGAAATAGCGGCGCATGAACCGTTCCACCGCCGGCTCGTCGCCGCGCCCGCGCCAACCCATCCGCCGGGCCACCTCGGGCTGCATGTCGAAGGTCAGCTTCTCCTCGGCCCGCCCTGCGACCAGATGCAGATGGATCCGCACCCGCCACAGAAAATCGAAGGCCTCGTCCGAGGTGCGGCGTTCCCGCGGGGTGAACATCTCGTCCATCACCGTCGCGCCCAGCCGGCTGTCCGGCGCCAGGGAGCGGGCGATCCAGTACAGGGTGTTCAGGTCGCGCAAGCCGCCCTTGCCGTCCTTGACGTTGGGCTCGACCTTGTAGCGGGTCACGCCCGCCTTCTGGTGACGGACGGCGCGCTCGTCCAGCTTGGCGGCGATGAAGGGGCGGGGATCGGACTTGGCCACCATATCGCGGAACCGGCCGATCATCAGGTCCGACAGGCCGGCGTCCCCCGCCAGGGGCCGGGCCTCCAGCAAGGCGGTGCGCACCGTCATGTCGGTGCGCGACAGGGCCAGACAGTCTTCGACCGACCGCACCGACGGCCCGACCTTCACCCCCAAGTCCCACAGGACATAGAGGACGAATTCGGTCACCGTCCCGCCGCGCGGGGTCGGCTTGCCGGGCCGCAGGAACAGCAGGTCCAGGTCGGAATAGGGCGCCAGCACGCCCCGGCCATAGCCGCCCACCGCCACCAGCGACAGGCGTTCGCACTCGACCGGCGAGACTGGATACAGGGTCTGGGTCGCCACCCGCCACAGTGCGGCCAGCATGTCGTCGGCGGCTGTGGCGTACAGGCGGGCGACCTCGCGCCCGTTCAGCCCGCCGTCCAGCTTGCGTTCGGCGCGGGCGCGGGCGGCGTCGTAACTCTCGCGCAAAACGGACGCGACCGCCGCGCGCGGATCTCCCGCGCGGGCGGCCTCGTCAAGGCGGTCATCCAGACTGGGCGAAAGGGTCATGTCAGCCTTCTATAGGCCGCATCCCCCTTCGCGTCAGTGAACGATCCGATTACTCCGGACGAACGCGCTTCTTGCGGAACGACGGGTTCAGGGTCTGCTTGCGCAGGCGGATGGACTTCGGCGTCACCTCGACCAACTCGTCGTCGTCGATATAGGCGATGGCCTGTTCCAGCGACATCTGGCGCGGCGGGGTCAGGCGCACGGCCTCGTCCTTGCCGGAGGCGCGGACGTTGGTCAGTTGCTTGCCCTTGATCGGGTTGACGTCCAGGTCGTCCCAGCGCGCGTTCTCGCCGATGATCATGCCCTGGTAGGTCTTTTCGCCGGCGCCGACGAACATGACGCCGCGATCTTCCAGGTTCCACAGGGCGAAGGCCGCCGTGTCGCCGTCAGAGTTCGAGATCAGCACGCCCTTCAGACGGCCGGCGATCGCGCCCTTGTATTCTTCGTAGTGGCTGAAGACCCGGTTCAGCACGCCCGAACCGCGCGTGTCGGTCAGGAACTCGCCCTGATAGCCGATCAGCGAGCGCGACGGGCATTTCAGGCTGATGCGGGTCTTGCCGGCGCCGGACGGACCCATGTCGGTCATTTCGGCCTTACGGGCCGACAGCTTCTCGATGACGATGCCCGAGAATTCGTCGTCCACGTCGATCATGACGTCTTCGATGGGCTCCATCTTCTCGCCGTTCGGGCCTTCCTGGAAGACCACGCGCGGACGCGAGATCGAGACCTCGAAGCCTTCGCGGCGCATGTTTTCGATCAGAACGCCCAGCTGCAGTTCGCCACGGCCGGCCACTTCGTAGGCGTCGCCGCCTTCGGTGGTGGTGACGCGGATGGCGACATTGGCTTCGGCTTCCTTCAGCAGACGGTCGCGGATGACGCGCGACTGAACCTTGTCGCCTTCGCGACCGGCCAGGGGGCTGTCGTTGACCGAGACGGTCATGGAGATGGTCGGCGGATCGATGGGTTGAGCGGGAAGCGCGTCGACGACTTCCATGGCGCACAGGGTGTCGGCCACGGTCGCCTTGGACATGCCGGCGATGGCGACGATGTCGCCCGCTTCCGAACCTTCGTCCAGGGCCTGACGCTTCAGGCCGCGGAAGGCCAGAACCTTGGTGATCCGGCCGCGCTCGATTTCCTTGCCTTCACGGTCCAGGGCGTGGATCGCCATGCCGGGAACGGCCTTGCCGCTCTCGATCCGGCCGGTCAGGATCCGGCCCAGGAAGGGGTCGGACTCGATCAGCACGTTCAGCATCTGGAACGGCTTGTCGCGGTTGTCCTGCACCTTGGGCGCAGGGACGTGGTCGACGATCAGGTCGAACAGCGGGGCCAGGTTGTCGTTCGGGACGTTCAGATCCATCGTTGCCCAGCCGTTGCGGCCCGAGGCGTAGATGTGGGGGAAGTCCAGCTGTTCGTCCGTCGCGCCGATGGCGGCGAACAGGTCGAAGGCCTCGTTGTGGACCCGATCGGGATCAGCGTGGGCGCGGTCGACCTTGTTGATGCAGAGGATGGGCTTCAGCCCCATCTTCAGGGCCTTGGTCAGGACGAACTTGGTCTGGGGCATGACGCCCTCTTCGGCGTCCACCAGGATGACGCAGCCGTCCACCATGCCCAGGATGCGTTCGACCTCGCCCCCGAAGTCGGCGTGGCCGGGGGTGTCGATGATGTTGATGCGGGTTTCGCCGGCCTTGCCGTTCCAGAGCACCGAGGTGCACTTGGCCAGAATGGTGATGCCGCGCTCTTTTTCCTGGTCGTTGGAGTCCATGGCGCGCTCGGTCTGCGCCTCGTTGGCTCGGAAGACGCCGGACTGGGCGAGCAGTTGGTCCACCAGGGTCGTCTTACCGTGGTCGACGTGGGCGATGATGGCGACGTTGCGCAGGTTCATTTGATAATCGCGAAAAGGCGCGGCCGGATGCGGGCGGCCGCTGGTCATGAAAAGGCATGCAGGGAGCGCGCGCCTCATACAAGCATGTGGGCCGAAAGACCAGAGCGGGCGTTCAGACGCCTCGGATCAGGCGTCCAGAAGGTCACGCTTCATATAACGGGCGTCACCGCCGTAACTGGCCAATTTGGCGGCCATGTCTGGGGAATCGGCTTCCACAAACCCCTGGCGCGTCCAAAAACCGACGGCGTCGTTGACGGCCACCAGGGCGATGGCGGGCCAGCCGTCCTCGGCCGCCTGGTCCGCCAGCTGCTCGATGATCGCCGTCGTCGCGCCGCCGCCCCGCGCCTGGGGATGCAGGGCCAGGTCGTGCAGATAGATCAGGGCCGGTTCGGCCGGCAGGCCTTCGATCACCGTGTTCAGCGGCGGCGCGCTGTCGGCCCGCCACGGATAGGCGATCAGATAGCCCTTCGCCGGGGCCTCGCCGTCCGCCAGCACGAAACAGCCGCGCGGATACAGGGCCAGCCGGTTCTGAAAACAGGCTCGTTCTTCGAAATGATCGGGAAACGACAGGCGGGCGACCTCGACCACGGCGTCGATGTCGTTCGGCCGCATGGGGCGCCAGGTCAGGCCGGGCAGCGGCTGTTCAGTTCCGTCTTGTGAAATCGCCATTCGACCGTCTTCGTCTCTCCGCCCGCCTCGCCCTCGATACGGGCGTACAGGCTGTCGCCGTCGCGTTCATAGACGATGCGCTTTGGAAAGTCGTCGTCGGCCGCCTGCTGGAAAACGACGCGGTTTGCGCTGGAGGCGATCACGGGGAAGACCGTGACCGGCAGGCCGTCCGGTTGGGCGAAATAGGCGAGAGGGGCGTCAGGCGCGGGTCCGGTCGGCGCGATGCGCGAGAGTTCGAAGCCCACCCGGTCCCCCAGGACCGTCACCGTCATTCCGGTCATCAGCGACAGACGCGGCGCGGTCCAGATTTCGGACACCTCGCGCCCCGGATCGCAGACCCGCCAGGCGCCGGAGATCCACTCCAGGTTCGGGCGCAGATCCGCCTGCAGGGCGGCGGTCATCATCAGGGCGGTCAGCATGTCGGGTCTCCCTCCGTGTCGATGAGGATCGGTAAACCCGCCGGGCGCGTCCGGCTTGTAGGTTTACGACGCGACACGCGCTTGCGAAGCGATGGCGCGGGCCAACGCGTGCTGATCGCGGGCCCAATCTGTCGCGGTGCAACCCAGAAACCGGCGAAAATCGCGCGCCATCTGCGGCTGATCGAAATATCCCGCCTGAAGCCCCGCCTCCAGCCACCCCTCGACATCTTCGCCGGGGCGGGCGGCGTGGTCGAACACCCGCCGAAAGCGGAAGACGGAGCGCAGCAGACGCGGCGACACGCCCACGCGGTCGGCGAAACGCCGTTGAAGCGCGCGCTGTGCGCTGGCGGCCCGAGCCGGAGCTGGAGCCGGCGCTTCCGCCTCGGCCGCAGTGACCTCGGCGCGAACCATGGGATCGATCCGCCAGACCGTTCGGCGTCGCTGGTCCTCCAGCCAGGCGACGAAGACGGCGACCTGGCTGGCGGGATCGCCGGGCGGCGGGGCAAGCCCGGCCAGCCGCTCGACCATGTCCAGCCGCCGATCCGTCGCCGCGCTGAGCGGAAGCCCCAGAAAGTCTCGTGCGCCGTCCGGCTCGAACCGGACGGCGACCAGTTCCGTCGGGCCGGTGGGATGCATGACCAGCGGCCGGGTCATCTGCCCGGCGAACAGGGCCGGGGGCTGCAGGCGAAAGAGACCGTCCTCGCCCTGTTCGGCATAGGGGGCGCCGATGTCGAAGACCAGTTCGGGACAACCGTCCGGGGCGATGCGCTGAATCGTTGGCGACGGGTCCGGCGCCGCATAGGTCCAGACCGTGCGGACGAAGGGGCGAAGCGCGGGCGGCGGCGCGAACTCCTGATACTGTTCCTCCCCCGAGGCCACGTCAGTTCACCTTGGACGGATCCGGCGGGGCGTCGGGCAGGGCCGAGACGGGGACGCCGTCTTCCTTCAGCTTCTTGACCTCGGCGGGGGTGGCTTCGCCGTAGATTTCGCGCTTTTCGGACTTGCCTTCGTGGATGTCGCGGGCTTCGCGTGCGAAGGCGTCGCCGACATAGTCGAAATTGGCCTCGACATGGGCGCGGACTTCACGGGCGGCGGCCAGCATGACCGTCTGCATCCTGGCGGCCATGTCCGAGGCCGGCTCGGCCTGGCGCGCCCCGCCGACGGCGGGGGCCATGACGGCCTTCTCGACCGTATGCGAGCCGCAGAACGGACATTCGACCAGGCCGCGCGCCGCCTGGTCGTCATAGTCGGAGGACGAGCCGAACCAGGCTTCGAACCCGTGGGTCTGGTCGCATTTCAGGGCGTAACGGATCATTGTACGGGCTGGAAGTCGCGGTCATGGGTCAGGGCGGGCACCGCCGCGCGGGCCTTGGCCACCGCCTCCATGTCCAGTTTCGCCGTCAGGATGCAAGGGTCGTCGTGGTCCGCCTGGGCCAGGATCTCGCCCCAGGGTCCGACCACGGTGGAGCGTCCCCAGGTGCGGCGCCCGTCCTCATGCAGGCCGCCCTGGGCCGGGGCCAGGACGAAAGCGCCGGTCTCAATGGCGCGGGCGCGCAACAGGGTCTCCCAGTGCGCCTGGCCCGTCGGCGCCGTGAAGGCGGCCGGAATCGCGATCATCGCCGCCCCGGCCTTGGCCAGGTGGCGATACAGATGGGGAAAGCGGATGTCGTAGCAGATGCTCAGGCCCAGCCGGCCCCAGGGGGTGTCGGCCACCGCCGCCGCATGGCCGGGCCGCACCGTCGCGCTTTCGCGGTAGCGCTCGCCGTTCGGCAAATCGACGTCGAAGACGTGCAGCTTGTCATAGCGGGCGACGATCCCGCCCGCCGCGTCGATCAGCAGCGATCGGTTAGCCGCGCGGCCGTCTCCGGCCTGGCCTGACCGAACGATGGCCGAACCGATCAGCAGCCAGACCCCCAGTTCCGCCGCGAGCCGGCGCAGGCCCAGGACGACGAGGTCCTCTTCCTCGTCGGTGACGACGACGTCCCGGCGGTCCCGCCGCTGTTCGAGGAAGTTTGTCCCCTCGGGCGTCAGGATGAATTTCGCCCCGCCGGCCGCCGCCTCGCGGATCAGGGGCTCGACATGGGCCAAGGCCGCCTGCGCCGTCGCCGGCGTGCGGGTCTGGATCAGGGCGATGTCGAGCCCGCCGCTCACGGGATCAGGCCGCCAGAAGCGCGTCGAGCTTGCCCTCGCGGTCCAGGGCGTGAATGTCGTCGGACCCGCCGACATGGTTCCCGGCGATGAAGATCTGCGGGAAGGTCATGCGGCCACCCGACTTCTCGACCATCTCGGCCTTCTTGGCCGGGTCGTTGGAAGCGACGATCTCGGTGTAGTCGGCGCCCTTCTTCTTCAGCAGCGCCATGGCGCTGTAGCAATAGGGGCAACCGGGCTTGGTGTAGATGACGACGTCGGCCAATTCGGATCTCCAGAAATGATGCGCCCAAGGGCTTTCGGACGGCCCAGCCGCCCGTATTTGAGCTCTACATAGTCAGTTCACGGGCGTTTCGCACCCTGGCGATGACGGCGAGATCCACCGCCCTGGCCCCGGCGTCGATCAGGGCGCGGGCGCAGGCCTCGCCGGTCGCGCCCGTGGTCAACACGTCGTCGATCAGAAGGATGCGCCGCCCCTTGATCCGTCGTCGGCCGATCTCGCTGACGACGAAAGCCTTTTTGACGTTCAGCCGCCGGCCGCGTCGGCTCTTGCCGCCCTGGCTGGTCGTGTGGGTCGTGCGGATCAGGGCGTCGGGCAGGTAGTCCAGCCGGGCGTGGCCGGCCAGGGGCCTGGCGATCTCCGCCGCCTGGTTGAACCGCCGCGACAACAGGCGAAACCGGTGCAGCGGCACGGGCATGACGGCGTCAGCCTCCTGGATCAGATCGGCGGCCGCCCGGCCGATCCAGCGCGCGAACAGGGGGGCGAACTGCTGCTGGTCGCCGTGTTTGTAGCGCAGGATCAGACCCCGCGAATGGTCGTCATAGACACAGGCCGCCCTGGCTCGCGCGAAGACATAAGGCTGGGCGATACAGGCGGCGCAGCGGGTTTCGGCAAAGGCGCCGCCGTCGAACTCAAAGGCCGCGCCGCAGCCGTCGCACACCGGCGCCTCGAGGAATTGGATCCGGCTCCAGGCGTCCGGCGTCAGGCCGGCGGCCGCCGTCGCCTCGCGGCTGTCGTGGGCCAGGGGCGGCAGGACCAGATCCGCCAATCCTCGTCCCGCATCGCGCAACTGACGCCCCGCCCCTTCCCAGGCGCGACGCCAGCCCCCATCCTGCATCATCATGACCGCCTCCCCCGAAGCTCCGCCCCGCATTTTCGACGCCAGCCGGCGAGAGGCCCGTCTGGCCCGCGCCGCCCATCGACTGGGCCAGGCCGACTTCCTGCACGTCCGGGCGGCCGAGAACGCAGCGGGCAGCCTGGAGGCCATCCTGCGCGAGTTTCCGGTCGCCGTCGATCTCTCGGCCCATTCCGGCCCCTTCGCCCAGGCCCTTGCGGCCAGCGACGCCGCCGGGCGGGTGGGCGCCGTCGCTGCCCCGACCTCGCGCGCCGAACGCGCCGCGCCGGGCGCCGCCGCCCTGCCGCTGGACGAGGGTTCGACAGATCTGATCGTCTCCCTGCTCAGCCTGCACTGGGCCAACGACCTGCCCGGCGCCCTGGCCCAGATCCGCAAAGCCCTGAAGCCGGACGGCCTGTTCATCGGCACCCTCTTCGGGGCGGGGACTTTGAAGGAGTTGCGGTCTGTCCTGACCGAGGCGGAACTGGCCGAGCGCGGGGGCGCCCAGGCGCGGGTCTCGCCCTTCGCCGACGGCTATGACGGGGCGGCCCTGTTGCAGCGCGCCGGCTTCGCCCTGCCGGTCTCGGACGTGGACCGGTTCACCGTCCGCTATCCCGACCTGTTCGCCCTGATCCGCGACCTGCGCGCCATGGGAGAAACCAATGTGCTGGACGGCTCGATCCGGCCGCTGAGCCGCGCGGTGATCGCCCGCGCCGCGCGGCTTTACGCCGAACGCCACGGCGACGCCGACGGCCGCATCCCCGCCACCTTCGAGATCATCCATCTGGCTGGCTGGAAACCGCACGAAAGCCAGCAGAAGCCGCTGGCGCGCGGCTCCGCCAAGGTGCGGCTGGCCGATGCGTTGGGCGTGAAGGAGATGACCGGCGACGAGATCGACTGACGCCGGATCGGCGAGGCTCAGAGCAGGTCGCGCAACCAGGCGACCAGGGGCTCGTCGGCGGGCGGCATCGGATAGTCCGAAAGCTGGCTCGGCTTCACCCAGGCCAGGGCGTCATGTTCATGCGAAACCACCACCCCGTCCCAGCGCCGGCAAAGATACAGCGGCATCAGCAGATGAAAGGTCTCGTAAGCGTGGCTGGCGAAGACGAAGGGCGCCAGACAGGTCTCGCTGACCTCTATGCCCAGTTCCTCGCGCAGTTCGCGGATCAGGGCCGCTTCCGGCCGTTCGCCGGGCTCGACCTTGCCGCCGGGAAACTCCCACAGACCGGCCAGCGCCTTGCCTTGCGGTCGTTTGGCGATCAGCACCCGCCCGTCCACATCGATCAGGGCGACGGCGACGACGAGGACGGTTGGGAGCAGCTTATCTGTCACGAACGATAATCGCCGTTGATCTCGATATAGCCCTTGGTCAGGTCGCAGGTCCAAACCGTGGCCGAGGCCCGGCCGGCGCCGACATCGACGGTGATGTCGATCTCCGGGTTCTTCATATAGGCGGTCATCTTGGCCTCGTCGTAGGTCGGGGACGGGGCGCCGTCGACGGCGGCTTGGTGCGGACCGAATTTGATCGCCAGTCGGTCGCGATCCACCGGTTCCTCGGTCTTGCCCACGGCCATGACCACCCGGCCCCAGTTGGCGTCCTGGCCGGCGATGGCGGTCTTGACCAGGGGGCTGTCGGCGATGGACTTGGCCAGCTTGCGGGCCGAGGCAGGACTGGCGGCGCCGTCCACCGTCACCTTGACGAACTTGGTCGCACCCTCGCCGTCGCGCACCAGCTGGTGCGCCAGATCCAGCATCACCTTGTCCAGCGCCGCCGAGAAGCTCTTCAGGCGGCGGTCGCCGACCCGGCCGATCCGCGGCGCGCCCGAGGTTCCGGTGGCGAACAGCAGGGCGGTGTCATTGGTCGAGGTGTCGCCGTCCACCGTCACGCTATTGAAGGTGGTGCGGACGTGCAGGCCCAGCAGGGCCTGAAGTACGTTCGGATGGATGTCGGCGTCGGTGACGATGAAGGCCAGCATGGTCGCCATGTCCGGCGCGATCATGCCCGATCCCTTGGCGATCCCGGCGATCCGGACCTTGTAGCCCTCGATCTCGGCCTCGGCGTAGGAGCCCTTGGGGAAGGTGTCCGTGGTCATGATGCCGCGCCCGGCCCGCGCCCATTGTTCGGACGGGTGGATGTCGGCGTCCAGGCGGCCTTCGATGTCGGGCAGTTTGGAGACGATCTTCTTGTCGTCCAGCACCACGCCGATGACCCCGGTCGAGGCCAGCATGACGTCGCGCTGGCGGCAACCGAACCGTTTGGCGACCTCCGAGGCGGTGCGGCGGGCGGCGTCGGCCCCGGCCTTGCCGGTGAAGGCGTTGGCGCAGCCGGCGTTGACCACCAGGGCGCGCACGTCCTTGCCGCCGTCCGCCCCGCCCAGCGCCTTCTTGCACCAGTCGACCGGGGCCGAGCCGATCTTGTGGCGGGTGAAGACCCCGGCGCAGCTGGTGCCCCGCGCGAACCGGAACACCACCAGGTCGTCACGCTCGTGCTTGTAGAAGCCGGCCCGTGCGGTGGCGATCTCGACCCCGCCGATGGGGGGGATGGTGGGGAAGGGCACGGCCAAGGGCGAGACGGCCAGGCCCGGCTTCCCGGCGGCCGCAGACGGCGCAGCGGCGGGGGCTGCGGCGGGTTCGGCCGGGCGGGTGGCGCGTTTCAGGGCCGTGGCGAACGGATCCAGGGCTTTTTCGAACGCCTGTTCGATCTTCTGGCCGGTGGTCGAGGGGGGCTTGTTCATGTCAGGCGGCCGGTACGGAGGCGGAAGTCGGGGATGGGGCGTCGGCGGGCGAGGGAGTGTTGGGGGCGGCGGTCGGCGGGGCCGAGGCCGGCTCCTCGTCCCGCCCGGCGGTTTCGCCCGACAGCAGGACATCGACCTTGGCCTTGCCGCGCAACTGCTCCAGCAATTGCCGCACGCCCTCATAGGTCAGGTAGCGGACGATCTGGGGCCGGGCCTGTTCCAGGGTCGGCGGGCTTTCCTTGCGTCGGTCCTCGACCCGCAGCACGGCCCAGCCGCCTTCGGTCTGGAACGGACCGACGGTGGACCCCGCCGGCCGGTCGCGCAGGGCGCCGGCATAGGCCTGAGGCATGACGTCCAGGGTCGAATAGCCCAGATCGCCGCCCGAAAACCGCGTCGCCTCGTCTACAGACCGCTCCATGGCCACGGCTTCGAAACTGGCGCCCTGGCCCAGAATGCCGATGACCGCCTCGGCTTCCGGCTTGGTGCGCGACAGGATCAGGCGAACGCGGATTTCCTCCGACGTCTTCGCCAGGCGCAGCTGTTCATTGTACAGGGTCTGGACGGCCTCGTCGGAAATGGCGCCGTTGACGACGCTCTCGACCAGCATGTCGCCCAGAATTCTTTCGCGTGTGGCCTCCAGGCGCCGCTGGGCCAGGGGCGAGGCGTCCAGGCGACGGCGCTCGGCCTCACGGGCTAGCAATTTTTGATCGATCACCTCGTCCAGGACGCGGCGGAACAGGTCAGACGTCACGTCCAGCGGTTCGCCCTCGCCCACCAGACCCTGGGCCACCGCCTCGCGCTTGACGTCCGAGGCCCAGACGGTCTCGTCCTGGACCTTGGCCACCGCGCGGTCGCCGGGCTCCGGCGCCTGATCGCTCCCGCCGCCGCGCGAACAGGCGGACACCGTCAGCACCGCGGCCAGAACCACGATGGAAAACAGGCCTGAAACTCGCGGAAAAGGGGTCAAGAGGGCGCTCCGTCGAAGGCGGCCGAAAGCCCCTCGCGTTGACAGGGGTTAGGCCGGTGCTTAAGTCCCGCCTGCGCCCAAGTCGAGGGGTTTTGATCGTCTGCGCGGCCCTTCGCGCGCGCCTACTGCGGCGCACCGGGGTCGCCACCGGTTCGGGCCCCTCTCGCGGCGTCCGTACCGCCGCCCTTCATCGGGATTTCCAGAGCCGCTCAGCTCGCAGACGCTCGACCGCTTACCGGATCCAATATGCTCGGCTTCGCCAAGAAACTTTTCGGCTCTTCCAACGACCGCAAGGTCAAGGCCTTCCAGGACCACGCCCAGCGCATCAATGCGCTGGAGCCCAAGTTCGCCGCCCTGTCCGACGACGAGCTGCGGATGATGACCGACGCCTTCCGCGACCGGGTGGCCAACGGCGAGGCGCTGGACAAGATCCTGCCCGAGGCCTTCGCCGTGGTGCGTGAGGCGTCCAAGCGGGTGCTGGGCCAGCGTCAGTATGACGTCCAGCTGGCCGGCGGCATGATCCTGCACGAAGGCGGCATCGCCGAGATGCGGACCGGCGAGGGCAAGACCCTGGTCGCGGTGGCCCCGGTCTATCTGATCGCCCTGGCCGGCAAGGGCGTCCACGTCATCACCGTCAACGACTATCTGGCCCGACGCGACGCCGAGACCATGGGCAAGGTCTATCGCTTCCTGGGTCTTGAGGTCGGGGTCATCGTCAACGGCCTGTCCCAGGGCCAGCGCCAGGCGGCCTACAACGCCGACGTCACCTACGGCACCAACAACGAGTTCGGCTTCGACTATCTGCGCGACAATCTGGTCTATGACCGGCGCGAGATGGTGCAGCGTCCGCACAATTTCGCCATCGTCGATGAAGTCGACTCCATCCTGATCGACGAGGCGCGCACGCCCCTGATCATCTCGGGCCCGACCGAGGACCGATCGGACCTGTACAAGATCCTGGACGGCCTGATCAAAGACCTGATCAAGGACAAGGACACCTTCGAGCTCGACGAGAAGCAAAAACAGGTCCTGCTGACCGAACTGGGCTCGGAACGGATCGAAGAGGCGCTGGAAGCGGGCGGCTATTTCGCCGCCGACACCACCGGCCTGTACGACGCCGCCAACATCAGCCTGGTCCACCACTCGAACCAGGCCCTGCGCGCCAACACCCTGTATCAGCGCGACAAGGACTATATCATCAAGGGCGGCGAGATCGTCCTGATCGACGAATTCACCGGTCGGATGATGACCGGCCGCCGCCTGTCCGAAGGCCTGCACCAGGCCATCGAGGCCAAGGAAGACGTCAAGATTCAACCCGAGAACCAGACCCTGGCCTCGGTGACGATCCAGAACTACTTCCGCCTGTACGAGAAGCTGTCGGGCATGACCGGCACGGCGGCGACGGAAGCGCAAGAGTTCGGCGACATCTACAAGATGGACGTGCTGGAGGTGCCGACCAACCGGCCGATCCAGCGCAAGGACTATGACGACGAAGTCTATCGGACCCACGCCGAGAAGAACCAGGCCATCGCCAAACAGATCGCCGAATGCCACCTGGCGGGTCAGCCCATCCTGGTCGGCACGGTCTCGATCGAGCGTTCCGAGCAACTGTCGGAGCTGCTAAAGAGCTTCGAATACAAGGTCGAGGTTTCGCGCAAGCTGAAGCCCCAGTACGAGGGCAAGGCCAAGGAAGCCGAGAAGATCGGCGACGCCGCCTATGACATCACCTACGAAACCAAGCTGCGCGGCATCCCGCACTCGGTCCTGAACGCCCGCCAGCACGAGCAGGAGGCCTATATCGTCGCCGACGCCGGTCTGCCGGGCGTCGTGACCATCGCCACCAACATGGCCGGCCGCGGCACCGACATTCAGCTCGGGGGCAACCTCGAGATGAAGATGCAGAAGTGGCTGCTGGAACAGCGCAACATGGCCGTCGAGGTCACCCCCGAGATGGAGAAGGCGCAGGAGGCCCAGTTCAAGGCCGACATCGCCGTTCAGAAGAAGATCGCCCTGGACGCCGGCGGCCTGTTCGTTCTGGGCACCGAACGCCACGAGAGCCGCCGGATCGACAACCAGCTGCGCGGCCGTACCGGCCGTCAGGGCGACCCCGGCACCTCGAAATTCTACCTGTCCTGCGAGGACGACCTGCTGCGCATCTTCGCCGGCGACCGTCTCGACTCGATCATGAAGACCTTCGGCGTGGCCGAGGGCGAGGCCATCACCCACCCCTGGCTGAACCGCGCCATCGAGACCGCCCAGAAGCGGGTCGAGACTCGCAACTACGACATCCGCAAGAACCTGCTGAAATACGACGACGTCGTGAACGACCAGCGCAAGGCCGTGTTCGAGCAGCGCCAGGAGTTCATGGACTCCGAGGATCTGTCGGAACTGGTCGGCGACTTCCGCCGCGACGTGGTGTCCGACCTGGTCGAACGCTACATGCCGCCCAAGGCCTATGCCGAACAGTGGGACATCGACGGCCTGGACGAGAAGGTCCGCTCGACCCTGGGCCTGGAACTGCCGCTGCACGACTGGGCCGCCGAGGAAGGCGTGTCGAACGAGGAGATCGAGGAGCGGCTGCTGGCCGCCGCCGACGCCCGCGCCGCCGAACGTCTGGAACAGATCGGCGCCGCCCAGACGCGTGGTCTCGAAAAGCAGTTCATGCTTCAGATGATCGACATGCAATGGCGCGAGCATCTGGTCCATCTGGACCATCTGCGCGGCGTGATCGGCCTGCGCGGCTACGGCCAGCGCGATCCGCTGATCGAGTACAAGACCGAGGCCTTCGCCCTGTTCGA
>NZ_JAUSOE010000085.1 GCF_030656255.1 Brevundimonas sp. | reverse complement strand
GCAGTGCGAGATCGGATTGCGCGACCTGCTGGCCGCACCCGAGGATCTACTGTTGATCCTCATGCCCGGCGCCCGCCTGAACGGTCTCGACCAGACCCTGGCCCGCCTGGCCGATGCAGCGGCCGGCGCGGTCTGGCTCGGCGCGGTCATGGGGCGGAACGGCCACGACCGGCGCAGACTGGCGCGGCTGAAATGGCTCGCGGACCAGAGCGGCGCACCGCTTCTGGCGCTCAACGACGTGCTCTATCACGACCCTGTTCAGCGCGACCTGCAGGACGTGCTGACCTGTATTCGCGAAGGCGTGACTATCGAGGACGCGGGACGACGCCTGAACGCCAATGCGGAACCCTGGCTGAAGCCGGCCGCCGAGATGGCGCGACTGTTCCGCGATGCCCCCGAAGCGATCACACAGACGCAGGACGTCCTGGCCCGCATCGGGTTCGACCTCGGGCAGATCAGCTATCAGTATCCTGAAGAGCCGGTTCCGCCGGGGTGGGAGGCCCAGGCCTGGCTGGAAGCCCTGACCTGGCGCCATGCCGAGATGCGCTATCCCGACGGCCTGCCCGACAAGGTGAGAGCCCTGCTGGGCAAGGAACTGGCCTTCATCGCCAGGGCGAAATACGCGCCCTATTTCCTGACCATCTACGACATCGTGCGCGTGGCGCGCGACCTGAACATCCTGTGCCAGGGCCGCGGGTCGGCCGCCAATTCCGCCGTCTGCTACGTGCTGGGCATCACGGCGGTGGATCCGGCCGAATCCGACCTTCTGTTCGAACGCTTTCTGTCCTCCAACCGAGGCGAACCGCCCGACATCGATGTCGACTTCGAGCACGAGCGGAGAGAGGAGGTCATCCAGCACATCTACACGCGCTATGGCCGCGAACGCGCCGGCATCGCCGCCACCGTCATCCGCTACCGCCCCAAGAGCGCGATCCGCGACGTGGGCAAGGCCCTGGGCCTAACCGAGGACGTCACCGCCCGTCTGGCCTCCAGCCAGTGGGGCAGTTGGGGCAGCGAGATCGGCGACCGCCATGTCGAACAGGCCGGGCTGGACCCAACCAATCCGATGATCCGGCGCGCTGTGGCGATGGCGACGCGGCTGCTGGGTTTTCCCCGCCACCTGTCCCAGCACGTCGGCGGCTTCGTCCTGACCCAGGACCGGCTGGACGAACTGGTCCCCATCGGCAACGCCGCCATGGCCGACCGCACCTTCATCGAGTGGGACAAGGACGACATCGACGAACTACGCCTGATGAAGGTCGATGTGCTGGCGCTCGGCATGCTGACCTGCATCCGCAAGGCCTTCGACCTGATCCGCACCCATTCGGAGGAGGACTGGGCGCTGCATACCATCCCGGCCGATGACGCCGGCGTTTACGACATGCTGTGCCAGGGCGACTCCATCGGCGTCTTCCAGGTCGAGAGCCGCGCCCAGATCAATATGCTGCCCCGGCTGAAGCCGCGCAAACTCTACGACCTGGTGATTCAGGTGGCGATCGTCCGGCCCGGCCCGATCCAGGGCGACATGGTCCATCCCTATCTGCGACGCCGCAACGGGCTGGAGCTGCCGGACTATTCCAAGCCGGGGCCGAAATACCCGGCGGACGAGTTGAAACAGGTTCTGGAAAAGACCCTGGGCGTGCCGCTGTTTCAGGAACAGGCGATGAAGGTGGCCATGGTCGCCGCCGAATTCACCGAGAAAGAGGCCAACGGCCTGCGCAAGGCCATGGGCACCTTCCGGGGCGACGGCACCCTGCACACCTACGAAGACCGGATGGTCGGCCGGATGATCGAGCGCGGCTATGATCCGACCTTCGCCCGGCGCTGCTTCGACCAGATCAAGGGGTTCGGCTCCTACGGCTTTCCGGAAAGCCACGCCGCCTCCTTCGCCCAGCTGGTCTATGTCTCATCGTGGATCAAACACCACTATCCGGCGGCCTTCGCCTGCGCCCTGCTGAACAGCCAGCCGATGGGCTTCTACGCCCCGGCCCAGATCGTGCGGGGCGCCCAGGAGCATGGGGTCGAGGTGCGCCCGGTCGATGTCTCCTACAGTGATTGGGACAACAGCCTGGAAGGCCCGAAAGGCGCATCGGCGCTGCGGCTCGGTCTGCGTCAGATCGACGGATTCCGCGAGGATTGGGCGCGGGCGCTGGTCGCCGCTCGCGCCGCCGCCCGCCCAGGCGACGTCGAGACCCTGGCCCGCCGCGCCGCCCTGCCCGCCGGCGCCATGCGCAACTTGGCGGACGCCGACGCCTTCCGCTCGCTGGGCCTGGATCGACGCGAAGCCCTGTGGGCCGTACGCCGTCTGCCCGACGATGCGCCCCTGCCATTGTTCGCCGCCGCCGATGCCCGCGAACTGGGCGCCGAACCCGACGCCAGACTGCCGACCATGCCGCTGGGCGAGCATGTCGCCGCCGACTATCAGACCCTGCGCCTGTCCCTGAAGGCGCATCCGATGAGCATCCTGCGCCCCCTGTTCGACGCCGAGCGGATGCTGACCTGCGCCCGGACCGAGGCGAAACGCGGCGGCGCGCTGGTGCGGGTCGCCGGTGTGGTTCTGGTCCGTCAGCGTCCCGGCAAGGGCAACGCCATCTTCGTCACCCTCGAGGATGAGACCGGCATCATCAACGTCGTCCTGTGGGCGCGGATGTTCGAACAGTTCCGCCGCGAGGTCATGGCCGCCCGGCTGATGGAGGTCGAAGGCGTCGTGGAGAAGAGCCCCGAGGGCGTGGTCCACCTGGTCGCACGCCGCGTCATCGACCGCTCCGACGAACTGTCACGCCTGTCCGAAGACCACGACACCTCGGTCCAACTGGCCCGCGCGGACATCGTCGCCAATCCCCAACCGCCCCGTCACGTCCCACATGGCCACCCCCGCGACGTCCGCATCCTGCCGGGCTCGCGGGATTTCCACTGAGCACGACCGAGATCGGCATGGAAACGGGCTTCGCCGAACGCCTCACAAATCGGCAAGTTTCGGCAGTCTTAGTGTGCCTTAAGCCCGTTGTGGATCGAGCGTTGAAAGAACAGTGAAAATCCCAGCCGCTCGGGTATTCGTCCCTCCCGTCGTCACTTTACGCCGTCGCACGCCCCCACCACCGGATTGCAGCGCCAACCGCCGGCGAACGGCGGGACTGCGTAGGTGTTGCCGAAGATGTTGGGGGCGGTCAGATAATCCGTAGAGATCACCTGGGCGCCGCTGGCCAGGGCCGCCTCGCGGCGGGCCGTGTCATTGTTCCGCGCCTCGACCGTGTCGATGTCGGCGCGGGTGCGGACGATATAGCCGGCTGCGACCGCCGCCTTGATTTCGGGCCCGCGCACCACAGCGTTGTCGAACATCATGAAGGCGGTATGGGCCATGCCGGGCCGGCCCTGGACGAAGGCCATACGGCCCTGCAGCGACGGCCGACCCTCCAGATAGGGCGCGAAGGCGTCCAGGTTCATGCCCGGAACGATGAACAGGAAGACGAACTTGCCCCGGGCCGCCGCCAGGCTGGGCCAACGCTGGGCCAGAACCGCCGACTCGAGCGTGGGCAGGTCGCCGCGCAGGTCGTCGGGCGTAAACACCTTGTCGCGCCCAAGGACCGATACGATGGCGTCGTCCACCTCGGCGAAGGCGGCGGCGTCGAAGGGCGGGACGACGGTCGCGCCCGGCGCGGCGCGATCCAGACCCGACAGCTTGGGCTCCAGCAGGATGAAGACCGGGCTGTGGCCGGGTTCCGAATCCGACCATTGCCGCAGCAGGGTCAGGCAGGACCGGAAGGTCGGACACTGGCTGCGGAAATCCAGGTCCGCGAGGTGGAAGACCTTCAGACCGGGTCGGGCCAGTTCCTGCTCATAGATCGGCGCGAGATCGGTCACGCCCTGCTCGCGCAGCAGCCGATAGGGCAGCGGATTGGAATAGGCGCCGCCCTGGGGATCCGGCTGGATGTCGAGCTCCAGACTACGCACGCCGCTGCGCAGTTGGGCCTCGATCGGCATCTGCACATAGTCCAGCACCTGGGCCATGTCGGTCATGTCGCCGGGATGCTCCTCGCGCATGGCCGCCTTCTGCTCGGGCGACATCTGGCCCCGGAAGGCGTCGAACAGCGCGCTCAAACGCGGCGCCATCAGCGCCATGACCCGCCGGTCGACGGGCACGGCGTAGCTGTTGTGCGTGCCGATGACCTGGATCGCATTGATCGGCAGGGATTCGTCCTGCCCACGGGGCGCCGGACGATCCTGAGCCACGGCCGCGCCCGCCCACACCAGTCCGGCCGCGGCGAGCGCGACGTTGACAATATTGCGCATGGTCATGGTCCGATCAGAAGGCGACGTTGACGAAGGCGCCCAAGGTCCGGCGCGCGTTCGGCGAGGTGTAGTGAAGCAGACCCAGCGCGCCGTAGTTCTGCCAGCCGGTCGAGAAATAGGTGTCGAACAGGTTGCGGCCATAGACGCCGAACTCGACGTCGCTGTTCGGCAGGGTGAAGGTCAGACGGCCGTTGACCAGGCCATATCCGGGCACATTGGAGTATTCGGGCTGTCCGACCACGGTCCAGTATTCGCTGCGATAGGCGTAGTCGACGTGGGCGCGCAGTCCCAGGCCGGAGCCCATCCGGCGCTCATAGTCGATCGCCGCCGTACCCGACCATTCGGGCGCGTTGGTCAGTTTGGAGCCGGTGTAGTTGGTCGTGGCGTTATAGACGTAGTCGGTGAAATAGGCGTCCGTATAGCTGAGCGCGCCGGACAGGGAGAGGTCAGGCGTGACCTTCACGGCGAGGTTGCCCTCGACCCCTTGGGTCCGAAGACCGCCCGCATTGCCGATGACGGTGGCGTTAAGGGTGCCGCCCGCGCCGTCCGGAATCTTGGTCAGGATCGTCGCCTGGAAATCGGTGAAGTCGGAGCGGAAGGCGTCCAGGTTCAGACGCACGCGGCGCTCGAACAGTTCGGACTTCACCCCGGCCTCCCAGGCCTCCACGGTCTCCTCACGATACGGGGCGTATTTGTTGCCGACGAAGGCGATGCCGCCCGGCTTGTAGCCGGTCGAATAGCTGGCGTAGGCCATCACATTGCGGGAGATCTGGAACTGGGGCGCGACCCGGTACGAGAAGTTCTCTCCCGTCACCTTGCCATAGGAGATGGCCGGCGCCGCGCTGGAGCCGACGAAGGTCGGCCGATAGCCGGTGATGGGGAACGGATCGATCGTGATGAAGTCGAGGCTCTGGGAGTTGCGGTCCGTGGTGTAGCGGCCGCCGATCGCCAGGCTGAGGCGCGGCGTGAAGTTGAACTTCACCTGACCGAAGCCGGCCAGGGTCTCGTTGCGGGCGTCGAACAGCGAGGCGTTGGCGTCCACCCCGATTGCGCCGGTCAGGGCGTACAGGGTCGCGCGCGGCGTGCCGTTGGCGTCATACAGGGGCTGGCCCAGGGTGGCCCATTGCAGCTGGGTCTGGCGCGCATGCAGATTGTTGTAGAAGGCGCCCATCAGATATTCGACGAAACGGCCGCTGGGCGAGGCCAGATGGATTTCCTGGCTGAACTTGTCGGTCGCCAGATCCCCGATGTTGAAGGGGATGTAGGAATACTGGTCCGCCGGCAGCAGGCTGGCCGGGGTCGAGTTGTAGTAGCCGGTCTCGCGGTAGGCGGTGATTGAGGTCAGCTCGAATTCGCCGAACTGCTTGTTGATCTTGACCGACCCGCCCCACTCCTCGGTCTTGATCTGGCCGAAGGAGGAATCGGCTGTGTCGGCGCTCTCGGGGCCGGGATAGACGCCCAGGGCGTTCAACATGGCCGTGACCGCCGCCGGCTGTCCCGACACGGGGGTGCGCACGCTGCTGTCCCAATGGCGAGCGTAGTCGCCCGAGAAGGTCAGGTTCAGGGTGTTGGACGGCTCGACATACAGTTTGGCGCGACCGCCGTATTCATGGACCGTGCCGACGCGACGGTTCAGCGTGACATTGCGACCGAAGCCTTCCTGGCCCTGATCGAAGGCGGAGATGCGCAGGGCCGCGATGGGCCCCAGGGGCAGGTTGACGGTCGCGTTCAGGATCCGGTCCTCATGCTCGCCAAAGCTCAGGCTGGCGCGGCCCGAGGTCTCGTCCAGCCGAGGCGTGTTGGTCGTCACGGCGATGACGCCCGAGGTGGCGTTCTTGCCGAACAAGGTGCCTTGCGGCCCCATCAGGACATCGACGCGGTCGATGTCGACCAGGCCGGTCAGGCCGTTGGCGCGCTGGCCGTCCATGACCACGTCGTCGACGACGACGCTGACGGACTTGGCGTTCGAAAAGTCGAACGAGGTGCTGCCCACGCCGCGGATCTGGAAGGCGGCGCCCTGGGTCGGATCATACTGAAGGCCGGGCACGACATATTGCAGGTCGGTGACCGAGGTGTAGCCGGTGTCGTCCAGAGCCTCGCCGGTGACCGATTGGATCGCGAGCGGCACCCGCTGACTGCGTTCCGTCCGGCGTTCGGCCGTGACCACGATCTCCGGCAGGGCGGCGCTGTCCTGTTCGGCCGAGACGGCGCGCCCGTCCTGGGCCAGCGCCGGACCGGCGGCGAGGACGAAGACACCCCCAGCTAGCATCGTCGAATAAAGGAAGCGCGTGCGCTTTCCGCTCAGCTTGGTCATGTCCGTCGCTCCCCGCGTTGAATGCGAGAGAGGCACTACAGCCGAAGCGTTACGGCTTTAAGACAGTCGTTCGAGCTTATAATGACTTATGTTAGATTCATTAAAACGTCTGTACGGCTCAAAAACTGCGGGCCACGAAGGTCGCCAGGGTCTCCGGCGGCTGACCGGTCGCCAGCAACCCGACGTGGCGGCCGATGGCGGCCACCACCACCGCCTGGGTCAGGGCCCGGTCGGCGCCGGGCGCAATCCCCAAGGCCCGCGCCACATCCTCGTGGACGTTCTCGGCGCGGCGGCGGCGCATATCGATGGCGAAGGGCGAAAAGGCGTCGTCTCTGGACGCGGCCAGGGCCGTCTCATGGGTCAGTCGTATGACCGCGCTGCCGCTGGGCGCCGCCCCGGCGGCCTGTTTCAGTTCCGCCCGCATGCGCCGATACAGGGCCTCCACTCCGCCGAAGACCAGGTCGCGCAGCGTCGGATAATGATGGGCCACGCTGGACACGGCCACGCCCGCTGCCTGAGCCACGCTGCGGTGGCCCACAGCGTCCACCCCATCCGAAATGATCAGGTCGGCGATATCCTCGGCCAGTCTGGCCCGCATCCCCTGGGGGGCGTGGTCGCCGGCGTCCAGGGCGGCGGCGGCCGGTTCGGCCAGACGATCAACCAGCCCCATATGCCAGACGCCCCACTCCGGCCGGGCCGGCGCCGTGCGGTCGCGCAGCAGGGCCCGGACCGTCGAATGCCGCAGAAGCCGATAATCTAGCATGTCGGCGAACAGGACCGAGAAGGGCTGCTCGTCCCGACAATAGGCGCTGATCAGATCGGACAGCCGCTCGCCGTGCGGCGATGCGTTCAGGATATCCCGCCACAGCGCCGCCTGTTCCGCCATCAGGGCGCCCGCCAGCGGAGCGGCGGCGATATCCCGGCTCGCCTTCAGGATCAGTTCCGCAGCGACGATCGCGGACACCCGGCGTTGACGCGCGCCCCCATCCAGCCATTCGCAGACCAGATCGGCCAGGACCCCGGCAGCCACGGGGTCGGTTCCCTCCATCCGGGCGCGCCAAACCTCGCGCTCGTTGCGGAGCAGATCGATCTCGCGCTGCGTCACCGCATCGACCAGGGCGGCGCGATCACCGATCCGATAGTTGATCGACCCGACCGAGGCGGCCGCCTGTTCGGCGACGATGCGCAGGCTCATCCCGCCCAGGCCGCGCTCGGCGATGACGGTTCGCGCCGCATCGATGATCGCCACACTGGCGGGCGAATTGCGGTCCGACGCGGAAAGCGGCTGGGTGTTCATCCGCCCTGCATATCCGCAATGCGCGGCTAGTCCAGTCGCGCGACGCAAGACGGCGCCGTTACGCCTGTCTCGGCCCTGTCACCGAAAGGCCGTAACGGCAGATCGTGCGCCCTGGACAACGACAGCTTCTGGCCTTCGGCGTCACCCATGGCGGCAAGAGCCTGCTGTGGGCCGGCAGCGACGCCCTGTTCCTGTACACCCTGATCGAGATTCTGGAGATTTCGCCGCCCTTGGCGGGCGGCCTGTTCATCCTGGCCTCCTTCAGCAACGCCCTGATGGACGGGCTGTGGGGCCGGGCGCTCAGCCGGACCCCGGCCTTGCAGGCGAGGACGCCCGTAGTCGGGGCGGGCGCGGCAGTTCTGGCCTGCGCCATGTTCGCCCTGCTGCCCTTGCTGGGGCCGGGCGCCGCCCTGGCCGCCGGACTGGTGCTGCTGGCGTTTCGCTGCGCCTTCTCCCTGCTGGACGTGCCGCATAATGCGGTCGCCGCCGTCCTGGCCGGAACGCACGGCCATCTCGCGGTGGCCCGATGGCGGACGGCCATCGGCGCCGGCGCCGCCCTGGTCGTGGCCGCGACCGCCATTCCCCTGCTGATGGCCAATGCGGCGGGAACAGGGACCGCGAAATGGCTGCTGGTCGCCCTCGGCGGCGGCGCCCTGGTGATGCTGGCCCCCCTGCCCTGGCTGCTGGCGACCGTCCCGCGCGAGGCGATGCGGTCGGCGGCGCCCGCCCGGCCCGGAACCGACGCGGCGCGACGCTGGGACCTGCTTCGGTTCTGCCTGGTCCAGATGGTTGGATTCGCCGCCCTCGCCTCGGTCGGCAAGGCGATCCTTCATCTCGACATCGCCGGCACGGGGGTGATGGCCAACGCCCTGCTGCTGATCGCGGCGCTGCGCCTGGCGTCGATCTGGATATGGCCGCCCCTCACCGCGCGCCTGCCGCTCTCGACCAGCCTGTCCGTCGCCTATCTGGCGACGGGGGCCGCGGTTCTTCTGTTGCCGGTCAGCATCGGCCACGGCGACATCGCCGCCCTGGCCGTGCTGGGCGCCTATGGCGTCGCCGTGGGCGGGGTGATCCTGATGGTCTGGTCGCGCTTTTCCGAACTTCTGGCCCAGCTCGATCTCGCCGCCGACCGAGGCGCGGCGGCCTATGGCTACAGCCTGTTCACCGCCGCCACCAAGATCGGCCTGGGTCTCTCCGGCCTGATGACGGGCCTATGGATCGCCGACCACGCCCCCCCGCTGGACGCCTCCGACCTGTCGAACCTGGCCCTGATCGTCGCGACCCTCTGCGCAATCTGCGCCGCCCTGGGATGGCGGGGACGCTCCAGCAGGCGCGCCGCCATGCTGACGCTGCGGACATGATGCCGTTGCGGCCGGAAAAGCGCCTTGACCCAAGTTTTCGTTGAATGCCGCGTTAGGCGCAAACGCCCCCTCTAGCCCTCTTCCCGGCGTCCGATCACAAACATCTCCGGCCTATCCATTTCTAACCGCCATCGCACTGTGGCGGCTGGAGAGTAGAGACGCTCGAGAACCACAGCGTGCCAGATCCGATCACACCCTGTCGGTGGGTCTGATCCCCTTCGCATATTATAGGCGAAGTGCTTCAGCAGGCCGTTTATCAACCCGTGAACGCCATGAGACCAAGCGATGAGAGTATCATGTGGCGAAATCCCCGCCATTCGACGGATCGAACGCGGTCCCTGGAGCCAGTTGGCCTCTGCACTGCGGAGGATAAAGCCGGGTAAGGTCTCACCTTGCTGAGGCTGTAGGGGGAACAGCAAGCTCTTCCCCTCAGCTGGGCCTTCGAAGTTGAAGGCGACGGCGCCATCAACCATCCAAACACTCCTTCAGAGGGTTGTGGTCGACGAACTTATTCTCGATGGCCCACGTCTCTGTAGCCCATGCCAAATCGACGGGTTCGAGCTTATGAGAACACCACGCACAATATAGGCGAAGGTACGTGGCAAGAGCGGAGTGTCTTCCACTCGCTAGCTCGCGCCTCGGGAACCTGATGCCTTGCCCGGCTACGGGAGCCGTTTGTGCGCAACGGACTGAAGCGTACGGTAGGCTCGAGGTCGATGCGAATGTCGAATTTCCACGCTGTTACCAATGTCAGCAACTGGCGCATTCCCGTCACTCAGACCAGCCGAGATCTGAGCAGGTCTTAGCCGTTTTTGAGCAGGTGCTAGGTGTTTTCGACAGACAAAAACGGTGGCGACCCCGGGAGGACTCCAACCTCCGACCTCGGCTTTAGGAAAGCCTTGCTCTATGCGGCTGAGCTACGGGGCCACGCGGGATGACCTAGCGGTTCGTCGGGCGGGGGGAAAGATGGGGCGGGGGTCGATGTGCGATTTCCGTTCTGGACGGGGGCCTCGCCGCAACAATCTGTTTGTGGTTAATAGATCTTAAGATACAATATCTTGCGGTGAACAAATCACGAATCAAGGCGTGTGTCTGATTCGGTCCTGATTCGTTTCGTCCCTGTTCCGGATTCGGGATTGGAGGCGTTAACCGGGGCGCACGGCCTGTTCGGCCACGGCGCGCAGGCCCGCCAGCATCTGATCCACGGCCTCGCCGCCCTGGCAGTCGTTGGCCAGGATCAGGCTCAGGGCGCGGGCATGGACCTGAACCTCGGGCCAGGACCAGGCGTCGGCGGCGGCCATGCGGTGCGCCGCGTCGCACAGGCTGTAGGCCGCCGCGTAGAAGGGCGGGATCTCCATGAAGCCGGACATGTCCACCAGGGCTGAGGCCAGGGCGTAGACTTCGCCGTCGGCGTCGGCTGGGCGGTCGGCGCACAGCCGGTTCAGGGCGTCGACCTTGTCCTGAAGCACGACCAGGGTTCGGCCCCGTTCTTCCTCCAGCCCCTGTTCCGCGCGCGCGACGGCGTCGGCGATGGGCACGCCGCCGGCGCGCGCCATCTGGCGCTGAAGCGAGGTCTGAACCTTGCGGACATGGGGTGCGGTCACGGGTGCGGTCACAGGGCCACCTTCATCGGCTTCAACAGCATGTCGATATCGTCCTGATCCATATTGGCCTCGACGGCCTCGCCCAGTTCGCCCGACAGATCGGTCTGGCGACGGCCTTCCTCTCCGGGCGGAGGACCATAGTTGCGGACGCGGCGATCGGGTCCGACATAGTTTTCCGCGTCCACGAACTGGCGCGTCTCGCCGCCCAGCCAGATGATCCGTTTCAGCAGGACCGCCGGGGTCAGGGGTTTGGCGACGATGAAGCTGGCGCCGCAGTCGCGGCCCTTGGCGACCAGGGCGCGGGCGGCGTGCCCCAGGATCATGATGACGGGGGTGAAGCGGATCGGCTCGGACGCCTCTCGCCTGAGCCAGCGGACGAAATCATAGCCGTCCATCTCGGGCATGGCGCAGTCGATCAGGATCAGATCGACGGACCGGCGCTGCACCAGCTCCACCGCATCCTTGGCCGAATGGCATTTCAGTTGTTCGCGAACCCCGAACCCCTGGACGATCGAGCTGAGCAGATCGAGCGAGGTCGGTTGATCATCGACGAGCAGAACCGTCGAATGCGCCAGATTGATCTTGTCCGGCGTCTTGGACATGGCGTCAGAACAGCATGAGGTCGCCCGAATCGGCAGCCTCGGTCGTCTTGACGCCGGCGGCGGGGCGCAAGCGCACCGCCATGTCGGCCAGGGAAATCCGGCTGACGGATTCCGCCGGGGTCGCGCCGTCGCCCAGCATTCGCAGCACGCCCGACAGGGCTTCCAGCCTCTGGGTCAGGGCGTCCAGGGCCTGGGCCTCGGTCAGGGCTTCGACCCGGTCTTCCACCGGCGCGCGCCGCACCAGACGGCTGACCAGGGCCTCGACGTGATCGATCCCCTCGCGCACACGCATCAGCTCGTCGGCGACGGCGACCAGAAGCAGGGCGTGTTCGGGAGGGGCGTGCATCAGAAGAGCTCCAGGGCGCCCGTATCGACGGGGGGCCGAACGACGGGGACGGGCTTGGGCGCGACGGTGTCGGTCACGGCGCGTTGCATGGCCTTGCCGGTCACCGGCCAGTAATGCAGGCGGCGTCCGCCGTCCCCGCGCAGGCTGCCGCCCACCACGGGGATGCCTTCGTCGCGCAGGAATTTCTCGGCGAAGTCGGCGTTGGAACGACCGACGTCACGCAGACTGTCGAACATCCGCCCGCCGCCGAACAGCTTGGCCTCCAGACGCTCGCGGCGCCCGCCGGCTTTCAGCAAGTCGTTGATCAGCAGCTCCATCGCATAGGCGCCGTAGCGGCGCCCCGCGTCGGTTCCCGCGCCGGAGCCCTCCGGCAGCAGGAAGTGGTTCATGCCGCCGATCCCGGCGACCGGATCGCGCAGGCACATGGCCACGCAAGAGCCCAGAATAGTGCTGAGAACCACGTCCGGGTCGGAGGTGATATGATGCTCGCCCTGCCCGACGTGCAGCCGCTTTTCCTTGCTTTCTTTCAGGGCGGAGAAGCTCATGTCAGTGGACCGAAGACGGCTTCCAGCTTGCCCTTCAGTTGTGCGACCGTGAAGGGCTTGACCAGATAGTTGTTGACGCCGAACTGCACCGCCCGCTGCACCAGTTCGCGGTCGGCGCGGCCGGTCAGCATGATGAAGGCGGTCTTGGACGTCGGCGGGTGGGCGCGCACGGCGCGCAGCAGGCCCAGGCCGTCCAGGTTCGGCATGTTGTAGTCCGAGATGATCAGGTGCGCGGGCTTGGAGATGATGTCGCGCAGGGCGATTTCACCGTCGGCGGCTTCGCGGATCTCGCGCACGCCCAGTTGTTGCAGACTGGTGCGAACCAGCGAGCGCATCGTCATCTGATCATCAACGACCAGGCAGTGGAGAGAGGCGGCGGCGGGCATGATGGCGCTCCCGGGGGTCAGGCGATCGACCGTGCGCCAGAGTCGGCGCACAGTTCTAGAATAGCGGGGGACAGGCGGTGGAGCGGCAGCTGCCGTTCCACGGCGCCCAGTTCGAAGGCGGCTTTGGGCATGCCATAGACGACCGAGGTCGATTCGTCCTGGCCCAGGGTGCGCCCGCCGGCGTCGCGAATGGCCTTCAGACCCTTGGCGCCGTCCTTGCCCATGCCGGTCAGGATCACGCCGGTCATCGGCCGCTTCAGGCGGACCAGGGATTCGAACATGACATCGACGGACGGACGGTGGCCGTTGACGGGGTCGCTCTGCACCAGACGGCAGCGGGGCGTCATGCCGGGCGTCAGCTCCAGGTGAGCCGCGCCGCCCGGCGCCAGATAGATGTGGCCGGCCTTCAGCTGCGCGCCCTCATAGGCTTCGGTCACGGTCGGGGCGCAGACGCGATCCAGACGGGCGGCGAAGCTGGCGGTGAAGGTCGCCGGCATGTGCTGGGTGATGATGGTCGCCGGGCAGTTGGCCGGGAAGCCGCTCAGAACGGTCAGAAGGGCTTCGACCCCGCCGGTCGAGGAGCCGATGGCCAGGATATGGCTGGCGGCCGGGCGATAGGTGCTGGGAGCCATCGCCGCCGCCGGCATGTCGGCGCGGGCCCGAACCCGCGAACGGGCCGCCATCTTCACCTTGCCGATCAGCTCGTAAAAGGCCTCGGCGCTGGCGACGGCCGGCTTGGCCACCGCGTCCACCGCGCCGATTTCCAGCGCCGCCAGGGTCACGTCCGTGCCCGCCGCCGTCAGGGTCGAGACCATGACCACCGGCATAGGCCGCAGCCGCATGATCTTCTCGAGGAACTCCAGCCCGTTCATGTTGGGCATTTCGACATCCAGGGTCAGGACGTCGGGGTTCAGCTCCTTGATGGCGGCGCGGGCCTCGATCGGATCGGCGGCCGTGCCGACGACCTCGATTTCCGGATCCGACTTCAGGGCGGCCGAGATCAGGCCGCGCATCGTCAGGCTGTCGTCCACCACCAGGACCTTGATCTTGGCGCTCATCATGCGGCTCCCAGGCGGTAGGTGGTCAGACCGGCGGTCTGCAGCAGGCTGGCGGCCGGGCCGGCCACGCGTTCGGAATGGCCGATGTAGAGGGTGCCGCCGGGCTGCATCAGCGGCACGAACCGGCTCCAGACACGCTCCTGGGTGGGATCGTCGAAATAGATCACCACGTTGCGGCAGAAGATGACGTCGAACTTGCCCTTCATCGGCCAGTCGCCGATCAGGTTCAGTTCCTTGAAGGACACCAGACGCTTCAGCTGCGGTCCGGCGACCCAGTTGCCGCGGTCGGCGCGGTTGAAATACTTGCGCCACAGGGTGACCGGCGCCGGTTCCAGCGCCTCTTCGGAATAGGTCCCGTCGTGACCCTGGGCGACCATATTGGGGTCGATGTCGGTGGCCAGGATGCGCACGTCCAGGTCCGCCGCCTCGGGCAGGACCGACAGGATCGTCAGGGCCATCGAATAGGGCTCCTGCCCGTTCGAACAGGCCGCCGACCACAGCCGCACCCGGCCGCCGGCGCGGGCGCGCTCGACCAGTTTGGGCAGGACGCGATCACGCAGATCGTCGAAATGGTGGGGCTCGCGATAGAAGCGGGTGACATTGGTCGTCAGGGCCGCCGTCATCTTCTGACGCTCATCGACCCCGTTCACGCCCTCGACCAGGGCGCAATAGTCACGGAAGCTCGACAGCCCTAGGGTCCGCAGCCGTTTGGCCAGGCGCGAATAGACCAGGGCGGCCTTGCCCTCGTTCAGGGCGATGCCCGCGTGGGCATGCAGCATTTCGGCGATCTGACGGAAATCCTCGGCGGTGAAGACGAATTCGCCCTCGACGATGGATCCCCGTCCTGGGGCGGGATTCATGCGGCTTCAGCCTCGATATGGGGCAGGATGTGATCCAGTTCGATCAGGCTGATCATGCGCCCGTCGATCGAGAATATCCCCTTCACGAAGGTCTTGACCTGGTCGCTGGCGACGTCCGGCGTCGGCTGGACCGAGGCCTCGTTCATTTCCAGGATGTCCGACACGGCGTCGACCAGCAGCCCCACCATCCGGCCGCCGATATGGGCGACCATGATGACGTGACGGGCCGTGGGCTCGGCCGTCTCCAGACCGAAGCGCGCGCCCAGGTCGATGATCGGCAGGACGGTGCCGCGCAGGTTGATGACGCCCTTCATATAGCCGGGCGAGCGGGGCAGCGGCGTCGCCGGGGTCCAGCCGCGGATTTCACGCACCGACATGATGTCGACGCAGAATTCCTGACGGCCGATGCGGAAGGCGATGAGTTCGCGCTGGGAGTCGTTGGCTTCGGTCATGGTCAGCTCGCAAGCTTGAAATCAGGGCGGGAAGATCGGCGGCGCATGTCGGTGACCAGGACGTCCACGTCGAGGATCAGGGCCACGCGACCGTCGCCCAGGATGGTGGCGGCGGCGATGCCCTCCACCTGCTGGTAGTTGGTCTCGAGGCTCTTGATCACGACCTGGCGCTGGCCCTGGATGGCGTCGAACAGCAGGGCCGCCTGTTGGCCGCCCTCGGTTTCGACCACCACGGCGACGCCTTCGGACGGCACCACCGGGGTGTCGCGGAAGCCCATGGTCATGGCCACGTCGATCAGGGGCAGGAAGCGGTCGCGGAAGCGGATCACCGGATCAACCCCGCCGACATAGTGCAGGTCGGCTTCCTGCGGCGTCAGGCTTTCGACAATGGCCGGCAGCGGCGCGATCAGAATCTGGTCGGCGGCCGACACGACCATGCCGTCCAGCACCGCCAGGGTCAGCGGCAGGCTGAGGGTGAAGGTCGAGCCCTTGCCCGGGATCGAGCTGATCGAGATCCGACCGCCCAGGGCCTGGATCGAGCGCTTGACCACGTCCATGCCGACGCCGCGCCCCGAGATGTCGGACACCACGGCGGCGGTGGAGAAGCCCGGCAGGAAGATCAGATTGTCGATCTGCTCGTCGGTCAGGGCGGCGTCCGGCGCGACCAACCCCTTGTCGATGGCGATCTTCTTGACCCGTTCGCGATTGATGCCGCGTCCGTCGTCGGAGATTTCGATGACGATCCGGCCCGACCGGTGCAGCGCGGCCAGGCGAACCGTGCCCTCGGCCGTCTTGCCGGCGGCGACGCGTTCGTCGGGCGTCTCCAGCCCGTGGTCGATGGCGTTGCGCAGCATGTGGGTGATCGGCTCGGCCAGGCGTTCGACCACGGTCTTGTCGACCTCGGTGTCCTCTCCGGCCGTGACCAGGCGAACCTGTTTGGAGACCATGTCGGCGACTTCGCGGACCAGGCGCGGCATGCGCTGGAACACCGACTTCACCGGCTGGGCGCGGATGGCCATGACGCTGTCCTGGATCTCGCGCGTCAGCAGCTCGAGGTCTTCCAGGCCCAGGGCGATGCCGGACGAGCGGGCCAGGCCGCTTTCCAGCACGCGTTGCGACAGCATGGCCTGCTGGATGACCAGTTCGCCGACCACGTTGATCAGGCGATCGACCCGATCCAGATCGACGCGAATGGTGACAGGGGCCGGCGCGACAGGCGCTGCGACCTGGGCAGGCGGAATCGGCGCGGCCGGCGCCGGGGCGGCGGCGACCGGTGCGGGCGCGGGCGCAGGAGCGGCGGGAGCAGGCTCAGGCGCC
>NZ_JAUSOE010000023.1 GCF_030656255.1 Brevundimonas sp. | reverse complement strand
CGTTCGGCCACACCAAGGTGCTGGTGACGGCCTCGATCGAGGAGAAGGTCCCGGCCTGGATGCGCAACACGGGCCAGGGCTTGGTCACGGCCGAATACGGCATGCTGCCCCGCGCCACCCATACGCGCGGCCGTCGCGAAGCCGCCGCCGGCAAACAGACGGGCCGGACGCAGGAGATTCAGCGCCTGATCGGTCGCTCGCTCCGCGCTGTCGTCGATTTGAAGGCCCTGGGCGAGCGCCAGGTGGTGCTGGACTGCGACGTCATCCAGGCCGACGGCGGCACCCGCACCGCTTCCATCACCGGCGCCTGGGTCGCCATGGCCTCGGCCCTCAACTATCTGCGCGACGAAGGCGTGCTGAAGTCCGACCCGATCCTGGACCAGGTGGCGGCGGTGTCGTGCGGCGTCTGCGACGGCGTGCCGGTGCTGGACCTGGACTATGAAGAGGACTCCGAGGCCGAAGCCGACTCCAACTTCGTCCTGACCGGCGCGGGCCAGATCGTCGAGGTCCAGGCCACCGGCGAGAAGCGCGGCTTCTCGCGCGCCGAGTTCGACCGGCTGTTCTCCCTGGCCGAGATCGGCTGCACCGAACTGTTCGCCCTGCAAAAGGCCGCGCTGGACGCCGTGCGTCGATAAGGGGTTTCGTGCTTTCGGGGGACGGGTCATCGTATCGGTGATCCGTTCCGCGATCCGGAGACCCCGATGCGCCGATTCCTCTTCGTCTGTTTCGCCGCCGCCGCCGCCGCGCTCGCCGCCTGCCAGCCGCAGGCCGAGATTTCGGACGCCCCCCAGGCCCGTATCCCAGAAGCGCCGGAGCTGGCGCCACAGCGGATTCCTGCCAGTGAAATCCCCTGTCGGGATCAGATCGGGGCGGCGGCGTCCGCCCGCCTGGTCGAACGCTGCATCCAGGTCAGCCCCGCGACCCGCCCGCCCTGCAACGCCGCCAACCCCTGCGACCTGATCCAGGGCGAGATCGACCGGTCCTGCACACTGTGGGAACGCGACGGCGATCCGCCGGCGGAATGCCGGTCCTAGGACAGGCCGTCACGAAAAAGGCCCCGCCGTCGCCGGCGGGGCCTTCTCGTATCAGCCCTTGGGCTCAGTCTTAGTCGCGACGACGACGACCGCGATCGCCACCGCGATCACCGCCGCCTTCGCGCTTGGGACGGCCGCCGGTGTCGTCCGACAGGGGCTCCTCGCCGCGTTCGGCGCGTTCGGCGTTGATCTTGTCGGTCAGGTCTTCACCCGTGGTCTGATCGACGACCTTCATCGACAGCTTGGTCTTGCCGCGATCGTCGAAGCCCAGGAACTTGACCTTGACCTCTTGGCCTTCCGACAGGACGTCGGCCGGGTTGGCGACGCGTTCCAGGGCGATCTGGGACACGTGGACCAGGCCGTCCTTGGCGCCGAAGAAGTTCACGAAGGCGCCGAAATCGACGACCTTCACGACCTTGCCGGAGTAGATGGTTCCGACTTCCGGTTCCGAGGCGATGGATTGGATCCAGGCCTTGGCGGCGTCGATCTTCTCCTGGTCGTTGGCGGCGACCTTGATGGTGCCGTCATCGCCGATGTCGATCTTGGCGCCGGTCTTCTCGACGATCTCGCGGATGACCTTGCCGCCCGAACCGATCACTTCACGGATCTTGTCGACCGCGATCTTGACCGTTTCGATCTTCGGCGCGTGCTCGCCCAGTTCGGTGCGCGGCGCGTCCATGGCCTTGGACATCTCGTCCAGTATGTGGAGGCGGCCGGCCGAGGCCTGGCTCAGAGCCTGCTTCATGATCTCCTTGGTGATCCCGGCGACCTTGATGTCCATCTGAAGGCTGGTGATGCCTTCCGAGGTGCCGGCGACCTTGAAGTCCATGTCGCCCAGGTGATCTTCGTCACCCAGGATGTCCGACAGGATGGCGAACTCGCCCGACGGCTCCAGGATCAGGCCCATGGCGATGCCCGAGACCGGACGGATCAGCGGCACGCCGGCGTCCATCAGGGCCAGCGACGAACCGCAGACCGTGGCCATCGAGGACGAGCCGTTCGACTCGGTGATCTCGGAGACCAGACGGATGGTGTAGGGGAAGTCTTCCTTCGACGGCAGCATCGGACGGATCGCGCGCCAGGCCAGCTTGCCGTGGCCGATTTCACGACGACCTGCACCGCCCATACGACCGGTCTCGCCGACCGAGTAGGGAGGGAAGTTGTAGTGCAGCAGGAACTTCTCTTTGTAAGTGCCGGCCAGCGAGTCGACGTATTGCTCGTCTTCGCCGG
>NZ_JAUSOE010000083.1 GCF_030656255.1 Brevundimonas sp. | reverse complement strand
TCCTCCCCCCTTGGGGGAGGTGGCGCGGCGCGGAGCGCCGTGACGGAGGGGGCGCGGACCTAGAACCAGCCGCTGCGGCGCCAGCGGTCGTCGCCGCGGTAGCGGTCGTCGGGGATGTAGCGGCCGTCGCGGTCGTACCAGCCGTAGCCCTGCTGGTAGCGGTCGTAGCCGTCCAGGGCGTAGGCCTGGTCGAAATAGGGACCGTCTTCCGCCTCCCACCAGTCGCGGGGGTAGGGGGTCTGCTGGCAGTCGTATCCGCCGTCGTTTCCGTTCCACGACGGGGCGTAGCGGTCGCGGTAGCGGTTTTCGAAGCGGGGGCGACACAGGTCGCGGGACCAGACGCTGTTGCCGCGCGCCTGGATGGTCGCGCGGTCCTCGGCGTAGATGGCGTCGCGGACGCCGGCGAAACTGTTGCCGGTGATCACGGCACGGCCCGAGGCGGCGGCGACCCCGACCTGGTTCACACGGACGCGGTTCTGATCGAACAGAAGCTCGCCGTTATAGAGAACCGCCCCCTTGTCGCCCTTGCAGATCCGGCTGTTGGAGACCGAGACCGAGGCGCCCTCGACCGCCACCCCCTCGACATAGCCGCAGATCTTGGCGTTGCTGACGGCCACCTGGCCATAGTCGCGCGCGGCGCGGACGATCAGGCCGATGGCGCGGGGGCCGAAATTGTTCGGCTGTTCCGACCCGATCAGGGTCACCGAGGTCAGGGTGGACGGCGCGCCCGAGCCCGGCGTCAGATCGACGCCCGACTGGGCTCCGGCGACGGCGGTCTCGTACAGGGTCACGGCGGCGCCGTCGGCGACGATGGCGGCCGAGACGGTGCGGGCGTCGATCAGGACATCGCGCAGGTCCAGCAGGCCGCCGTCAGCGTAGATGGCGGCCTCGTCCCCGACGTGGCGGAAGCCGACCCGGCTCATGACGATCTCGGCGTTATAGCCGACCACGCAGGCGGCGTCGCCGGCGCGGGGCGAGGCGAAGACCAGGTCGCGGACCTCGACCCGGACGCCGGGCGCGACGGTCAGACAGGGCAGGCCGTCCGGCGCCTGGAGCGTCGGGGTCGCGGCGTCCCAGCGGCGTGGATCGAAGCCGCTGTCGCCGATGAGGGTCATCGGCTTGTCGATGTTCAGCCAGCCGACGCAGGCGCCGGCCCGGGCCCGGATGATCAATGTGCCGCCGGGGCGGACGCGCTGGACCGCGCTTTCAATCGCGCCCGAGCCGGGATTGCCGCCGCAATCGACCAGGACGACCTCTTCCTGATGCGGGGGAAGGGGCAGGGGACGCCAGTCGGGGCCGCGATAACGGCCATAGTCGTAGCGGCGATGGGCGCGCGGGCGGCTGCGGGTCGGCGGGTCCAGCAGGACGCCGAAGTTCGGCCGGGTCTGGGCCTCGACTTTTGCGGCGACCTGGGCCTGAACCGGGTCGGGCAGGGCCGCCAGGGTGGATAGGGCGAAGGCCGCGAGGAGCGAGACTTTCGCGAGCGAGCGGATGTTCATGCGACCAGACCCCCCTGTTAACGGCGCTGTTGTTGGGCGCGGGACACCTGGGACAGCAGGGCCTGCAGGCGCGAGGCCGAGGGGCCGAAGCCCGACAGCGCGGATTCGATGCGGTAGGCGACGGCGTCGGCCTTGTCCTGATCCGCCACCCCGGCGACGCCGAGGGCGAAGTATGTGGACATGGCGAACTTGGCCTCGGGGCTGCCCTGGCGGGCCGCCTCGCTGAACCATTTGAACGAGCGGGCGTAGTCGGCGGGCAGGCCGATCCCCTCGGCATACATGACCGCCAGAACCAGCTGGGCCTCGGACGAGCCGTTGACGGCGGCCAGCTGAATGGCGCGGACCCGTTCGACCGGGGACAGCCGGCTTTCGGTCGCATGGCCGATCATGGCCTCGAAGGCCTCGATCTGTTGCCGGGACAGCTGTTCGGGGGCGGTGGCCATCTCCTGGGTCACGCCCAGATAGCGCAGGGCCCGGCCGATATGGACGAAGGGCAGTTCGCTCTGAAGCCGCGACAGGGCGTATTCATAGGCGTCGCCGCGCGGTCGGCTCTCGTCCGAGAAGGGCACGCCCGAGGCCGGGGCCTCCAGCGGATAGAATTCGAACGGCGGCGTCCACTGGCGGGCCTTGGCCTCGACGAAGCCGGCGTATTGGGCGCGGCCGGGCGAGGAGCGTTCGAAGTCCTTCATCAGGACATAGGCGCCGACGTCCCCGGTCTGGACCGCCAGATAGTTGTACAGATAGGCGTCCACGTCGTTGCGCTGGAACAGGTTGATCGCCGCCCAGTAGCCGCCGCGCTGACGTTTCTGGCCGAAGCCCTGGCCTTCGGGGGCGCGGCCCAGGGCCTCGCGCGCCTCGGGATTGTCCTCGGGCTCGCCGAACGGGCCGTACAGGCCGTCGTGCAGCCGGGCGAGGGTGCGATAGCCTTCGGCGTCCTGGGTCGAGAGGATGTAGATGACCCGGTCGCGCACCGCCTCCTGCTCTTCGCGGCTCATGCGCGACAGCTGGCGATCCAGCACCTGATAGGCGCGGTGGCGTTCAAAGGCGCGGCAGTCGTCGTATCGCGACAGGGGCCGCCAGCCGCCGCCGAACAGACCGCCGCCCTTGCGCTCGACCCGATTGATCGGGGCGTAGCCCTCGTCATTGGCCAGGGCCATGGCGTACCAGACCGCGCTTTCGATCGGGTCTTCGATATTCTTGTCGGTGGCGCGGACGGCGGCGTAGCGCGCCCCCAGCTCCAGCTGGGCGAAGACGTCGCCGCGGAAGGCGGCGCGGCGCAGGGCGCGCAGACCGGCCTCCTGGGCGTTGAACTCGGACCCCGTGACCGAGGCGGGGCGGGGGCAGGACAGGGCGGCGTCGTTCTGGCCGCCGCGACGCCACAAGCCCGGCCGACCGTCGCCGCAGCTGGCCAGCAGCAGAACGGCGACCAGAAGGACCACGATCGCCAGGACGCCGCCGACTAGAGGCGGGCGGCCGCGCAGGCGCCGGAAGGGATCTTGCGCCGCTTTGTCGTGCTCCCTCATGCGTCGCCGTCGCCCCCGATAAATCCCGTGTTCGCCACGACGCAGGACGGCGCGCACATGCGCCGACAGGTCCGATCGTTCATCATGGTTAACGCTGTTTTGCGACAAAGCTGTGCTGCAGCAAGCCCCTATTTTCGGGCTGAAGAACCTTGTTGTGTGATTTCCGACGTTTAGAAATTTCGGCCCTGAGGCGAAAGCTCGCGTTGGAGGCGACCGCCCCCTATATCGGCTGCGAATCGAAGGAGCCGCCCATGTCCTATGTCGCCCGCGACGACCGCCCCGCCGACAAGGCTGACCGTTACGCTGAGGTCGAGGCCGAGGTGCTGGCCGTTCTGGACGGGGAGCCCAATGTGACGGCGCGGATGGCGACGGTCGCCTCGATGCTGGCCGACGCCTTCGACCATTTCTTCTGGACGGGCTTCTATGTCGTGGCGCCGGACAAGGCGGACGAACTGGTGGTCGGGCCGTATCAGGGGACGCTGGGCTGTCTGCGGATCGCCTTCGGGCGCGGGGTGTGCGGAACGGCGGCGGCGACGCGCACGACCCAGATCGTCGAGGACGTCCACGCCTTCCCCGGCCATATCGCCTGCGACAGCCGCTCGGCCAGCGAGATCGTCGTGCCGGTGCTGGACGCCTCGGGCGCCCTGATCGCCGTGTTCGACGTGGACGCGACGACCCCGGCCGCCTTTGACGCCGTGGATCAGGCGGGGCTGGAACGCCTGTTGGCCAGGGTCTTCGCCGCCGGTTGATCGGCGACAGGGAGGGATGCGGTGGAGGACGAGATGACGCAACGGGTGATCGTGATTACCGGCGGGCACGGGGTGCTGGGCCGGGCCGTGCTGGAGGCTGCGCTGGCGGCGGGGCTGAAGGTCGCGGTCATCGACCATGCGGCGGGCCATGTGGTTCCGGCCGGGGTGCTGGAGTTGGGCGGGGTCGATCTGACCGACGCGGGCCAGGCCGAGGCGGCCTTCACCGCCGTGATCAGCCGGTTCGGGCGGCTGGACGTGCTGGCGAATATCGCCGGCGGCTTCGTGTGGCAGACGACGGAGGACGCGGCGCCGGCCTGGGACCGGATGCAGGCGCTGAACCTGACCACCGCCCTGAACGCCAGCCGTGCGGCCCTGCCGTATCTGAAGGCGGCTGAGGATGGGCGGATCGTCAATATCGGCTCGGCCGCCGCGCTGAAGCCCGGCGCAGGCATGGGCGCCTATGGGGCGGCCAAGCTGGGGGTTCACGCCCTGACCCAGGCCCTGGCCGACGAGCTGAAGACGACGGCGGTGACGGTCAACGCCGTCCTGCCCTCCATCATCGACACCCCGGCCAACCGCAAGGACATGCCGGACGCCGATCCGGCGACCTGGGTCGCCCCGGCCGATCTGGCGGCGGTGATCCTGTTCCTGGCCTCGCCCGAGAGCCGGGCCATGACCGGGGCGCTGGTGCCCGTGACCGGGCGGGTCTGATGCGGGGCGATCTGGTCCGCAGCGTCCTGTACCTGCCGGCGTCGAACGCGCGGGCGGTGGAGAAGGCGCGGACGCTGGACTGCGACGTGGCCATTCTGGACCTGGAGGATGCGGTGGCGCCCGAGGCCAAGGCCGAGGCGCGGGCGGCGGCGGTCGCGGCAGTGAGGGCGGGCGGGTTCGGGCCACGGCTGGGGGTGCGGATCAACGCCCTCGACACCGACTGGGGCGAGGACGATCTGAACGCGCTGGCGGACGCGGGCGCCGGCCTGATCGTCGCGCCCAAGGTGGAGACCGTCGAGACGGTCCACGCGATCTCGGCCCGCGCGCCGGGCGCCGACTTGTGGGCCATGATCGAGACGCCGCGCGGTCTGATCGCGCTTAACGATATTGCGGGCGCGGGCGGGCGGCTGGACGGGCTGATGCTGGGGGTCAACGACCTGGCCAAGGCCCTGGGGACCGGCGCGTCGCCGGATCGCGAGCCGTTCAAGCCGTGGCTGGCCGCCCTGGTCGTCGCGGCTCGGGCGCATGGGCTGCTGGCGGTGGACGGGGTGTTCAACCGGATCGAGGATGCGGACGGGTTGGCGGCCGAGGCGGCGCAGGGTCGGCTGTACGGGTTCGACGGCAAGAGCCTGATCCACCCGTCCCAGATCGCCGCCGCCAACGCCGCCTTCTCGCCGTCCGAGGCCGAGGTGGCCCAGGCCCGCGCCGTGGTCGAAGCCTTCGCCGCGCCGACGGCCGAGGGGCGGGGCGCGATCCGGGTGGGCGGCGCCATGGTCGAACGCCTGCACCTGGCCCAGGCCGAAGCCCTGCTGGCGCGACACGCCGAGGCGACGAACCGCCGGTAAAGGTCCGATCCGGCGTTTCCTATTGCGCCCGGACGCTGTAGGAAGCCCGCCCTTCGAGGAGCCGGGTCATGACCACGCCGCAGCCGCTGACGATCGGCATAGATTTCGGCACGACGAATTCCGTCGTCGCCCTGGCGGACCCGACGACCGGGGCCGTCCTGGTGCAGTTCGTGGTCGAGGGGGGCGAAAGCTCGACCTTCCGCTCGGCCCTGAGCTTCCAGTTCCACGCCGCCGAGGGCGAGGGGCGGCCGGAACGGGTGGTCGAGGCCGGGCCCTGGGCCATCGAGGCCTATGTCGACGATCCGCACGACACCCGGTTCATCCAGTCGTTCAAGACCTTCGCCGCCAGCGCCGCCTTCACCGAGACCCGTATCCACGACCGGCGCTATACGTTCGAGGACCTGCTGGCCGCCTTCCTGCTGAAGCTGCGGCACCATGCGGGGTCCGCCATGGCCGACCTGCCGCCGCGCGTCATCGTGGGCCGGCCCGTGACCTTCGCCGGCGGCCGCCCGGACGAGGCCCTGGCGCTGGAGCGGTATGAGACCGCGTTTCGCCGGCTGGGGTTCGAGGACGTCCGCTACGCCTATGAACCGGTCGGCGCCGCCTTCTATTTCGCCCGGACCCTGAAACAGGACGCCACCGTCCTGGTCGCCGACTTCGGCGGGGGCACCAGCGACTTCTCCATCATCCGCTTCGAACAGACGCCGGACGGGCTGAAGTCCACGCCCCTGGCGCGGTCGGGGGTCGGGGTGGCGGGCGACGCCTTCGACTATCGGATCATCGACAATCTGGTGTCGCCGGAACTGGGCAAAGGCAGTTTCTACGCCAGCGTCGGCAAGACCCTGCCGGTGCCGCAGCGCTATTATTCCGCCTTCGCCCGCTGGGACCAGCTGGCCCTGCTGCGGGCGTCGCGCGACATGCGCGACATCCGGGGCCTGGCCACGACCTCGCTGGAGCCCGAGAAGATCGACCGGCTGATCGAGGTGCTGGACGACAACCACGGCCACGCCCTGTACCGCGCCGTCTCGACGCTGAAACAGGATCTGTCGCGGGCCGAGGCCGCCGACTTCTCGTTCGTGGCCGGCGACGTGCGGATCGAGAAACCGGTCACGCGCGCCCAGTTCGAAGCCTGGATCGCGCCCGAACTGACCGCCATCGAAACGGCCCTGGACGAAGCCCTGGATCAGGCCCTGCGACAGTCGGGCCTGACGATGGAAGGAGTCGACCGCGTCTTCCTGACCGGCGGCACCTCCCTGACCCCCGCCGTCCGCGCCCTGTTCCACCGCCGCTTCGGCCCCGACCGGATCGAGACCGGCGGCGAGTTCGAATCCATCGCGGCGGGCCTGGCCCTGATCGGGCTTCAGCCGGACGTGGAACGGTGGACGCAGGGGCCGGCGGGGGGTTAACGCCGCCTTTTTCAGACGGGTGTCCCGTCAGACGCTGACCGTTCGAATTGCGCGGCGATATCATGGCCTGACGAACATGCGGTGGGACGACTTAACCTCGGGCGAGCCCGCAGCAGCAACACGCTTGCGCTATGTTTTCGAATGACATTCCGAATGACTAAGAGCTACGGTAATCGAGCGAATGGGTTGCCGACGTGCCGCGCCTTTACCGTAATAGCGTCTTACTGATCGTTTCTCATTCAGCTGAACTCGGCTTCCAGGGGGGCGAATTGGTCCCACGCTCCTTGCGGGGAAGCTTGGATTCGACTCTGTCTAATGTTGCCTCCAGCACGTTCAGCGCAAGTATGGCTTCGTCGAGCGCAGATTGCACAATGGAGAAGCGGTTTTCGGCTTCTATGTCCCAGGATGGATGGTACGAAGTGCGCAGTTGGTACTCTGTCAGCCAATGGAGGGGCTCCAATACGCGCAAACTTATACGTCGAAGGGTCATGACGGCTGTGGCAACGCTATAGCTTCGAGCGTCATGGACGGGGACTTCTGCAAAGGCTGCGGAGATGTCTTGGAAGGCTACGTCGACGAACCTATTCTCAAAGTAGTCGTAGGAGTTTTCAACTTCAGACAGAATTTTTACCAGCCGTCGTCCCATTGCAGAAAGGCCTTCAAGCTGGTCTGTCCGCTGGCGTAGTCTCTCAATTCTAATGTCTTCGCGCCGGCGAGTTTCCTGCCACCACACAACACCCGCTGTCGCCAAGATCGCCGCGATGGAGCCGAAAGCTTGCACCCAACCCGCTGTGTCCTTGTTGGTCGTGAACCACTTCCACATGGGATTGAGTGAAGCCCCAAAGAAGGCCGTCCACACAAGGGCCAGCAAGACGCCGCAGCACACCGCCCAAATTCCGACTATTGCCCTCTGCCTCATTGGGGCTTTACTGCACAGCTTGAGGTTGATGTCCAGCGTCAGGCTTCAGTCGTCTTCAAATCGAAAAGACAACGCTTAATGTCAAATCCTGAGTATCAAACTTTCTAAACCCCTTGTTTCATTGTCAAAAACATAGGGATTGGTAGGCTCGGAGGGAGAGCCTCTAACCCTCCCTCAAACATTGGATTTACTAGCTTTTTCCGTCCTCAACGAGAGGCTTTTTTCACAGTTCAGGTGTCACGTGCAACAGCCATCGCGCGTTTTGCTTCACCCCGGAGCTTGTCCCCGAAATAGGTCGCGAAGCCCAGGCAGCCAGCGGCAATGCACCCCGACACCACCCCGCTCCAGCCACAGGGATCATAGATGCCCACCGCGAGTCCCACAGGAGGAGCGAGCGATAAACAGAGCATTGCCCCTTTGACTCGCACTGCCAACTGCGAAGCGCAGGCACGATTCCGCTCCGTTCTGGCGTGAAGCATCGCGACGATCTCCGCCTTGATCAGACGACTAGTTTTGCCCGCTTTGATGTCACCGATGAATGAGTTGCCCGTCCAACCCACCGCGTGGACAGGGATCGGCCATAGCGCGGCAACTGCTAGACCGGCGGCCCCGACAGTCAACGACGCGAAAGCTGCGGCGGCCCACACAAGACGCGGGCTGCCGTTTGCATCGGACTGGCCCACGGCTGTCGCCACGGCTGCGGCGGAAAGCGCGACACTGGCCGCTAGAAGCGCATTCGCGCGCGAATCAGCAGACGCCATAAGTTGCGCTTGCGCGGCGAGCCGTTTCTCGCTCTGCTCCCGAATGAAATCGAGCAACTCCTCGGATGCGCCCGAAAAGTCAGAGCCCTTAAGTCGTGGAGCCACGGATGCCGCCTGAAGAAGATGAGCCGATGGAAATGAAGGTCCGGCGCGAAGAGGCTGCGTCGAACACCGAGAAAAGTGAAGGGGGTAAGGTTGGGCGTGATCGTCCGCCGACGCACTACTTCCAGGTGAATGCGCGTGACCATGCTCCCCAGCCTGCGAAGAAACCTTCGGCAAGCGCCCCTGCGCCGAAAAAGCCGGACGAGAAAAAGTAATGGTCATCGAAAGCCATTTCCCTCGGCCAGTTAGGAAGGACGAGCTCCAACCGGGCGAACTCTTCTCAGTGTCGTGGCCGAATGGTTTCTGGCTTTGCGTTCGCGCCGACATATCAGGCACCGAGGGCGCGTTGGTTATTCACTCGCATACTCCCGGAGAACCGACCCCATTCGTGGCGTGGGTGCGGAACCTGCCGGAGTTCGTCGAGAAGGTGACCGGCGAAGTTACCGCAAGACCGAGAGCTCGTGGCGTTCCCGTCGCTCATCCCTATGGAACCCCCGGCAGCCTGTCTGTTGCTCCCGATGGAGAAATCTATCTGCAATCTGGAGGCAGAGGGTCCCGCGATATCGTCGCCCTCCGAAGCGGCGCTTACTGCGTCAGTCTTCCCGAAGGCTCTATCCACTATGCCGAGTGGGAGCTCGTGTTATCGCATCCCGAAGGAAGCGGTCACCGCGCTTCCGTCATTGTGTCGGGACCACTTAAGAGTGGCTCAACCAGCCATTGAAAGGTCGGTAGATTTTCAGGTCGCCATTTTAGGATACCAGCTAACGGTGCCTCAGTGGCATTTCGGGCCGCTAAGAGAGCGAATGCCGAATGAACTCAAGGAGCAGGCATTGGCGGTGGCCGACAAGTGACATTCGCTGGCAGCCTTTAATATGTGCTCCGGCCTCGCCTTCCAGTGGCCTGCGGGAGGGACCGAGCCCCCTTCCGTTCGGACACCGGCATAAACGGTCGCGAACTCGCGGGTCGCGCGCTCCCTACTTCGAAACGTCAATGAGCAGCACGATCGGTTGAGGGCCTCGCGGGTCCCGCTCCCGAATTCGTTTCGCTTGACCTTCGAGGTGCGCGAGAACCTGGCTCAGCGGAACGTGCCCCGCGACATCTGGCATCTTCCAGCCAGCGGCGCGAGGACTCTGATGGACCAGAAGCAGGGCGCCATGGCGCGCTTCGGCATGACGCAGATACTGGCGACACAGCTGGTTCTCGAGCGCCACCTCCAATGCAGGCACGCTCATCTCATCGATCACCTTGATTTCGATGGGCAGCGCCACGCAGCTGTCGCGACTGGTGAGGGTGATGTCCGGTTCCTTCTCATCGGCGACATGCGTTTCCCGCTCGACCGAATACGCCCTGCCGCGAAGCGTCTCGAAACGATCGGCGATCCAGCGCTGGACGGCGTTCTCGTCGATCAGTCCCTTTAAGGTATCGGCCTGTGCGAACTTTCCATGCACCAGGTCATGCGCGATCTTCTCGACACGACGCCGAACGAGAGCCTGGAGCTCGAGCGTTGTCGTAGGCGACTTTTCGAAGCTCTGCTCGAAGTCGATGAGGTCGTGCGCCATCCAGGGCGTCATGAAAGCCGACCTTCTGGACGTCCGCTTAGAGTCACGAGCGGACAGTCAGCCGGTCGATGGCTGTTGGATCTAGTAGTTGAGCCACTCTTAAGTGGTTTTGAGCCACTTTTAAGTGGTCCCGACACATTGCCAGCTACCCATCCAAGGCGGATTAGCAGCGCCAGGTTCCCGTCCGGTGACAAAGTTATGTGTCACAGTGCAAGCTTCGAAAGGGCCGTATTTGCTAGATTTCCTGCCCAATCAGACCTCTAGAGAGGAGTGGTAGGCCCGGAGGGAATGGAAGAGCGCTGACATTTCAGAGAGATGAGGTGTCAAACCGTTTGGACCGAACACATATCCCATCAACGGGTTATACCGGAGTGTCAAACCACGACGGCCATCATTGGCGAAGATCATCTCGCGCGTTAAAATCGGAATCGCTGGGTCGGGCTGGTCCGCCCAAAGGAGTTCACCAGTCTCCACAGCATCGTGATTGCGGTAGCGAGCGATGCAAGCAGTGCCGTCACAAGACCGACGCGCATTTCCCCACTGAGTAGTTCCCATCGCGTTAGACTAGCTCGGATATCATTGCGCCAGATGGCATCCGCGCGACCGGAAACGGCAAAATTACCGTCATCGCCAATGCGAATTCGTTGGTCGCCTCGCGTGACGAGGGTATCGGATGGTCGCACATCAACCGTTCTCCCTCCGACCTCAAGATGCTCCATCCCGGATTGCGCAAACATCATCTGAATGCCGCCCATTGAGGTGTTCGCGATATCGCTGACGGGGACGTTTTTCAAAGCTACCCAGCCGTTGATGCCTTCAACTCGCAACGTTTGAGCCTGTGAGTGATACGCCTGCCCAGCACCTTCGCGTGACGGCTGTATATATAGCGATATATAAGAGCGAGGTCTTTCAGACAAAATCAGATTGCCATCCTCTACTGAGAGTGCAACGGGCCTACAAACCAGTCGATCTGATGTCCGTGCGGTGTTGTCTCCATGTATTGATAAATCAAATGTCCGATCATCAATAGACAGCGTGAATTTAACGGGAGAAGGAAGGCCTCTGTTGCCGCTAGCCTTCAACAATGATGTTCCGATGAGGTAGGGTATGTCATCCGACGATGAATACTGAACGGAGGTATTTTCGGTTACAAAACCAGATATATCTCGTTCAGACTCCTTTTCTGAATTCGAAATACCAAACATCTGAATATCGCCAGCGTTTAACGTCACAAGTCCGGACACAGTCGATTTGATATCGGAGTTGCCGCCATCTATGACGATGTTCGACTGCCGAACCGGATAGGAAAAGAGAAGAGGCTTTGGCCGTGGAAGTGCTTCAATCTCCCAGAATGGACAGTCGGCGTACGCCGATATCGACAATCCAAAAGCTGACTCTGCATCGATTGACTGTAATCCGGTAGAGAGTTTACTACGACCTGCATGAGTTATCGACAAGATTCCATCTAGATCGGTACGTGGAATAAATGCAAATCTCTCATCAGGCTGACGATCAGAGTGCGGTGTCATTTCTGGATCAATATCCACTTTTGACTTTGATACAGTTGAAAGAGAGGAATTGTCCCCGAAACTGAGATTGACAATTGCCGGGACCGGCTGAAACAGGTTCGTTATCGAAAAAAGAAAAACGGATGAAGTGATCATACCAAAAAGTATGACCGACATTGCCGGGGCAACACGACGCAAGACCTGCTTTGTTGAAAAATGGTCGAACGCCAAAGAATATAAGTATAAGGATACAAAATAAAATATTCCGCAAGCTATACCGCCTGAGAAATTATAGAATACTGTGCCGGGAAAAGAGATATTTGGGTCTATCCGGCTCGCGACCAATAGTGCATCACTGGCCGTCAGTAATGAGCCGATGCATAAGCACAGCCTAGTAGCCTGAGAAATTGCGGTCCGAGCCCCTATTGCATAAAGTACACTTAGGAGTACTATTAGGCTATATGGATGTAGCAGGCTGGATAGAATCCATATCGATAGCCGTGGAAACTGTAAAACCGCCTGTTGACTATAAGTGTCATGGACACTGATTGACATTCCCAAAGCCTGCTGGATATGCGGGCCAGAACCGACCAACATACTCAATGCGACTGTCATGGGGACGATCAGCCATATCCACTCCGCAGTCGAGTGTTTTGGTATGAATCGAGATAGCTGGCTAAATGCTGACACTGTGGCGGCCTCTGGACGTGTGAAAACCGACCGGATCGAGATGCGCGAGGATGGCTGGACGAATCGAGGCGACGGCTTCGTCACCGAATAATCAACGTTGCACGCAACCGCTAGGTAGTCTTATGTTGCCTTCGACGATAAGCCTCATTCCCGCGCCTCGCTGGCCCCGATTATCCCTCGCGAATTGGGAGGAGGTGGTAGGCCCGGAGCGAAGAAGGCAGCGCAGGGAATTCAACCGCGTAGAATGTCTACCCCTCCCCATATGGGTCTTTTCAAGACAGTGGCTTACTCGACGCTGTCAAACCTCAGCACAATCTAAAACCCGGTCTGCAATTCGGTGTAGGACACGTAGTACCTCCCCATAAATTCAGAGGTTTCGACAACGTTACGTCTGCGTGGGTCGCTGAAGGTGGCTTTCTGAGTGCAAATGCCGGAACGACAACTCCGCTCTTCCTCCGTACTTGGCCTGCCAAACTGCGCCGAGACTGATGCTTTTAGCTGCTCATACTCCAGACCTTCGTAGGTCACGACGACGCGGTAGAGCTTGCCTCGTGGGAAGTCGAACCGGGCCGATGTCGCCCCCACGCTCTGGGTTGGTGCTGGCGAAAGGTTGTATGACGTGCCTTCCTTTACGGCGCTTGGATACACCGCAAGGAACTCACTCTCTGTCATGCCCCATTCGGTTCGCTGCCATCCTGCCTGAGCGGCTAAAGCCGTTAGACTTATGGCAACCGCCAAAACTAAACCTACCCTCATTCCGACATTCTCCTCCCAATAGGGACTATAATCCCTAGTGACAATAAGCCCGATCCTGCTCCTTCCTGTAAATGGACTGGAGAGCATTGGTTGGGGAAAATGTTAGGCGGCTTCGACTTGAGCGCGGGTTCACTCAGGAAAAGTTGGCCTTCGAAGCTGAGATTGATCTGACCTACCTTGGAGGGATTGAGCGAGGCAGAAGAAATCCCAGCCTTCTAGTGGTAGTCAGAATAGCCACGGCGTTGGGGTGTCATCCGAAGGACCTCCTTGGATAATGCGCAGGCTTCGTTTTCCGTTTCAGGGCTCCTGACATTCGCCTCTAGCGTGTTGGAGATTCGCATGCTCACATGGGTGCAAACAGCCGTCATCACGCTGTAGGGGAGCGTCTATGCACCGGGTCGTACAAAACCATCTCGCTGATTTTTCGAAAAAATACTCAATTGATTGGGCGATTTCGAAGCAGTTCGAAGCATTTGTAAACTACGCAGCCCTGCGATCCCTTTGCGCTGAGGGTGTTGATCCGCGAGATTTGGTATACGAAGGTGACGACCCGGGAATTGACGGTGTAATGGTCTTCCTAGATGACGTATTCGTTTCGTCTACGGATGAGATTGACGACTTCTTTGCGGGTCGCAAACGAGATGTCGAGGCGACTATAATATTCACACAGGCAAAAACTGGCGAAAGCTGGAATAAAAGCGATATTAACAACTTTCAATCCGCAGTAGTGGATTTTTTGAGCGACGAACATCAGTACCCACATAGTGAGTACATTAGAAATTCGCGAGAAGTATTTGACGCCGTTTTAAAGAACGTCGGAAAGTTGCGCGGAGGAAAGCCTCAGGCACGCTGTTATTTCGCAAATACTGCGCGCGTGGCCGAGGAAAGGGAGATATTGGCCGCCCGAGAAGCGCTTGAACGGTCAGTGGGAGATACTGGGTATTTCAGCACCGTTGAAGCCAAGCTGCTCGACCGAGACGCAATCATCGTCATGTGGGCCGCAGCCGAGGGCCAAGTCGAAGCCACTCTAAAAGTAATCGGTTTGGCAGCCTTTCCCAAGGCTCCTCAGATTGAGCAAGGATACGTGTTAACGGTCAAGGCGAAGGATTTCATTGAGCAGATTTTGAGTGACGCGAATGGTCGCCTGAGACAGAGAATTTTCGAAGAAAATGTTCGCGACTTTATTGGCCTAGACGGAGAGATCAACTCTGAAATCTCAGAGACACTTCGCGACGTTGATAAGCAAAAGCGGTTTGGCGTCCTGAATAATGGTATAACAATTATTTCACCCGATGTGCGGGTGAGCAGTCTTGAGATTTATCTACGGGATTTCCAAATCGTAAATGGATGTCAGACATCAAATGTTCTGTTCGAGAATCGGGCAAGTGTTACCGACGACACTACGCTGATGCTAAAAATTGTTGAGACATCGGACGCTAATGTTGTCGATGATATTGTCAGATCGACGAATCGGCAAGCAAAAGTCGAAGAGGATCAGTTTCTTGCCACTCTAGATTCGGTTAAGGCGCTTGAGAGGTACTTTGATGCGCGCGGTCAAGATGAAGAGTACCGTCTATATTTTGAAAGGCGCAAGAACCAGTTCGCCTCGCACGATAATGTCAAGGCGATACGTGTCTTTGATATTAAAGAAATTGCCCGATGCGCGGGGGCGATGTTTTTAGACAAGCCTGATGTTGCGAGCCGGTACCCAAATCGTCTTACCGGTGAGCTAAAGAACGTGGTGTTCGATAGGTCCTACGCAGAAGACATATATCACGTAGCTGCTTATACGCTTTATCGTGTGAAGCTTTTGACCAGCAACGGTAAGATTGATCCGAAGTACTTCAAACTTAGATGGCACATATTGATGGCCATAAAATATTATGTTCTAGGTGCGAGTACCCCGCAGTTGAATTCGGGAAAGATCAAGGCTGCATGTGCGGCAATTGAGAAGTTTATTAGCAGCAATGACGAGGCAGTCTTGGCCAAGATGAGGGACCTCTGTGCAGCGATTGTTGATATCAACGATATTACGCGGGACCGTATCAAGACGGAGACCTTCGTCGCAGAAGTAAGAACTAAGGCACTGGCTCAAAGAGAGGTTAAAAAGCCTTAGGTGACTGAGGTCTTTTCTCAACGCGCTGGATCGCTGAGCGCGTGACGCCATACTCCTTAGCTAGCGAGCCTAGCGATGCGCCATTGCTACGTTTGGCTACGATCTCCTCACGTTGGGTGTCTGAGAGCTTGGGGGGGCGTCCAAGCCTCTTACCTTGCTCCACTGCTCGCTTCAGGCCTGACTGGGTACGCTCAATGAGCAGGTCACGTTCAAATTCGGCCACCGCAGCGATTACGGACATGGTCATTCGGCCAGCGGCACTGGTTAGATCGACTCCTCCTAGGGCTAAGCAATGAACTCGCACGCCCGACTGCTCTAGGCGCTCAACCGTTGCCCTTACATCCATTGCGTTACGCCCCAGTCTGTCGAGCTTCGTAACCAGCAGCACATCGCCTGCTTCGAGGCGATCCATCAGTCTGACGAAGGCTGGACGTTCGGTAGCTGCTATCGACCCAGATATTGTCTCCTCAATCGCCCTTTGTGGTTC
>NZ_JAUSOE010000071.1 GCF_030656255.1 Brevundimonas sp. | reverse complement strand
CCTTCACCGCATGGATGCAGGCCGCCAGATTGGCCGAGGTGCGGCGCTCCTCGTCCATGACCCCGACCTTGATCGTGTGGCGCGGCAGGGCCAGCAGATCCTCGACCGCGTCAAACAGCCGGTCGGTGAAGCCGGCCTCGTCCGGCCCGTGCATCTTCGGCTTGACGATATAGACCGAGCCCGTCGCGCTGTTGCCGAAGGCGCCGAGGCCCTTGATGTCGTACAGCGCGATCAGGCTGGTGACGACGGCGTCCATGACGCCTTCGGGCGCGTCCGAACCGTCGGCCAGGCGGATGGCGGGCGTGGTCATCAGATGGCCGACGTTGCGCACGAACAGCAGGCTGCGGCCCTTCAGGGTCACGTCGCCGCCGTGCGGCGCAGTCCAGTGGCGGTCGGTCTCCAGCGTGCGGGTCAGGGTCTCGCCGCCTTTCTTGAAGGTGGCCGACAGGTCGCCGCGCATCAGGCCCAGCCAGTTGCGATAGGCCTCGACCTTGTCGGCGGCGTCCACGGCCGCGACCGAGTCCTCCAGATCGACGATGGTGGTCAGGGCGGATTCCAGCACGACGTCGGCCAGGCCCGCCGGATCGGCGCCGCCGACCGGGTGGGACGGGTCGATCACCAGTTCGATGTGCAGGCCGTGGTGCGCCAGCAGGATGGAGGCGGGCGAGGCCGGATCTCCGACGAAGCCGACGAACTGGGTGGGATCCTTCAGGGCCGGGACCAGGGCGCCGTCGACCACCGACCAACCGGCGACATCGGCGTGCGATCCGTCGGCCAGGGGCGCCGCCTCGTCCAGAAACGCCTTGGCGCGGGCCACGACTCGGGCGCCCCGCGCCGCGTCATAGCCGCCGCCGGTCGGCAGGTCGCCCAGCGCATCCGTGCCGTAGAGGGCGTCGTACAGGCTGCCCCAGCGGGCATTGGCGGCGTTCAACAGGAAGCGGGCGTTCAGCACCGGCACGACCAACTGCGGCCCGGCCATGGCGGCGATCTCGGCGTCCACCCCGGCCGTGCCGATGGCGAAGGGGGCCGGCTCCTCGACCAGATAACCGATCTCGCGCAGGAAGGCCTGGGACGCGGCGACATCATAGGGCTGGCCCTTGCGGGCGGCGTGCCAGGCGTCGATCTGGGCCTGAAGATCGTCACGCCGGGCCAGCAGGGCGCGGTTTTCCGGCGCGAACCGGGCGAAGATATCCGCCGTCCCGGACCAGAAACCCGCCGGGTCCAGTTCCAGGCCCGGCAATACGTCCTGTTCGATCAGGGCGGCGAGTTCGGCCGCGACCTTCAACCCGGCGCGATCTTCATAGGACGTCATGGCGGCCCTTTCTCCGGCGCGACGGCCGGACCTGTAACAATGCGTGATCACGCTAAGCCGACCCAAGGACGCTTCGCAAGGGTCACGTCGCGTCAGCCCCTTCGCTTTTCGTCTAGGCGCCTTCGTCTGGGCGCTTGCGGGACGCGCAAGGGGCGTCATGATCCGACCATGCGCCTGTTTCGTCCTCTCCGCCTGTACGGCGTTCTGTTTTCCAGCCTGGGGGTGGTGATCCTGGTCACCCTGTTGGTGCCAGCCGGTGAAAACGCACTGACCCGCGTGGCCTATGGCTGGATCGCGGGGGTCGCGGTCTTCATCGCCGCCACCCTGACCCGAATGGCCCTGGCCCAGGACGCCAACGCCATTCGCCGACGCGCGGCGGCCCTGGATCAGACCGGCGGCGCCGTGCTGCCCCTCAGCCTGCTGGCGGCGGTCGCCAGTATCGTGGTGGTGGTGGGCGAGGCTGTTCAGCGCGGCGGCTCGCCGATCCGCGACAGTCTGCTGGCCCTGGGGACCGTGACCCTGTCCTGGACCTTCATCCACCTGATCTTCGCCCTGCACTACGCCCACGCCTTCTATCAGCACGGCGAACACGGCAAGGATCGGGGCGGCCTGATCTTCCCTGGCGAGACCGAGCCCGATTACTGGGACTTTCTGCATTTCGCCTTGATCATCGGGGTGGCGTCCCAGACGGCCGATGTTCAGATCGCCGACCGGGGCATCCGACGGCTGTCGAGCGTGCACAGCCTGACCGCCTTTGTTTTCAACACGGTGATCCTGGCCCTGGCGGTGAATCTGGCGGTCGGACTGGTGGGCGTTTCGTAGAATCCCCGGATCGGCCGGTCAGAAAGGCTTAACCGCGTCCGTGAACGGGACCGCAAGCGACTGGGGCGTAAGGCTGTGGGTACGGACGACATCCCGTCCGGATCGCAAGAAGCGTCTCGCCCATGCTGTTTCTCCTGAACGACGTCGTGTTCGACCTGGACGAGGCCTGCCCGGTCACGCCCGCCGACGCGCGCCGGTTCGAGAAGCTGGGCTTCGACTATGTGCTGGAACTGGGCTGCGAACTGTTCGCCGAAGATCCGCTGCTGCATCGCAACGACCCCGGCCGCGCGCGCCGCCTAGCCTGGCTGATCGCCGAGCGCAGCCCGGACGTCAACGCCGCCCTGTTCGCGGCGCCCGCCGTCGCCTGCAATCCCGACCTGGTCGAGCCGCGCTTCTGCACCCTGCCCGACGCGGTCATGGCCCATTTGCACGACAAAGGCCGCCGCCTGGACGCGATCGCGGCCGACCGAGCGGTCTGGAACCGTCTCGCCGCCTGAGCTTGCGCTCACGCCGATGGCGCGACCTTGCGGCCGCGCCGTTTCAGACCGCCGTCAGAACGCCGCGAACAGCAGATGCACGACGGTGGACGCAGCGAAGATAAAGCCGAAGCCTATCGCCAGTCCAAAGGCGGGGTGCAGTTTGCGCGGACGGTTTGAGCGCGCGCGATCCAGACCGACGATACGGTCTTCAGGATGGATAACAGCCATCGTCATTTCCTTTCCCTATGATCCCGGATCGATCCGGGAGAGAAGCGCCGGGCTCTGACGGCCTGATCGTCTCCTCAGACCCGACAATGACTCCAATAGCCCCTTATGGCGAGGGGTTATTTGATGTGGCGCAAACGGGTTGCGATCTGGCGAAATTGCACGACGCGGCTTTACGACGGCGCACAACCTCTGCGACTAAGGCCCGAGTGGCGGAGGGGATCATGAATTTGGCGGGATTACGCGCAGGCGTTGCGGGGGCGATGGCCTTGCTGGGGCTTATGAGCGCGGCGACGACGGCCCAGGCCGACTGGCTGCGGGCCGAGAGCGAGCAGTTCATCGTCTACAGCGAGGGCAGCGAGCGGTCGTTGCGGGACTATGTCCGCAAACTGGAGATGTTCGACCGCGTCATGCGGTTCCGCTCGAAGATTCCCCTGTCGGAAACTACGCCGCGCAAACTGCCTATCTACCTGGTCGGAAACAGGTCCGGGCTGTTGAAGGTGCGCCCCTCGGCGGCGGAGCACGTCATCGGCATCTATCTGCCGACGGAAGAGGATATTTTCGCTGTCGCCATTCGGCGCGGAAACGGCGACGACATGACC
>NZ_JAUSOE010000067.1 GCF_030656255.1 Brevundimonas sp. | reverse complement strand
TGGAGCCGATCTCCTCCTGCCAGCCGTAGAGGCGTTCTTCCAGCTGACTGCGCGAGAGGACCTGTGCGGGCCGTTCCATCAGGGCCTCCAGGATAGCGAACTCACGTCTCGAGAGGGGCAGGTCGCCCTCTTCGCGCCAGGCCAGACGCGACTTGGGATCGATGGTCACTCCACCGTGTCGCAAGGCGGGTGTCGAGCGTCCAAGCAGGCGACGCCGCACCGCGCGCAGTCGCGCCGCCAATTCGTCGAGATCGAAGGGCTTGCCGACATAGTCGTCTGCGCCGGCGTCCAGACCCAGAATGCGGTCCCGACTGTCGTCGCGCGCCGACAAGACCACCACCCCGACATCCATGTCGCGCTCGCGAACGAAGCGCAGCACCGAGAGGCCGTCGCCGTCGGGCAGGCCCAGGTCCAGCACGACCGCATCGAACTCCGAACTCTCAAGCGCCGCGAGGGCGTCCTCGACCCGCCCGACGACCTCGACCGTCCAGCCGCAGGCGCTGAGCCCGACCTGGAGGCCGTCAGCGAGAACGGGATCGTCTTCTATGGCGAGCAATCTCATGCGGTGTGACGTGCAAGCTCCGGCTTAAGCCTGACTTAAGCTCGCTTGCCGACGAGATGGCCATGAGGTTTTTCCACCGACTGCTGCCCGCCGCTCTCGCTCTTCTGTCCTTCGCCCTGCCGGGTTCGGCCTTGGGTCAGGCTCCGCTTTCGCCTGACAAGGCCTTCGCCCTGACGGTGACGCGTGAGGCTGACGGCAACCTGGCCTTCGCCTGGGACATTGCGCCTGGCCATTATCTTTATCGTGACCACACCGTCGCCAGCACGCCGGGCGGGAAGGAGTCTCTGCAGCTGGAACTGGCCGCCGGCGAAACCAAGGACGATCCGGGCTTCGGCGTCGTCGACGTCTGGCATGACGCGGGTCGCGCGACCCTGTCGGCGCAGACGCTGACGCAGGCCGGCGAGCCGACGTCGGTCAACATCACCTATCAGGGCTGCCTCGAAGACTCGATCTGCTACCCGCCGATGACGCGCACCATCGACGTGCCGACCCGGCCGCAGTCCGACGTGGCCGAGCGGGAGGCCGATGCGCAGACCGCACAGGCCGCGGCCATGCTGGCGATCCACGCGCCGGGCGCTACACCCGCGCAAGAGAACGACGAGGGAGCGGCGGCGCCTTCGCCGGTCGCGTCATCGCCGGCGGTCACTCTGGACGCCAACCCGGGCTTCGTCGATCGCCTGGCGCTGCAGGGTGGGGCGACCTGGGTCCTGCTCGCCTTCTTCGGCTTTGGCGTGCTGCTGGCTTTCAC
>NZ_JAUSOE010000049.1 GCF_030656255.1 Brevundimonas sp. | reverse complement strand
ACCTCGGTCTTGCCCACGCCCGTCGGGCCGCTGAACAGGAAGGCGCCGATCGGCTTCTGCGGATCGCGCAGACCGGCGCGGGCCAGCTTCATGGCCGCGGACACCTGTTCGATGGCCGAGGACTGGCCGAACACGACCCGGTTCAGATCGGGCTCGAGCTGGCGCAGCCCCTCGGTGTCGGACTTGGACACCGACTTGGCCGGGATCCGGGCCATCTTGGCGATGACGGTCTCGATTTCCTTCTGACCGATGACCTTCTTGCGCTTGGATTCGACCACCAGCATCTGCGACGCCCCGGCCTCGTCGATCACGTCGATCGCCTTGTCCGGCAGTTTGCGGTCGGTCATGTAGCGGGCCGACAGATCCACCGCGGTGCGGATGGCGCTGTCGGTATAGCGGACCTTGTGGTGCTGCTCGTAATAGGTCTTCAGACCCTTCAGGATCTTCACCGTATCCTCGACCGTCGGCTCGTTGACGTCGATCTTCTGGAAGCGACGCACCAGGGCGCGGTCCTTCTCGAAGTGCTGGCGATATTCCTTGTAGGTCGTCGAACCCATGCAGCGCAGCGAGCCCGAGGCCAGGGCCGGCTTCAGCAGGTTGGAGGCGTCCATGGCCCCGCCCGACGTCGCGCCGGCGCCGATCACCGTATGGATCTCGTCGATGAAGAGCACGGCGTTATCGTGGCTCTCCAACTCCTTGACCACCTGTTTCAGCCGCTCCTCGAAGTCGCCGCGATAACGGGTGCCGGCCAGCAGGGCGCCCATGTCCAGCGAATAGATGGTGGCGTCCTTCAGGACGTCGGGCACCTCGCCGTTGACGATCTTGCGGGCCAGGCCTTCGGCGATGGCAGTCTTGCCGACGCCGGGGTCGCCGACCAGCAACGGGTTGTTCTTGGTGCGGCGGCACAGGATCTGGATCGAGCGTTCGACCTCGGCCTGGCGACCGATCAGCGGATCGACCTTGCCCTGGCGCGACTTCTCGTTGAGGTCGACGCAATAGGCCTGAAGCGCCTCGCCGCCGGATTTGACGGCCGACTGATCCTCCGCCTCTTCGGGCGAAGAGCCCTTGGCCGGACGCGTTTCGCCAGCGCCCGCCTTCTTGGCGATGCCGTGGGCGATGAAGTTGACCGCGTCATACCGCGTCATGTCCTGCTCCTGCAGGAAGTAGGCGGCGTGGCTCTCGCGTTCGGAGAAGATGGCGACCAGCACGTTTGCGCCGGACACCTCCTCGCGGCCGGAGGACTGGACGTGGATCACGGCGCGCTGGATCACGCGCTGGAAACCGGCGGTCGGCTTGGCGTCTTCGCCGTCGGACGTGGCGAGAGCGGCGAGATCATTATCGACATAGAGCGTCAGGGCGGCCTTGAGCGCGGTCAGATCGACGTTGCAGGCGCTCATGACCCCGGTCGCGTCAGGATCGTCGATCAGCGCGAGCAGCAGGTGCTCGAGCGTCGCATACTCGTGCCTGCGCGCGTTGGCGTAGCCGACTGCGCGGTGCAGGGTTTCTTCGAGAGGACGGGAAAATGAAGGCATAGGGAGGCTCCTCTCAGTCCTTTTCCATCGTGCATTGCAGAGGGTGCTGGTGGCGGCGCGCGGTCTCTATGACCTGCGCGACCTTGGTCTCGGCGACCTCGTAGGTGAAGACGCCGCAGACGCCCACGCCATGCTGATGCACATGCAGCATGATGCGGGTGGCTTCTTCCCGGCTCTTTTGGAAGAACCGCTCCAGCACATAGACGACGAATTCCATCGGCGAATAATCGTCGTTCAGAATCAGCACCCGATAGAGCGAGGGCTTTTGAAGCTTCGGCTTTGTTTCGGTGACGGTGGCGGCGCCTGCGCCTCCCCCGTTTTCACCGGGCCTTTGTATGGGCATTCGTGTTCCGTAATCGGGGAGTCGTCTTCTCTATCAGATAGGGAATGATGGCCTGAATTGAAGCGGCGTCCAGTCACAGGTTTCGTGAAGCGCAAACCACGGCCCCAGAACGAAAAAAGCCCCGGGGCGAACCCCGGGGCCTTTCGAATCCGTTTCAGGATCGCCGCAAAATCAGCGGGCGGCCTGGAAGGTCTCGACCGAGGCGGTGACGCGCTCGTTGATGGGCTTGAGGCTGTCCTTAACCGTTGCGGTGACGATCTCGTTCGTCCGGGTCATTTCAGACATATAGCGTTCCATGGACTTCTTGGCCCAGCTGGTCTGAAGCTCGAAGAACTCCTGCACCGAACGGGCGGTCGATAGTTCCTTGCTGGCGGCGACGCCCTCTTCCCAGGCGGACTTGGCGAAGCCGAGCGCCTGTTGCGACAGGGCTTCAGCGCCCTTCTGGGCGACCGTGGCCGACTCGACCATGGCGTCGAGGTTCTTCTTGCTGTGAGCGTTCAGTTCGCCCAGCGAAGCCACCGACTTCTCGATGCCTTCACGGAAGGCGTTGGCGCCGGCGGCCTGGAACTCGGCGGCCTGGGCCTTCGCCTTGGCGGCGGTTTGTTCGACGGTCTTCTTCACGGTTTCGGCGCTGTCAGCCATGATCGTGTCTCCAGATGAAGGAAGAGGGGAAATAGGCACGGCGAAATCGAGGCGCGAGACGAACCCCGCCTGCGCTTGTTATGCTGCAAGTGCGAAGGCGATTCAAGGTTTTTGTGCGCTGCAGCATATGAACGGCGATAACCTGGTTCGACGCTTCAAATTCTCGTTGACGGCCGGTTAACCACCACGAAACCCCCGTTTCCTATGCTAGTCCTTTAATCGCGTCGGCCGGGGGGCCTGTCGCACCCTAGCTCACCGAGGGTCGTAACCGCCCATGATCGCCTTTTTCCGTCGTGGTCTTTTCGCCGTTCTCGCGCTTTCGCTCGTCCTTGGGGCGAACGTCAGGCCGATCGAGGCCCAGTCGCAGGAAAACAGTCGTTACGCCGCCATCGTCATCGACGCCGCGTCGGGCGAGGTGCTGTTCTCGCGTCATGCCGACAGCCGCCGATATCCGGCGTCCCTGACCAAGATGATGACGCTGTATCTGGCGTTCGAGGCCCTGTCGCAGGGCAAGGTCCGGGCCGACGACGTCCTCACGATTTCGCCCTATGCGGCGTCGCGTCCGCCGTCCAAACTGGGCCTGTCTGCGGGCCAGACCATCACTCTGGACGACGCCATGCGCGCCACCGCCGTGCGGTCCGCCAACGACATGGCCGTGGCCATCGCCGAGCATATCGGCGGCTCAGAGACCCGGTTCGCCAGCCAGATGACGGCCAAGGCGCAACAGTTGGGCATGACCCAGACGCGCTATTTCACCGCCAATGGCCTGCCCGACGCACGGCAGACGACCTCGGCGCACGACCAGGCGATCCTGGCGCGCGCCATCATGCGGGATTTTCCCCAGTATTATAGCTACTTCGGCCTGCATGACTGGGCCTATAACGGTCGCAACTATCGCAACACCAACGGCCTGCTGCCGACCGGAAACGGCTACGACGGCATGAAGACCGGCTACACCAATGCGTCGGGCTATAATCTGGCGGCCTCGGCGGTGCGCGACGGTCGTCGGTTGATCACCGTCGTCCTCGGCGGTCGATCCAGCGCCAGCCGTAACGCCCACGTCGCCGAACTGATGGACACCGGCTTCGAGGTCGAGCGTCGTCGGAGCCAGGGCGAAAACATCCAGATCGCCCAGACCTTCTTCGAACAGCGCGGCTTCGGCGTCGGCGGCGAGTCCCTGTCGCCCAGCGCGCCCGTGGCCTACGCCTCCATCGGCAATGACGAAGACGATATCGGAGCCGAGTCCAGCGCCGTCGCCTATACGGCGGCTCCGGCGCCCGCCGCTCTGCCGACGCGGATCACGCCCTCGCCGTCGGAACGCAGCGCCGCCGCAACTCAGCGCGCCGCAGCCCCGGCTCAAGTCCAACCCGCCGTCCCGACCCGCCGCGCGCCCGCCAATGTCACCGCCTCTCTGAACGGCGCGCCGTCCGGGGCCGCCGTCGCGCCCTCGACCACGCCGCGCCGCGCGGCGCCGCCTCCCGCCCGCGAACCCGCCCGCGCCGCCGCACGTCCGTCTGGCCGCTGGGCGGTTCAGGTCGGCGCGTTCCGCGATGAGAAGGTCGCCAACGACTGGCTGGCCGAGGTCAATCGCCGTTTCCGCGCCCAGTTCACCAGCGCCGAGCGCAATGTTCAGACGGCCGGCGACTGGTACCGTTCACGCTTCACGGGCCTGACCGAAGACGCCGCCAAGGCCGCCTGCGACGCCCTGTCGGAACGTCGCGTCACCTGCATGGTCATCCGTCCCGACTGAAAAGCGGCTGAATCGCCGTCGGCGCTGGTCTTTCCGGCGAGGTTCAAATACCCTGAACTGTCTGAGAACGACGTTCTTTTCCTTTATCTAAGCGGATCTCGCGGATCATATCCGCGAACGACACCGTTCAGTTTCCGACCATCGAGGACATGGCCGACACGACCAACAAGCTGGGGCACAAGATCGGCGCACGGGGCGGTCGCACGCGCCAGGCGATCCTCGACGCGACCCGCGCCCTGCTGAACGAGCGGCACTATGGCGAAATCCGCGTGGCGGACCTCGCCTCGGCCGCCGGGGTGTCGCCATCCAACTTCTACACCTATTTCAAGACGGTCGAAGAGCCGGTCCTGGCCCTGTGCGAGGCGGCGGCGACCGACTTTCAGGGCCTTGCCGCCCATTTCCAGGCGGATTGGCCGGGCGACAAGGCTTTCGGCATCGGCAGGGCCTTCATACTGGATGTCATGGCCATCTGGCGCGATCACGGCCAGGTGCTGCGGGTCGAGCACATGCTGGCCGACAACGGCGAGGCCGCCTTCGTCGAAAGCCGGGTGCGTCGCCTGCGCCGCCTGCACCTGGCGATCGAGCGCCGCGTCGCCCAGGCCCATGCTGCGGGCTTGCATCCGAAGGACTACAGCCCCCGCCTGGCCTCGTACCAGATCGCCTCCATCGCCGAATCGACCGCCGCCAGCTTCGACCTGCTGCGCCGCGCCGATACGCCCGAAGCCATTCTCGACACGGCCGCTATCATCATCGTCAAGCTGACGACCGGGCGCTAGAGCCCGAGCGGCCCGTACAGCCAGGTCAGCCAGATGCCGACGGCCAGGAAGACGCCGAACGGCAGTTTCTGCGTCGCACTGACCGACCGGCGCACCACCAGCATGCCGAACACCAGGCTGAGACCGACGGCCGAGGCCCACAGCAGCACGCTGGGCAGGCCCAACCAGCCGACCCAGGCCCCTGCGCCCGCGAACAGGAAGGGGTCGCCCCCGCCCAGGCCGTCGCGCTTGCGGATCGCCTTGTACAGCCAGCCGACCAGCCAAAGACCGCCAAAGCCGACCGCCGCCCCGATCAGGTGCGTCAGAACTGAATTCCGGTCGATCAGAGCCGCAGCGATCAGGCCTGTCGCCGCCAGCGGCCAGGTCAGAACGTCGGGCAACCAGAAATTCTCGGCGTCTATGATGGCGATCAACAGCAGTTGCCAGCCCAGGATTGCGGTCGCGGCGACCATTAGCCAGGACGCCCCGCTGAAGCCCGCCCAGACGCCGATCAGGGCGGCCCCCAGCTCGATCAGCGGATAGCGCGGCGAGATGGCCGCGTCGCAACGCGCGCATCGCGCACGCAGAACCAGCCAACTGAACAGGGGAACCAGCTCCCACGGCCTCAGGGTCTGGTCACAGCCCATGCAGCGGGACCGCGCGACCACGATGTCCTCGTCGCGCGGCAGGCGCACGCTGACCGCCGCCAGGAAGCTGCCGATGATCAGGCCCAGCAGGCCCAGGACGACGGCGGCGACGGCAGGGCTCATCTCAAGGTCCGGTCGGTGGAGAACCGGCCCCGCTTAGCCGCCTCCGAGCGCCACCGCCACATGATAGGTCACGAAGGAGGCCAGATAGGCCAGACCGAACATGTAGCCGATCATGATCCAGGTCCATTTCCACGAGTTGGTCTCGCGCTTCACCACGCCCAGGGTCGCTACGCACTGGGGCGCGAAGATATACCAGGCCAGGAAGGACAGGGCCGTCGCCAGCGACCATTGCGCCGACAGGGTCGAAGCCAGAAGGCCGGTGGCGTTCTCGGCGTCGGCGATCGCATAGGTCGTGCCCAGGGCCGCCACCGCCACCTCGCGCGCCGCCATGCCGGGGATCAGGGCCACGACCATCTGCCAATTGAAGCCGATAGGCGCGAAGATCGGCTCAAGCGCCCGGCCGATCATGCCGGCGAACGAATAGTCGATGTCCGGCATCGTCGCGTTCTCGGGCGGATAGGGGAAGGTCGCCAGAACCCACAGGATGATCACCAGCGGCAGGATGATACGGCCGGCGCGGTTGATGAAGATCTTGGCGCGAATCCACAGGTTGAAGACGACGCTCTTGAAATCTGGAACCTTGTAGGTCGGCAGCTCCATCATGAAGGGCTCGACCGCCCCGCGCCAGAAGACCTTGCGGATCACCAGCGACACCAGCAGGGCGCTGACGATGCCGGCGGCGTAGAGGCCGAACATCACCAGGCCTTGCAGATTGACGAAGCCCCAGACGGTCTCGTTGGGAATGAAGGCGGCGATGATCAGCGTATAGACCGGAATCCGCGCCGAACAGGTCATCAGCGGCGCGACCAGGATGGTGGTCAGCCGGTCACGCTTCGAATCGATCACCCGCGCCGCCATGATGCCGGGAATGGCGCAGGCGAAGCTGGACAACAGCGGGATGAAGGCCCGGCCGTGCAGCCCCGCCCCGCCCATGATCTTGTCCATCAGGAAGGCGGCGCGCGCCATATAGCCGAAGTCTTCCAGGGCGATGATGAACAGGAACAGGATCAGGATCTGCGGCAGGAAGACCAGCACGCTGCCGACACCCGAGATGATCCCATCGACAATCAGACTTTGCAGCAGGCCGTCGGGAATGAGCGCGGCCACGCCGGCGCCCAACCATCCGACAATTCCCTCGATCCCGTCCATCAGAGGCGCGGCCCAGCTGAACACGGCCTGGAACATGGCGAACAGAATGACCATAAGAATGACCATGCCGCCCAGCGGATGCAGCAGGACGCTGTCGATCTGGCCCGTCAGGGTGTCCGGCCGCTCGGGCGGACGCACACAGGCCTTCATGATCCGCTCGGCCTCGCGGGCGGCGGTGCGCAGCTCGGTCGCGTCGGGACTGCGCCACTGGTTCTCGCTGGCGGCGGCGACATCGACCTGGGTCTCGACAGCGGCGATCAGATCGTCGATGCCGCGCTTGCGCGTCGCCACCGTGGTGATGATCGGCACGCCCAGTTCGGCGCCCAGTTTTTCCAGATCGATCCGCAGCCCCTGACGCTGGGCGATGTCGTACATGTTCAGCGCCAGGACCATGGGCCGGCCAACGGCCTTCAGCTCCAGAACCAGGCGCAGGATCAGGCGCAGGTTGGTGGCGTCGGCCACGCAGACCAACACATCGGGCGGGACTTCGCCGGCCAGACGGCCCAGGACCGCGTCGCGGGTGACTTCCTCGTCCGGGCTGCGAGCCCGCAGCGAATAGGTGCCCGGCAGGTCCAGCACCGACATGGTCCGGCCGGAGGCGGCGCGGATCAGCCCCTCCTTCCGCTCCACCGTGACCCCGGCGTAGTTGGCGACCTTCTGATGGGCGCCGGTCAGGGCGTTGAACAGGGCCGTCTTGCCGCTGTTGGGATTGCCGACCAGGGCGACGCGGGCGGTCTTCAGGGCCATGTCCATCACGCGGCGTCCAGCCGGATGGTCAGGCTGGCGGCCTCGTGGCGGCGCAGGGCCACGCGCATGTCGTCCACCTTGATCGCGATGGGATCGCGACCGAACAGGCCTTCATGCAGCAGTTCGACGTGCGCGCCCTCGACGAAGCCCAGTTCAAGCAGGCGGCGCTCCAGTTCGACCGCCTCGTCTTGATGATGACAATGGGCGCCCACCTGGGTGATGACGCCTTGATCGCCGCGTCGGGCCTGGCTCAGCTTTATGGTATCGGTCAAATCTAGGCTCGCACGGGCGGACGCCGCCCCCCCGGCGACTCCGCGTTTCTTTGACACTGATTATCAGGTGCGCGCCCCTTCCGTCCAGCAGGACAGCTTGACCAATTGCCGCGCCCGGCGTTTCCCCTATCTGGCGCGAAACTGGAGCCCTTGATGAGCCGTCTCACCCCCCTCGCCGTCCCCTTGATTCTGGCCCTTGCCGCCTGCGGTCAGGGCAATGCCCCCAACAAGGCTGGCGACGACGGCCGACCGGCGGCCAAGCCGGCGCGCGTCGCGACGGATGCGGAAAAGGCCAGCCTGCTGGCCGCCCTGCCCGCCCCCTACAACGCCGGAGATCTGGCCAATGGCCGCCGCGTCTTCGCCCGCTGTCGTTCATGCCACACGATCGGTCAGGACGGGCCGGATCTGGCGGGGCCGAACCTGTACGGCGTGTTCGGTCGCAAGGCGGGAGATCGGCCGCGCTTCAACTATTCCAACGTCATGCGAACGTCGGAATTCACCTGGGACGCCGAAAAGCTGGACCACTGGCTGCAGAATCCGAAGACCTTCCTGCCCGGCAACAAGATGAACTATCCCGGCCTGCCAGACGCGACGGACCGCCGGGACGTCATCGCCTTCCTGAAGGTGGAGACGGGCTACAAGCCCCAGACGCCGGCGGCGCCCGCCTCCTGATCCTTCAGCCCTCCTCGATGGGTTTGGGTCCGCCCTCGCGCATCTCCTGGGCCTCCCACTCCTCAATCTTGCGGGCGGTCCATTCCGGCGACTTGGTGAAGCGCGCCAGGACGCCATAGATCACAGGCACGACGAACAGGGTCAGGACGGTGGCGAAGATGGCGCCGGTGAAGATCACCACGCCGATGGTCTGACGGCTGCCGGCGCCCGCCCCCTGCCATAGCACCAGCGGCAGGGCGCCGAATGCGGTGGCGATGGAGGTCATGATGATCGGCCGCAGGCGAAGCGACGACGACTCGATGATCGCCTCGCGGATCGACCGCCCCTGGTCGCGCAACTGGTTGGCGAACTCCACGATCAGGATGCCGTTCTTGGCAGCCACCCCGATCAGGATGATCAGGCCGATCTGGCTGTAGATGTTCAGGCTGGACCCGGCCATCAGCAGGCCGAACAGACCGCCCGCCGCCGCCAGCGGCACCGTCAGCATGATGACCGCCGGGGTGATCCAGCTCTCGAACTGGGCCGCCAGCACCAGGAAGACCAGCAACAGCGCCAGACCGAAGGCCGCCAGCACCGCGCCGCCCGCCTCCTGCTGATCGCGCGCCGCGCCGCCCCACTGGGTGATCACCCCGCCCGTCGGTTGTTTGGCCGCCTCGGCGCTGAGGAACTGGATCGCGTCGTCGATCGTCATGCCGGGGTTCAGATCGGCCTGAAGCGAGATCGACCGCTGGCGATCCAGACGCCGACGATCCGGCGTGTCGCCCGAGGTCTTGGTCGTCACCACCGCTGACAGGGGCACAAGCTGGCCCGCGCCCGTGGAGACATAAAGCGCTTCCAGATCGGCCACTTCGCGACGGTTGTCGCGGTCGGTCTGCAGGATGACGTCATACTCCTGCCCGCCCTTGATGTAGGTGGTGGCCGTCCGCGATCCGAACATGGTCTCCAGCGTCCGCCCGATGGACTGGGACGAAACGCCCAGCGCCGCGGCCTTCTGCGGATCGACATCAACCAGCAGACGCGGCGAATTGGGTTCGTAATTCAGCCGTGGACGCGAGAAGCCTGGATTGGCCTGGGCCGCTGTCAGCAGGGGCTGAAGCCAGTTGTAGATCTGCTGATAATCGGTCCCCGTGGCGATCAGCTCGACCGAGTTGGAGTTGCCGCCCCCGCGCTGGAAGGCGCCGGGGGTCGAGGCGTTGACCTGGGCGTCCGTCTGGCCACGCAGCTTGCCGTTCAGCTCCTGGGCGATCTCGGCGGCCGTGCGGTCCCGCATCGACCAGTCGGCGAGGTTCAACACGCCGTTGCCGGAGTTAAAGCTGCCGCCGCCGAAGCCGGGCGCCGAGATCAGATAGGAGGCCGCCTCGCCGCTGGCCTTGTACTCGGCCAGCAGGGGTTCCAATCCCATCATGATCTTGCGGGTATAGTCGAAGCCCGCCCCCTCAGGTCCGGCGACGCGCACCGTGACCCGGCCCCGATCTTCGTCCGGCACCAGTTCGTTCGGCAGGACCAGGAAGATGCCGCCTGCACCCGCCGCCACCAGGGCGATCAGGGCGCCGACGCCGATGACGGCGATCCGCTTGCCCAACAGCATGTCCAGCGACCGCGCGTACGAGGTCTTCAATCGGTCCATGCCCCAGTCGACGCGGCGCGCGACCCAGCCGCCGCCATGGGCCGGCTTCAGGATCTTGGAGGCCAGCATCGGCGAGAGGCTCAGCGCCAAGAAGGCCGAGAAGGCCACGGAGGCGGCGATGGCCGCCGCCAGTTCGACGAACAGACGCCCCACATAGCCGGGCAGGAACAGCAAAGGCGCGAACACCGACAACAGGACGATGGTGGTGGCCACGACAGCGAAGAAGACCTGGCGAGCGCCCCGTTCGGCCGCGACCAGGGGCGGCTCGCCATGGTCCAGACGACGCTGGATGTTCTCGACCACAACGATGGCGTCATCGACCACCAGGCCGATGGCCAGAACCAGGGCCAGCAGCGTCAGCAGGTTCAGCGAGAAGCCCAGGGGCGCGAGGACGATGAAGGTCGCCAGCAGGCAGATAGGCGCCACGATGGACGGGATCAGGGCGGCGCGCAGACTGCCCAGGAAGATGAAGTTGACCAGGGCCACCAGGGCCATCGAGATGCCGATGGTGATCCAGACCTCGTCGATGGCGTGTGAGGTGAAGACGGAGTTGTCCGACCCGATCTCCAGCGTCACGCCCGGCGGCAGGCTGGGCCGGATCTCGTCGATCATCTGGTGGACGCCGTCAGAGATGGCCAGGTCGTTCGACTGGGCCTGACGGGTCACGGCCAGACCGATCTGGTCCAGGCTGTTGCCGCGGAACAGACGACGTGATTCCTCGGGCGCCTCCTCGACCCGGGCGATATCGCCCAGGCGCGTCACATAGGTCGGTTGGCCCTGGATGATGGCCGACGAGCCGCTGCCCGTCCCGGTCGCCACAGTGGCCGAGGCGGAGGCGGAGCCTCGGGTGCCGATGGGCAACTGGCGGAAGTCGTCAGGCCGGGCGTAGGTGCGGGCCACCCGCACGGTATAGTCCTTGTCCGTCGATTCCAGCGAACCTGCGGGCAGTTCGACGTTCTGGTTGGTCAGGGCGGTTTCGACGTCGGTGACCGTCAAGCCGCGCGCGGCCATTGCGGCGGAATCCAGCCAGATCCGCATCGAATAGCGTTGCTCGCCATAGATGTTGACCTGGGCCACGCCCGGCACGGTCGCCATCCGGTCCACCAGATAGCGGTCGGCATAGTCGGTCAACTGAAGCCGGTTCATGCTCGTCGAGCGCAGGAAGACGATGATGATCGGTTGGCTGTCGGAATCGGCCTTGGCCACTTCCGGAGAATCGGCCTGGTCCGGCAGGCGGCCCACGACGCGGCTGACGCGGTCGCGCACGTCATTGGCGGCGTCGTCGATATTGCGGTCCAGCGAGAACTCGATGTTCACGTTCGACCGGCCGTCGCGGCTGGTCGAGTTGATGCGTTCGACGCCCTGGATGCCGGCGATCTGCTGCTCGATGGGCTCAGTGATCCGGCTCTCGATCACCTCGGCCGACGCCCCGGCGTACGAGGTGTTGACCGAGACGATGGGCGGATCCACGTCCGGCAGCTCGCGCACGGGCAGGAAGAAGAAGGCGGCGGCCCCGATCACGCACAGGACGATGGCGGCGACCGCCGCAAAGACCGGGCGCCGGACCGAGACATCGGAAAGCATCATCGGGCGGCGGCCCGCTGGCCTTGGGCGCCGGCGACGCTGACAGGCGCACCCGGCTGGATCCGGTTCAGGCCCGACCCGACGATCCGGTCGCCGACATCGACGCCCGACAGAATCTCGACGAAGCCGTTTTCGACGGCGCCGGCCACGATCTCGACCCGCTGGGCGGTCGAGCCCTCGGCGCCGGCGGCGATGCGATAGACGAAGGCGCCCGCCCCTTCGTACTGGACGGCGGATTCAGGCGCGGCCGGCGCCTGGCGCTGGCCCTGCTGGACCACGACGCGCAGCAGCATGCCGGGGCGGATGCGGCCGCCGGGATTGGGAAACTCGGCGCGGGCCGTGGCAGCGCGGGTGGTTTCGTTCACGCGCGTGTCGATCAGGGCGATCCGCCCCTGGAACGGCGTCTCGCCATAGGCGTCGGCCGTCGCTGTGATCGACGCGCCGGGGCGCAGGACGTTGAGGTAACGCTCTGGCAAGGGGAAATCGACGCGGATGGTCGATGTGTCGTCCAGGGTCGCGATGACTGCGCCCGGATTGATCAGTGTGCCTGGCGTGATCGTGGTCAGGCCCAGGGTCCCGGCGAAGGGCGCGCGAATGACCCGATCGCCACGGCGCGCCTGCGCCGCCTGTAACGAGGCGCGCGCGGTCTCCAGCGCTGTTTCAGCCTGTTCCAACAGGACCTGCGGCGCGATCCCGCGATCCGCCAGGGCCTTGTAGCGGTCATACTCGCGTTGGGCCTGGGCGACGTTGGCGCGGGCCTCGATGATGTCCGCGTCCTCTTCACGGGCCTGCAGTTCGACCAGGGGCGCGCCTGCCGACACCGTCTGGCCGTCGGTGAACAGGACGCGGGTGATCAGTTCGGTCGTGGACGAGGTGATGTTGACCGACCGCTGCCCCCGCGCCACGCCCAGGACGCGGATCTGGTCCGAGAAGGACCGCTGGGACACGGTGGCTTCTGACACCTGCTGGGCCCCGCGCCGCGCCCCGCCTGGCGGGCCGGCGGCCTCGTCGTCTGCAAAGGCGACTTTCAGCACAGCGGCCAGCACCATCAGCCCCAGCAGAACAGCCGCGGCGATCAGGAAAAAGTGGCGTTTTATCACGCAACGGTCTTTCAATTCAGAGGACGCGCACGCTTAGCGGCTTCTCTCCGCCATGCGCAACATTACCTATTGGTAACGTCGTCTACGTTGAAATCCGTCGCTGGGATTATTCTCAGAACCTGCGCCAGATCGCCACAACCGGCCCGTGGGCTATGGCCGTCTCCCGACCCGCGACCGTCTGACGCCAACCAGCCTGGATGCTCCATCCGCCTAGGTCGCGCACCACGGACGCCTCAAGCGACAACCAACGTGCGCCGCCGTCCGCCGCGCCGCCGAATGCCTGACCCATCACCAGCCATTCGCCCCCAATACGGCCGCCCAGAGTAGCGTCCACGCGGGTTTCATGAGGCAGGCCGTCGCGCAGCCGACGGGCGACCTGAAGCTCTACAAAGGACTGATCCATGCCCCAGCGCGCGCCGACATCGCCGAAGGACCGACCCGCTGAGACCCGCGCCTCCCAGTCGTGTTCGCCGACGCCCGGCGCGGCGTAGCCGGCGTTCCGTCCCTCGCCCGCACGGGTGTAACCGCCGTAAAGACTGACGGCATTGTGATCGTCGCGCCAGACCTGCCAGGTCGCCCCGACCTCGATCGGTCCTCGCCCTTCATAATCGACGAAGGCGTCCTCCCCCTGCTGCCAATCGGCCTTCAGTTGTAGGCTCAGACGATCCGTCAGCCCGTATTCGGCGAACAGACCCAGCGTCGTATCGGTGCGGTCGGCGCCCAGAGGCAGTTCTTCGCCTGAAGGATCGAAGCCCGTTTCGGCGCGCATAGTCTCGTATTTGACGATCGCCTGTCCCCGCCCCTTGGGCTGGGTCCAGGCCCCGGCGGAGGCCTGTTCGGCCAGACCTCCGCTCAGAGCGACGACGACCGCCAGGGCGCAGAACGCCCCGCCGGCCTTCAGGCGTCGTAGCCGGGCGACTTCCGGTTCAGCTGACGCAGGGCGCCCGGCCAGGCCAGGGCCGAGATGAAGCCGATGCCCCGACCCTGTTCCTTGGTTTCGGCCTGGGCGTGATCCGGCGCGATCAGCACGTGTTCGCGCCCGCCCGACAGCGCGGCCACCTGCTGCGCGCAGGCCCTCTCCAGGAAGAATATCCCGATCCATGCCTGCGCCGCTGTTTCCCCGACCGCCAGAGTGCCATGATTTCTCAACAGCATCAGCGGCTTGTCCCCCAGGTCAGCCACCAGACGTTCGCGCTCGTCATGGTTCAGGGCCAACCCCTCATACCCATGATACGCAACCTGATGCTGTAGTAAACACGCGTTCTGACTGATCGGCAGTAACCCATGCTGTTGGGCGGCCACCCCGACCCCGCTGACCGTATGCAGGTGGATGACGAACTTCGCGTCCTCGCGGGCTGCATGGACCGCCGAATGGATGGTGAAGCCGGCCGGATTGATGAAGTCGGTCGTCTCCTGAACGACGTTCCCCTCCAGATCGACCTTGACCAGTGAGGAGGCGGTGATCTCGTCAAAATAATAGCCGTAGGGATTGATCAGGAAATGGTGCTCCGGCCCGGGCACGCGGGCCGAGATATGGGTAAAGATCATATCGTCCCAGCCGTTCAGCGCCACGAGGCGATAAAGAGCGGCCAGTTCAACACGCACCTGCCATTCGGCCTCGGACACGCGGGATTTCAATACGGGATGGGCGCCGTCGGCCATGGGTTCCTCCTTTATGGCAGAGCCTCTGCTGGGCTTTGCTCCAGCGTCTCCCTCCATCGTCGGCCCGTCAAGCGGCTGTAAGCCTGCCCGTACGGGGATTAACCGTCGCGTTTCAGATTCTGTTAACCGCGTCTTCACGCCGCACCCGCATGATGATCACGAGAGTTTGCTGCGTCCGGGAGTCGCCGTGTCCGCTGTCGTTCAACTGAGGACCACCTCCGAGACGCAGAGAGATCTGTCTCCGCAGGACCTTGTCGATCTGGCCCGCAGCAAGGCTCCAGATGATCGTCACCGCCTGTTGATGGGCGTCATCGCCCTGTGTGAAAGCGCCGCGCCGGCCACGCCCTTACCGGCCGCCCTAGGCGAGATCTTCCTGACCCTGGCCGCCCAGGCCGAGCACGAGATCCGCAGGCAGCTGTCCGAACGCCTGGCCCAAGCCGACTGGGCCCCGCCGGCGCTGATCGACATGCTGGCGCTGGACGAAATCGACATCGCCGCACCGGTCATCGCCGCCAGCCCCCTGCTGAAGGACGCCGCCCTGATCCGCGTCCTGGTCGAGACCACGCTGGAACACCAGATCGCCGTGGCCCGCCGCCCCAATCTGTCGGGCGGCGTCGTGGACGCCATTCTGGATCGCGCAGATCCCGTCACCATGACCGCCCTGGCCTCCAACCGCAGCGCCGAGATCGGCGAGGCCGCCATGCACCGCCTGGTCGAACATTCCCGCCGCATCGCCGGATTGCGCGCCCCTCTGGCGCGCCATCCCCGGCTCAGCGAGGGTCTGGCGCAGGAACTGTATCAATGGGTCGGCCAGGCCTTGCGCCAGTCGATCGGCGAACGGTTCCAGATCGACGACCGACTGTTGAACGCCGCCGTGCGGGAAGCGTCCGCCAAGGCGTCCCGCACCCCGGTCTGGCGCCCCCTGCCGAACGGCCGCAACGCCGAGGATCGCGAACGACAGGAGATGGAGCGTCGCCTGGTCGATAAGCTGCAGGCGGCCGGGCAATTGCGTCCCGGCATCCTCATCCGCGCCCTGCGCGAGCAGAGGTACGGCCTGTTCGAACAGGCTCTGGGCCAGTTGGGCGGCTTCAGCCCCGCCCAGGTCCGGGCCGCGATCCACTCATCGACCGCAGAACCGCTTTATCTGGCCTGCACCGCTGTCGGCCTGGACAAGGCGGTTTTCGCCTCCGTCCTGGTCGAGCTGCGCAAGCTGACCGACGGCCTGCCCGGCGCCGGCGGCTGGACCGCCACGCCGATGAACAGCCATTCGGCGGCTCGCGCCTTCCGCCAGATGATGGAAAGATCCGCGACCGTTTGACTTCGGCGCCAAGCTGAGGCTCACGTTCGCCCGTGAACCCGACTCCGCCCGTCCCCGCCCTGGCCTTCACCGCCAGCGACCGTCCCGAGGCCCAGGCGGCGCGCCAGGGTCTGATCGCGCGCTATGGCGCCGTCCCGGAAGAAGAGGCCGACGTCATCGTGGCCCTGGGCGGCGACGGGCAGATGCTGGAAACCCTGCACGCCAACCTGCGTCGTCGCACCCCGGTGTACGGCATGAACCGGGGTTCGGTCGGTTTCCTGATGAACGACTATGACGAGGACGACCTGATCGCCCGCGTGGTCGCCGCTGAACGCACGGTGATCCATCCGCTGCAGATGGACGCCTGGACCGAAAGCGGCGAGGTCCATACCGGCCTGGCCATCAACGAGGTCTCCCTGCTGCGCCAGACCCGCCAGAGCGCCAAGCTGAAGATCACAGTCGACGACCGCGTGCGGCTTGAGGAGCTGTCATGCGACGGCTGCCTGGTGGCGACCCCGGCCGGATCCACCGCCTATAATCTGTCGGCCCACGGCCCGATCATTCCTCTGGACGCCCGTATTCTGGCCCTGACCCCAATCAGCGCCTTCCGTCCCCGTCGCTGGCGCGGCGCCCTGCTGTCCCATGGCGCCAAGGTGCGGTTCGACGTGCTGGAGCCGGACAAGCGGCCGGTCTCCGCCACGGCTGACAATTTCGAAGTTCGGCGCGTGGCGCGGGTCGAGGTGCGCGAACGCCGTGACGTCGCCCTGACCATGCTGTTCGACGCGGGCCGGTCGTTCGACGAGCGGGTCATGACCGAGCAGTTCGCCAACTGAGATCGCGCCCCTATACCCCTTCTTAAGGGCGCGCGAATAAGCTTCGCCGAAATTCTATGGAGCCTCCCATGAGCGACCCGGCGCACGTCATTCGCCCCACGTCCCCCCTTCGCATGAAGGTCGGCGGCGGTTTCGGCATCAACGCCGACGCCATCGCACGGGCGGAGGAAGCGCTGAAGGCCATGTCGGCCCAGTTCGGCCAGTGGCTGAACGACGAGATCGTCAAGTTGGACAAGGCGCAGGCCGACATTCGTGAACAGGGACTGACCGCCGAGACCGCCGAGGCCCTGTACTTCCGCGCCCACGACCTGAAGGGCCTGGGAACCACCTATGAATATCCGCTGGTGACCCGTATCGCCGGTTCGCTTTGCCGTCTCCTGGACGACGCCGGCGCCCGCCACAACGCGCCCCTGGTCATTATCGACGCCCATATCGACGCCATCCGCGCCGTGGTCCGCGACCAGGTCAAGACTGATGAAAACCCGACCGGCCGCATTCTGGCGGAATCCTTGGAAGCCAAAGTCGCCGAACACAAGGCGCGCTGAGCTTCAGCGCCCCTCTCCAAAAAGAAAAGGCCCGCCGGACGGCGGGCCTTTTCTTTGCCTGATCATCGGGAATCAAGCGGCGTTGGCGGCCATCCTTGCGGGGCGTGCGGGCGCCTGGTCCAATCGTTCCATCAGATAGGCCAGGTCGTCGCGCAGGACGTTCGGCCGCTGGGTCAAGAAACGCTCCAACATGCGCTGGCGGAAGACGTCGCTCGCCGTATCCACCCCTTCGGCCGACAGGGCGCGCCAGGTGTCGACCCCCGCGCGGAAGGCCTGGAACAGTCGCGGCGGCAGACCGGCCCGGTCATAGATCGCCTTGAGCCCCAGAGGCCCCGCATCATGGATCATCAGCCAGGCCCGATGATGCGGCGTATTGGCCAACTCGGCCAGACCATGTTCGAACATCGCCATCTGTCCCCGCGCCAGTCCGCGCAGCAACAGCGAGGCGTTCAAGGCCTTGCGTAGATTCAGTTGCGCCATGAAGGCGCCCAGGTCGACGCTGGTCGCAGCCTGATCCACCAGATCGACCGTGGCGCGCTCGCGTGCGTACTGGGCCAGGCGAATGGCGGTCTCCGGCGCCATCGCATGCCGCGAGACGAGATGTTCGCGGACCGTCTCGCTGGCCAGTTCGATCAGGCGCTCGGTGATGTGCAGCGGCAGCACCTGACGATAGGCGACGGATGTCACCACCTCGGCCGAGTCCGGGAAACGATCGACGATCGACCCCAGGGCGCGTTCCGACAGGTCTGCATTGTCATTGGCCGCCAGGGCTCTGACCGCCTGTTCGCAGCCCTCGTCCGCCAGAGCCTGGGCCACGTCGCGCGAGACGCGCGGTCGACCGGCGACGGCGACCTGACGCAGGGCTGCGCCCCCGCGCACGATCTCGATCAGGTCTTCGTCGCTGAAGGCCGGCGAAGCGCCGATGATCGGCAGGGCGATGCTGTCCACGTCCGCCGCCAACCGGCGAGCCACGTCATTGGGGATCAGGTCCGAAGCCTTCAGCGTTACGGCCATGGCCCGGCGCACCAGTTCGGCCGCGTCACTGGCCAACAGCCGCACAATCTTCTGCGCCGCCTGCCGGTCCCGTTCGTCCAGATCGGCGCGATCCATGTTGCGGCACAGCTTATGCGCCGCCTCCGCGCGCTCATCGTCATCGACCGCCTTCACCAGGCGCTGGATGTCCACTTCGGTCAGTCGGGCGCGGTGGGCGGTCATGGACGGCTCGTCAGGGAATCGGGCGTGTCCGATATTCTGAGACTGCCATGCTTAACGCCCGGTTTACTATGGAGAGGCCGGGCGGCGTTCAGGTCGATTCCCCGCCGTTCGGCGAGAAGGCGCCGCCGAACCCGCTTCCACTCGATCCGTCTTGGCCCAGCAGCAGAGCCAGGATGCCCTGGTCCTGTTTCAGCCGATCCATCCGCGCCGCCAGAACCTGGTCGCCGCCACTCAATTCGGGGGTTGGGAACCGCACATCCCCCGCCCCGGCCGCCGGCGCGCCGTCGCCTGCCGAGCGTTGAAGATTGGCGTGGACTTCGGACACCGTGGCCGCCCGCCCGTTCTTGTAGAAGATGCTGCGGTTGGCCCGGGCCGCATCGGGGAACAGGGCGACGGCGCTGGCGCCCGGATTGCGGTCCATTGCGTTCATCAGGCTGGCCGCGCCCGCTGGCCCCAGGAAGTGGGCGGCGTACAGATCTCCGGCCCCCGGCTCCTTGCCTGTGCGGCCGCGCAGATAGGCCGCGTTGGACGCCGTCAGCTCCGCCGCCATCACCGAAGCGGCATGCGGATCGAATCTCAGGTCCAGGACCACATTTCGAGCCGACCCCTCGACCCGCCAGCGTCCATCGGATCCCCGGTGGATCAGATCGGCGTACTGGCCGTAACCGTGCTGGGCGCCATGCTGTTTGACGGTGCCCAGCCAGGTTTGTTCAATGAACTGGAACAGGCCCGCCGCCGATGAGGTGGGCGCCTTGGCCGACGGGTTCATGGCGCTCTCGCGCCGCGCGGTCTTGACCAGGAAGTCGTAGTCGACGCCCACGGCGGTCGAGGCGCGCTGGATGGCCGCCTCTACACCGCCGGAAGATGGAATCGCTCTGAGGGTCATGACAAGCGGAGGGTCGTCGAACGTGGTTAATCAACCGTTAATCGTTAACGACGGCGTTAACGGCCAAGCCATGATCGACGTTGGTCGAACTGCGAATCTTCGCCGCAAAGCCGCCACAACCTGAGCGCTCACTTTCTGTTACGGGCGCTGCGGGGGCGGTGAACGAGGGAGTGCAGTCATGATGATCCGTGCCGCCGGGGGTCCCGGCGCCGTCAGCCCCATCGACTTCGGGGAACGCAAGAAACCGCTGCCGCGCTGGATGTGGGCGGCCATCGGCCTGTCGGTCCTGGCCCACGTCGGAGCGGGGGTGGTGCTGTATAATCAACGATTTCAGCTGAAGGTGCCCGACGCCGCTCCGCCGGCGCCGCCGCCGACCATCGTCACCCTGGACCTGCCGCGTCCGAAACCCCTGCCGAAGGTGGAGGCCACGGCGCCGCCCGCGCCGCAGAACCCGACGCACAAGCCGCCGGTCGTCTTCCCGACGACGGAGCCCTCTCCCTTCGCGGCGCCGGACGTCCCCGTCGTCGGCGTGACGCCCGGCCTGGTGGTCAGTACGGCCACCAACGGCGTCGAAGGCGGGACGGCGACGACGGAAACGCCGGTCCGCGCCGTATCGGTCATCAACAACCCGACCTGGGCCAGTCGTCCGTCGGCGGCCCAGATGGCGCGCGCCTATCCGACGCGCGCGGCCGAGAATGGCCTAGCGGGCTCGGCGAGCCTCTCTTGCGTCGTGCGCATCGACGGCGGCCTGACCGCCTGCCGCGTCGCCGGAGAGACCCCGAACGGCCGGGGCTTCGGCCGGGCGGCCATGAGCCTGACGCGGGACTTCCGCATGAACCCCCGCACGGTCGACGGCCGTGCGGTGGACGGGGCGACGGTCAACTTCACCGTCCGTTTCGCAATGGCGGACTAGAACCGTCGAGGATCGAGGGCGCGGGCTGCCGGCGACGGCGCCCGCCCCTCGATCGCATCGGCCACCACGGCCCCGACCATCGGCCCCAGCAGCCAACCGTTGCGGCGCGGCGCCAGGGCCAGAAACAAACCGCCGTCCGGCGCCGGACCCGCCATCGGCAACCCGTCCGGCGAAGCCCCGCGCACCCCGGCGCGCCATTCGATATCCAGCGGTTCGGGCGGACGCCCCAGCACCCGCCAGGCCGCCTCAAGCAGGCGTTCGCCCACCGCCGGGTCGGGTACGGTGTCGCGGCGGCCTGGCTCCATCGTAGCCCCGACGACGGCCCCGCCGGTCATCGGCGCCACATAGGCGCCCGGCCCGCGCACCGCATGGGACGCCAGATCCGCCTTGGCCACTCCGATCTGCCCCCGGATCGGCTGGATGCTCTCAACCAAGGTCCGCGTCGCCTCCGGCGAACCCGGAATCGCTTCGCCGGCTCCTGTCGCCAGCACGACCGCCGAGGCCGGCAGCGTGTGGTCGTCCAGTTCGATGTTCCAGCCATCGGACTGTGCGGTCAGCCGGATCACACGCCCCTGGATGATCCCGTTGTCCAGCGCGTCGCGCAGGGCCGCCATCGCCTGTTCCGGTTGGATCTGACCGTCCTCGTCCGTGATCACCCGATCACCGTCGCGGCGGGCTTCGAAACCCAAGGCCTTCAGCCGCGCCGCCATGCCGTCCACATCGCCGCCGCGCCACTCGGCTGGACGGCGCACGAAGTCCACGCCCGACGCCTGGGCGAAGGCCGGCCACAGATCGCGGCCGGCGCGGAAAAGCGCCGCTCTGTCCGGCGAAACATCGTCGATCGCGGCCTCCATAGCCGGCGCCACCATGCCCGCCGCCAACCGAGAGGCGTTGGGTCCGCCGGGATCGACCACAGTCACCCTATGGCCGCGTCGCGTCAGCTCGAAGGCCGTACTCAGGCCTAAAACGCCGGCGCCGATGATCACTATGGCAGGGGAAGACATCACCACGTCCAGATCGACCCGCGAGCTCCGGAATGCAAGCCGCCCCGCCCGGACCTTTCGTCCTAGCGGCGCCGCTTCGCCCGTGTCGCCTCAGACCGCGCCCAGCACGCGGTTCACGTGGGCCATCTTGCGGCCGGGACGGGCCTCGGCCTTGCCGTACAGGTGCAGGCGCTCGTCCGACTTGCCGGCCAGGGCGCGCCACTGCTCGACCTCGTCACCCAGCAGATTGCTCATCTCGACGCGGGCATGAGCCGCCGTCGGCCCCAGGGGCCAGCCGGCCACCGCGCGGATATGCTGCTCGAACTGGTCGCAAACGCAGCCGTCCTGGGTCCAGTGGCCGGTGTTGTGGACGCGCGGCGCGATCTCGTTGACCAACAGGACGTCGTCGCCGCCCGGCACCGGAATGTCGAACAGTTCGACCCCCAGCACCCCGACATAGTCCAACCCGTCCAGGATCGCCTCGGCGATGGCGCGGGCGCGGACCTGGGTCTTCTCGTCCACCGTGGCGGGCGCCAGGGTGGTGCGCAGCACCCCGCCCTCATGCCGGTTCTCGCCCAGCGGATAGACCGCCATATGGCCGTCCCAGTCGCGGGCGGCGATCACCGACAGTTCACGCACGAAGGTCGCCTTGGCCTCCAGAATAGCCGGGCGGCCGCCCAGGCTTTCCAGAGCAGCGGGGGCGTCCTCGAGGGTGCGGATCCAGACCTGGCCCTTGCCGTCGTAGCCTTCGCGGCGCGTCTTCAGCAGCGCGGGCAGACCCAGGGTCGTCAGGCCGAGGATCAGATCATCCAGCGTATCGACCACGGCGAACTCGACCGTCGGGGCGCCGACGGCGTTCAGGAAGGTCTTTTCCTCCACCCGATCCTGCGACACGCGCAGGGCGGTCGGCCCGGGCGCGACCAGGGCGCCGGCCTCGGCCAGGCGTTCGATGGAGGTGGCGGGCACGTTCTCGAACTCGAAGGTCACGACGTCGGCGGCCCGGCCCAAGGCCGTCAGGGCCTCGGGGTCGTCATAGGCGGCGACGATCTGGGCGGTCGAGACCCGGCCGGCCGGGCTGTCCGGCTCCGGGTCCAGGATGACGACGTCAAAGCCCAGGCGCGCGGCGGCCTGGCTGAGCATCCGGCCCAGCTGGCCGCCGCCCAGGATGCCGAGGGTCGAACCGGGGGGAAGCGGAAGCGTGGGCACTCAGTCCTCGACGGTTTCGGCGACGGAATCCGTCAGGGCGGCGCGGAAGGCGGCCAGACGTTCCGCCAGGGCTTCGTCCGACAGGGCCAGGATCTGGGCGGCCAGTATGCCGGCGTTGGCGGCGCCCGCCTCGCCGATGGCCAGGGTCGCGACGGGAACCCCGGCCGGCATCTGCACGATGGACAACAGACTATCCATGCCCTTCAGGGCCTTGGACTGGACCGGCACGCCCAGCACCGGCAGTTCGGTCATTGAAGCGGCCATGCCCGGCAGGTGGGCGGCGCCGCCTGCACCCGCGATGATGACCTTGAAGCCTGCGGCCTTGGCGCCGGTCGAAAACTCGACCAGCCGCTGGGGCGTGCGGTGCGCGCTGACGACCTTGGCCGTCCAGGCGACGCCCAGTTGATCCAGCTTGTCGGCGGCCAGCTTCATCGTCGGCCAGTCCGAACGACTGCCCATGATGATCGCCACCGGCGTTGCGGAAGTCGCCATATCTTCAAGGCCCCTCGCGGAAAGGCCGCCCGTTACAGCACGCGGCGGACGCCCGCAACCGAAACAGGCCGTGTTTACGGCGGGTTTCGCTACGGCTCAGCCTTCAATCTCGGCCATTCAGCCTCTAACATCGGTTTATCGCGCGTCCGGTTGAGTCGCGCCGCCGGAGCCAGCCTGCGCCGTGACCGACGTGGCCGAACACGACCTGACCGCCGAAATCGCGCGCCTGCGCGCAGAGCTGGACGCATGGAAACAGCGCGCCGCTGCGGCCGAGGCGGCGGCAGACCACGACGTCCTGACCCCGGCCTTGAATCGGCGCGGCTTCGTCGCCGCCCTGCAGCGCACCATGGCCTATTGCCAACGCCACAGCGTGCCGGCGGTGTTGCTGTATCTGGATATGGACGGTTTCAAAGGGGTCAACGACCGGATGGGACATGCCGCCGGCGACGCGGCCCTGGTGGCGGTGGCGCGGCTGCTGCTGGGCCATCTGCGCGAATCGGACGCGGTAGGCCGGCTGGGCGGCGACGAATTCGCCCTGCTGATGCTGCACGCTGGCCTGGACGAGGGCCGAGCCAAGGCGCTTCAGTTGGCCGAGGCGCTGAAGACCGAAGGCTTCGTCTGGAACGGTCAGCAGACCCCTTTGGGCGGCTCGTTCGGCGTGCGCGCCTGGGACGGCCACACCGACCCCGAAATCTGGCTGACCGAGGCCGACGCCGCCATGTGGGTGCGCAAGAAGGGGCGCTGAGGCCCCTTCCCCGCCTTCCCTCTTACAACGGCAGCCTCAGTTGAATGCCGCCCATGTGGCTGTCGGCGTGTTCGCCGTACCGGCCGCGATAGGCGATCGTCACCTTGACCGGGCCCAGCGAACCCTCAACCCCGGCCGAGGCCAGGAACTGGCCGCCGAACGGCTCCTCGACCTCCCGCTCCAGCACCTGCGCCGGGTTGTTGTAAATGCCGACGCGCACGGGATCCGAACTGTCGTCCAGGGCGTCGCGATAGCCGCCCTCGGCGAACAGGCCGAACCCGCCCATCTCCGCCTCAGCCCGCAGCGCCACTTCGCCGCTGATCGCCTTCATTTCGCGGTCCTCATATTCGTACTGGGCGGCAACGCCCTGCTCGTAATAGCCGTCGACGTCGCTGGTCGCCCAGGTCACGGCGGCGCGAGGCGACAGGGCCACTTCGCCCATATGGAACCACATCCCGCCCTGCAGCCGCGCGCCGGTGCTGAAGGCGCGGGTCTCAGCCGTGTGGACGATGGGCGCCAGGCTGGTGGTGCGTTCGATGTCGTCGATATTGTCGCGCGCCACCCCGACCGCCGCATTGACGAACAGGTCGCCGGAGCGCCAGCCGCCGTAAAGGTCCAGGCCGAAGCTCTCGACGTTGAACGTCAGGGCCTGGCTCTCGACGTCGGTTTTGCGCGCCGTGCCCGCCATGCCGAAGCGCCAGTTCGCCGACGGTCCCGCCTCAAGCGCGATACGGCCGCCCCAGCCGTCGCTGGACGACTCGGTGACCGAATGGCGCGCGTCGGTGTCCACGCTGTCGACCATCGCCGAGGCGGTGATCGCCACGCCGGCCTCCCAGGCTTCGCGCCCCGACAGCGCCTCGCTGGCCGCGTCTAGGGCGTCCTCCCGGTGACGGAAGGTGGTCTCGCCCTGCAAGGCCGCCTGGGAGCCGATGTCGCCATAGTAGAGGTAGTCGGTCGCCAGACGGGCGATGATCTGATGCCCGGCGGCGGTGGGATGAACCCCGTCGAAATAGAAATAGCTGCTTGGGTTCGAACAGACCGTCACCCCGTTGAAACAGGCCTGGGTGACGTTGGTGATTCCGAACTGACCGGGATTGGCGGCCAGGGTGTCGCCGATCTTGAACAGGTCCATCATGATGATGTTGCTGCCGGGCCGCGCGGCGGCCGTCGTGTTCAAGCCCGTCAGCAGGGCCGTATTGAAGGTCGTCACCGCATAATCGGCCAGGGGCGCGGCCGTCGTGCCCCGGAACTGCGGCGTCAGACTGAGCTTGGGCAGATTGGTGACCAGTATGGTCCCCGCCCCCGCGCCGGCGACGCTGTTGACCAGGCTGTTGACGTTGGCGGCGGCCGTCGTCGCGACCGGGGTGATGGCTCCCACCGGACTGGCCGAGGCGCCGGCGGCGGGCAGGCCCTGAAAGATGTCGTTGGCGCCGCCCAGGATACTGACCAGGTCATTGGCCCCGAAGGTCCCGCCCCGGCTGGTGTAGGCGGCCAGCTGGGTCAGCATGCCCGGCGGCGGGCCGGCCGAGGCGTCGGTGCGGGCGCCGCCGAAGGCGTAGTTGATGCTGCCGCTGACCGATCCGGTGAAGTTGACCGCGTTGAAGCCAAGCAGTTCCGTGAACACCGGACCGGTCGAGAATCGTCCCTGATAATAGGGCGGGCTGGGCGGCTGCGTGCCGCCAGACGCCAGATACAGATTGCCATTGTCGCTCAGGCTGTCGCCGAACACGACCAGGCGGTTATAGGTCTGGGCCGAGGCCGAACCCGCAATGGCGCAGGCGGCGACGACCAGCGCGGCGACGGCGCCGCCGGTGAGATAGCGTGACATATGTTTCCTCCCACGGCCGTCGTGTATCGCGGCCGTTACAAAGGAGGATGCGCCAGTTGGCGCGGAGCGCAAGATGCCGCTACGTCAGCCTTCGGAAGAAAACGGCTAGTGCAGCGTGCGGAACTTCAGCGTACCGGGCACCGTCTTCAACGTCCGCAGCGCCTCGGGGTCGTAGTCGCGGTCCACGTCGGTGATCACATAGCCGGTGCGCTCGTCGGTCTTCAGATGCTGCCCCAGGATGTTCAGCCCGGCCGCCGTCAGCGCCCGGTTCAGCTCGGCCAGCACGCCCGGCTGGTTCCGGTGGATGTGCAGGATGCGGTGCGCGCCCGACACCTCGGCCAACTGCACGTTCGGCAGATTGACGCTGAAGGTGGTGTCGCCCCGGTTCAGATAGCCCAGCAGACGCTCGGCCGCGAACTCGGCGATGGCCTCCTGCGCCTCCTCGGTCGATCCGCCGATGTGGGGCGTCAGGATCATGTTCTTCAGGCCCTGCAGCGGGCTGTCGAACGGATCGGCGTTGGTGCGCGGCTCCTCGGGGAAGACGTCAACGGCGGCGCCGGCGACGCGGCCCGAGCCCATGGCCTGAGACAGGGCGCCGACGTCCACCACATGGCCGCGCGACAGGTTCAGGAACAGCGCGCCTTCCTTCATCCTGGCGAACTGGGCAGCGCCGAAGATGTTGGCGTTCTCCTTGCGGCCGTCCACATGCAGGGTGACGACGTCGCTCTCGGCCAGCAGGGCGTCCAGCGAGCGCATCCGCCGGGCGTTGCCCAGGGCCAGCCGTTCCGACAGGTCATAGAACAGCACCCGCATCCCCAGGTTCTCGGCCAGGACCGACAACTGGCTGCCGATGGCGCCATAGCCGACAATGCCCAGGGTCTTGCCGCGCAGCTCCTTGGATCCGGTCGCCGACTTGTTCCACTGGCCGACATGCATGGCGGCGGACTTGTCCACTACGTCGCGCATCAGAACGATCATCAGGCCGATGGCCAGTTCCACGACCGAACGGGTGTTCGAATAGGGGGCGTTGAACACCGCGACCCCGTGATCGGAGGCGGCGTCCAGATCGATCTGGTTGGTGCCGATGCAGAAGGCGGCGACGGCCATCAGCCGGTCGGCCTCTTCCAGCACCCGGCGGCTGACCGTGGTCTTGGAGCGGATGCCCAGCACATGCACGCCCTTGATGGCGGCGATCAGATCTTCCTCGTCCAGGGCGCCCTTGACCGTCTCCACCGAATATCCGGCCTCCTCCAGCCGTTCGACGGCGGCGGGGTGGATGTTCTCGAGCAACAGCATCTTCATCCGGCTGCGCGGGAAGGACCAGCGACCGACCAGGCCCTCGGCATGCAGCACCTCGTCTAACGAGGCAGCTTCGGCGTCGGCGACCTCGACCACAGACGCGCGGCGCGCCACCTCGGTGAAGGCGTAGAAGACGTCGGCGGCGCCGGCGAGCTTGACCTCCGCGTCGTTCCAGCCGTCGCCGATCATGACCACGCGACCCGACAGGTTCAGGGCGTGGATGACGGCGGGCTTGCCGTCGGCCTGCGACAAGGGATTGGCGTCATCCACTCCAGTCACCCGCCCCTCGGCGTCATAGACCAGGTCGTTGCACAGCACCCGGTCGGGCGACACACCCAGCATCTCGGCCACCGGGGCGATAACCTCGCGGAAGCCGCCGGACAGGATGACCACCTTGCCCTTGTTCTGCTGGAAGAAGTTCAGGTTGCGCCGCACCGAGGCGGTCAGGTGATCGGGCGCCGTCTCCGCCAAGGCCGCGACATGGGCCTGAGTCAGGGGCAGAAGCGCCAGGCGACGACGCAACGCCTCGCCGAAGGCCAGTTCACCGGACATGGCCCGGTCTGTCAGATCTGCGATCTGGGCGCGGGCTTGATCCGCCTCCGGCGATCCCGCCAGGGCGATATCGGCCAAGGCTTCAAGGGTCTCGAACCCGACCAGGGTCGAATCGAAGTCGAAGATCAGTGTGGGGCGCGCGCTCATGGGCGGCGTCTTAGCGGCCTTCGCCGCCGCAGCAAAGCCGAGCCTTGCTGATGAAGGGGCTCAGTTTCGCTTAAACCTTGCCGCCCGCCGTGAATTTCGTCGCGGCGGGCGGCAAGAAATATCAGAAGCGTGCGATCCGGCGCACGTGGCTGTCCGGGCGCCGGCTTTCCAGCACGGCCGCGCCGACAGCGGCGGCTATGGTGGCGACGGCCAGCAGCGCACCGCCCTCGCGGGCGTGATCGCGGGCATAGGTTCCCGCGTCGTCAGCATAACGACGCGCCGTCTTGCCGTGCTTCTTCAGCGCCTTCCTGGAGCCCTTGCGGGCCGAGCGGAACAGCTCGTCCGCACGCTCGCGCGCGTCATTCACGGCGTCGGAGGCGCGGTGGCCGGCGTCGCGCGAGAATTCCCCCGCCCGCTCGCCCGCTTCTTCGGCGCGATAACGGAAGGCGTCGACGGCGTCATGGAATCGGTCCCGCAGGTCGGCGGTATCGACCCATCCACGCGGATCGATGCGGGTCCGGATGCGCTGATAGCGGGTCGGGCCGCTGCGTTGCGTCAGATACAGAACCGCCGCCGCGCCGACGGCAAGGGCGACCAGACTGCCGGCGGTGATGCCGGGATGTTTGCGGACTTCGGCTAGGGCGCTGAAATTACGGACCATAGGATAGTGAACCTCTTCATCGAGGCCGTCCTCGGTCGGGTCATAGAGCCCGTCGTCGTACGGCCGATAGGCGGAACGGCGGTCCCGCATCAAAGACGGAGCGAACCGCGCCAGAAGAGGTTCCGCAATCCCCGGCAAAGCTGAGTAGAAAGACGCAATGACGCGCCCTCCCCCGCCCACCGTGATCTCGCGGATCGGATGGGTGGCGCAATACAGGATGGTGTCGGCCACCACATGGGTCGCATAGACCGGCTGCGGATTGTGCACCGCCTGACCGGTCAGGTTGCGGGCGTGGCGGCTGTAAGGCGTATCGATCGCGCCGGGCTTGACCAGGCTGACGGTTATGGGCGCCCGCTCGCGCAGCAGTTCGATACGCAGGGCGTTGGTGAACCCCTTCACCGCATGTTTGGACGCCGCATAGACCCCCTGCACCGGCAGCGGCAGGTCCGACAGGATCGAGCCGACATTGATCACCGCCCCGCCGCCCGGCCGCGGCCGCAGATGCTCGACCGCCGCCAGCGACCCGTTGACCACGCCCCAGTAGTTGGTCTCGAACAGGCGGCGCTGATCCTCCAGGCGGGTCTCGCGGATCGACCCGAACATCCCGACCCCGGCGTTGTTGACCCAGGTGTCGAAGCCGCCGAACAGTCGCACGCACTTGTCCACCGCCGCCTTCAGCGCCTCCGGATCGGCCACGTCGGCGGCGGCCCAGGCCACCCGCGCCCCTTGGGCCTGCAACTCTTCGCACAGGGCCCGCAGGTCGCCTTCGCCCCGCGCGATCAGAAACACCCGCGCGCCGGCCCGCGCCGCGCGTCGCGCCGTCGCCAGCCCCACGCCCGAGGTCGCGCCGGTGACGACGATGGACTGTTCGCCCAAGGGCTTCAGCACAGGCTTCGCGCGCATTGACCGTTCCTCGCGTCCAGACCTCGACAATTTCTCGAGGTTTCTCCGGGTTTGTCGAGGCGGATTCTACAGGTTTTTCGAGGTTTGCGCGCGGGTTTGCGGCCCGTCACGCCCGTGCGCAAACTCGGGGCCGATCATCCCCCCTTATCAAGGGGGCTCAGGGTGCCTAAATAGCCGCGATCCCGAAATGACGCCGTTCAAGGACCCTGCCGTGACCGATCACGCGCCTCAATCCGCCGTTTCCGACGATCTGGCCGCCGCCTTCCAGATCGAGGGCTGGCCTGTGCGCGGCCGCCTGGTCCGTCTAGGCGCGACCATAGACAAGATCCTGGCCGCCCACGCCTATCCCGAGCCAGTCGCCGCCCTGCTGGGCGAGGCCTGCGCCTTGGCGGCCCTGATCGGGTCCAGCCTGAAGTTCGACGGCCGCCTGATGGTCCAGGCCCAGGGCGACGGTCCGGTCCGCTATGTCGTCGCCGATTACGGCACCGACGGCACGCTGCGCGGCTATTGCCGCTATGACGAGGCCGAGGTGGCCGAGGCGTCGAAGGGGTTCGCCCGTCCCGGCGCCCAGACCCTTCTGGGCCAGGGCGTCTTCGTCATGACCCTGGATCGCGGCCCCGATTTCGAACGCACACAAGGGATCACCCCCATCGAGGGCGAAAGCCTGTCGCTGTGCGCCGAACACTATTTCCAGCAGTCCGAACAGGTGCCGACCAAGGTCCGCTTGGCGGTCGGCGAGGTCCTGACCGAGGCCGGCTCACAATGGCGCGCCGGTGGGGCGATGATCCAGATCATCGCCGGCGACGAGGCGCGCGGCTCGACCGAAGAGGTCTGGGACCGCACCCGCGCCCTGTTCGGCACCCTGGGCGACGACGAGCTGATCGACCCGACTATTTCGCCTGAAACCCTGCTGTTCCGACTGTTCCACGAAGACGGCGTGCGGCTGGAAGGCGCACGGGCGCTGACGGCCGTCTGTCGTTGTTCCAGGGAGCGCATCGCCTCGGTCCTGGCTTCCTTCGACCCCGCCGAACGGGGCGACATGGTCGAGGACGACGGCAAGATCCGCGTCACCTGCGAATACTGCGCCACCGTCTACGCCCTTGAGCCGGACGAGATCGTGGCCGAACAAATCTGAATGAAAAGGGGCGGCCGATCCGGCCGCCCCTTTTTGTCTAGCCTTCCAGATCCAGCGAATAACCCGCCGAGCGCACGGTGCGGATCGGGTTGGCGCTGTCGTCGCCTATGGACAGGGCCTTGCGCAGGCGGCCGACGTGGACGTCCACCGTCCGGGCTTCGACATAGACGTCCGAGCCCCAGACGGCGTCCAGCAACTGTTCGCGGCTGAAGACCCGGCCCGGATGCTGCATGAAATGATCCAGCAGTCGGAACTCGGTCGGGCCCAGATGCACTTCCTGGCCCGAGCGCTTCACCCGGTGGGAGACGCGGTCGATGATGATGTCGCCGTGGTTCAGCCGGTCGTCGGCCAGACCCGGACGGATGCGACGCAGAACGGCGCGGATGCGGGCGATCAGTTCGACCATCGAGAAGGGTTTGGTCAGATAGTCGTCGGCGCCGGTGTCCAGGCCACGAACCCGGTCGCTTTCCTCGCCCCGCGCCGTCAGCATGATGACCGGCAGGTTGCGTGTCTCGGCCTTGCCCCGAATACGGCGGCAGACCTCGATCCCCGACAGTTTCGGCAGCATCCAGTCCAGCAGGACCAGATCGGGCTGACGCTCGTCGATCTGCAGCATGCCCTCTTCACCGTCGGAAGCGACGGCGACGTCGTAACCTTCCTTCTCGAGATTGTACTGAAGCAAGGTCGCAAGCGCGTCCTCGTCTTCCATCACAAGAATATAGGGCTGCACTTCGGGTCTCCAGTCTCGGCTTAGTGCGAGTTGGTCGTCAGGTTAGGCGTCGAGGTCTCGTCTTCCGCGCCCGGCAGGGCGCGCGGACGCTCGCCCACCATGTCGTCGCCGGTGATCTCGTAGTGGACGGTCTCGGCGATATTGGTCGCGTGGTCGCCGATCCGTTCCAGGTTCTTGGCCATGAACAACAGATGGGTGCAGGCGCCGATCGTGCGCGGGTCGCCCATCATGTAGGTCAGCAGTTCGCGGAACATGGCGTTGTAATGCTCGTCCACCTCGTCATCCGTCTGCCAGACGGCCACGGCGCGATCGAGCTCGGAAGCGGTGTAGGCGTCCAGAACGTCGCGCAGACGGGTCGAAACCAGACGGCCCATCCGTTCGATCGAACGCGTCAGGGGTTGCATCGGCTCGGCTTCCGCCAGGATCAGCGCCCGCTTGGCGATGTTCTTGGCCAGGTCGCCGGTGCGTTCCAGGTCCGACGCCATCTTCATGGCGCCCAGGGTCCGACGCAGGTCGCTGGCGACCGGCTGGCGCAGGGCGATCAGGCGGATGGCCTTACGCTCGATATCCCGTTGCAGGGCGTCGAGCTTCAGGTCGCGGTCCACCACGGCGCGCGCCAAGGCCACGTCGCGCCGGGCGACGGAATCGATGGCGTCCGAGACCTGGGCCTCGGCCAGGCCTCCCATGCGGGCGACCTCGGCCGTGATCTGGTTCAGTTCGTCGCCGTAAGCCTTGACCGTGTGCTGGTTCATCAGCCGAAGCGTCCCGTGATGTAGTCGAGGGTGCGCCGCTCGCGGGGATTCTGGAAGATGTCTTCCGTGTCGCCGGTCTCGACCAGACGGCCCATGTGGAAGAAGGCGGTCCGTTGCGACACCCGCGCGGCCTGGGCCATCGAGTGGGTGACGATGACGATGCAGAACCGCTCGCGCAGTTCGTCGATCAGTTCCTCGATCCGCGCCGTGGCGATGGGGTCCAGGGCCGAGCAGGGCTCGTCCATCAGGATCACTTCCGGGTTCACGGCGATGGCGCGGGCGATGACCAGACGCTGCTGCTGGCCGCCCGACAGGCCCATGGCCGACGATTGCAGGCGATCGGCGACCTCTTCCCACAGGCCGGCGCGTTTCAGGGCGCTTTCGACCACGCCGTCCATCTCGGACTTGGCGCTGACCAGACCATGGATCTTGGGCCCGTAGGCGACGTTTTCGTAGATGGATTTCGGGAAGGGGTTCGGGCGCTGGAACACCATGCCGACACGGGCGCGCAGCAGGACCGGGTCGATGGACCGGTCATTGATGTCCTCATCGTCCATCGCGATCCGGCCGGTGACCTTGCAGCCCGCAATCGTGTCGTTCATGCGGTTCATGGTCCGCAGGAAGGTCGACTTGCCGCAACCCGACGGCCCGATCAGGGCCGTGACCGTCTTGTCCGGAATATCCAGCGAGACGTCATACAGCGCCTGCTTGCCGTCATAGAAGACGGAGACGTCGCGCGCCGCGATCTTGATCGGTCCGGTCGGCGGAGTAGCGACCACGGTCGGACCGTCCGTCGGCGTCGCGTCTTCCATGCGGGCTTCCACCACGGCGTCGGCCTTGGGGGACGTGGCTTCAGGCAAGACCTGGCCGCCCATGCGAACGGATTCGGTCGGATCGACAGGACCGGCGCCGGTCTGGTCTTCGGCAGAACGGAAAATACGGAATTTCATTCTCTTACCACCGACGCTCGAAGCGCCGCCTCAGGATGATGGCCGCCGTGTTCATGATGATCATGAAGACCAGAAGAACGATGATCGCAGCAGCGGTGCGTTCGTGGAACGCCCGCTCGGAGGCGTTCTCCCAGATGTAGATCAGCGAAGGCAGGGCGCCGACCGGCTGGTCGATCGCATGCGGCACGCCGGGAACGAAGCTGACCATGCCGATCAGCAGCAGCGGTGCGGTCTCGCCCAGGGCGTGCGCCATGGAGATGATCGCGCCGGTCATCACGCCGGGCATGGCCAGAGGCAGGACGTGGCTGAACACCGTCTGGGTCTTGGAGGCGCCCATGGCCAGGGCGGCTTCGCGAATGGACGGCGGGACGGCCTTCAGCGCCGAGCGCGTGGCGATCACCAGGGTCGGCAGTGCCATCAGGGCCAGAACCAGACCACCGACGATCGGACTGGCGCGCGGCAGATGCATCCAGTTGATGAACAGAGCCAGACCCAGCAGGCCGTAGACGATCGACGGCACGGCGGCGAGGTTGTTGATGTTGACCTCGATGATGTCGGTCAGCTTGTTCTTCGGGGCGAACTCTTCCAGCCAGACGGCGGCGCCGACGCCCAGCGGAATGGCGATCAGGGCCGTGACCATCAGCATCAGGGCCGAACCGACTACGGCCCCCAGCACGCCAGCCAGTTCCGGCTGGGTCGAGTCGCCGTTGGTGAACAGGGCGGTATTGAAGTGCGAACCGACGACGCCTTCGGCCTGCATCCGGTCCAGCCAGGCGAGCTGCTGGTCGGTCAGACGGCGCTGGTCTTCCGGCGTATCCTTCGAGATTTCGCCCTTCAGATACAGGTCCGCCTCGTCCGACAGAGGCACGGCCAAGGGCACGGTCTCGCCGATGACGTCCGACCGCTTGGCGACCAGGTCGGCGGCGACGAACTTCAGCTCGGAAGAAAACAGGGCCTTCATCTGGCGGGAGGCGGCGCCCGCCGCATCGTCCTGAATGCCCCAGCGCTTCAGCTGCTGCTCGGCCGCCAGCTGTTCGAAGTTGGACCCCTGGGGATAGGCCCGATCCACCCGTGCTGGATCCATATAGACCGGCACGGTGACTGTGTGGGTGTAGAAGGCGGTGTGGCCCTGGGCGACGATGCGCACCATCAGGATCGCCAGGAAGATCATGGCGGCGGCGATGGCCAGACGGCCGTACCACTTGAACCGAGTCTCTTTCGCGTGACGGCGCTTCAGGCCGGCGCGCAGACGATCCAGCCGCCCTTTTGCGGCCGCGCCGTCGATCTGATCGGGGGTCGCGTCAGTCATATTGTTCCCGATAGGTCTGGACGATCCGGTGAGCGATGATGTTCAGCACCAGAGTCACCATGAACAGGGTCAGTCCCAGGCCGAAGGCCGACAGGGTCTTGGCGCTGTTGAACTCCTGGTCGCCGGTCAGCAGGGTCACGATCTGCACCGTGACGGTCGTCACCGTATCCAGCGGATTGAAAGTCAGGTTGGCGGCCAGGCCGGCGGCCATGGTCACGATCATGGTCTCGCCGATGGCCCGCGACACGGCCAGCAGCAGGGCGCCGGCGATGCCCGGCAGGGCGGCGGGCAACAGGACCCGCTTGACCGTCTCGGACTTGGTCGCCCCCATGGCGAACGAGCCGTCACGCAGGGACTGCGGCACCGCGTTCAGAATGTCGTCCGACAGGGACGAGACGAAGGGGATCAACATGATGCCCATCACGGCGCCGGCCGTCAGGGCCATCTGGTTCTGAACCAGGGCCAGATACTGACCCAGTCCGTCCAGCGGTCCGCCCATCAGGAACAGACCGATCTCGTTGAAGAAGACCCGCAGGATGGGCCCCACCGTCAGGGCGGCGAAGAAGCCGTAGACCACGGTCGGCACGCCGGCGAGAATCTCGAGCAGAGGCTTGATGACGGCCCGTGTGGTGCGGCTGGCGTATTCCGAAAGATAGATGGCCGACAGCAGACCGATCGGCGCCGCCACGCACATGGCGATCGACATGATCAGCATTGTGCCGACGAACAGGGGCACGGCCCCGAAGGCGCCGGTCGATCCCACCTGGTCGGCGCGGATGGCGATCTGAGGGCTCCACTGGGTGCCGAACAGGAAGTCGAAGATCGGCACCTTCTGGAAGAAGCGGAAGGAGTCGAAGGCCAGAGAGGCGATGATGCCCAGGGTCGTCAGCACGGCGATGGCCGAACAGATGAACAGGGCGCCGTAGATCCAGCCCTCGACCCGGTTGCGGGCGCGGGTCTGGGGCTTGATCTGGGTCAGGGCGAACAGACCGCCGAGGATGGCGGCCAGGATGGCGGCGACCCCGCCGCCCCATTGCAGCGTCCGTTCGATACGCACCATGCGGCGAGCCTCGACGGGAAGCTGTTCGGCAAGCGGGCGCTCCCAGATCTGCAGGGCGGGCTCGCCCCGACCGACCCGGTGGGCGTCGGCGAAGAAGGCGTCGCGGCGGAAATGCTCAAGCTCGGCCACCACATCGGGCGTGCCGGCGGCGGTCAACTGGCGCTCCAGCGGCGCCGAGAAGACGCTCAGAAGGATCAGGACCAGCAGGGCGGGCGCAGCCACCCAGATCATGGCGTAGGCGCCGTGCTGGCCCGGGCGCGAATGAGGGTGCGCGCCGACGGCGCGACGACGCGCCAACTCGCGTCCGCCGACAAAGGCGGCGGCGCTGAGCGCGATGAGGATCAGCAAATAAATCCAGATCATTCCGGGTCCGAAGCGGGCAGGCGCGAATCGAATGGAGACCGGGAATCCGGCTTCGACGCGGCGCGACTACTGCCTGCGAATGGTCAGCGGAATAAGACGGGTTGATGACAGTTCGGTAACAGCGCCGGTCCTCACGCCATCAGGCGGCCGTTCGGACGTCGCGACGCTCGATCACCATGGGGAACCAGGCCGTGAACGCGGCCCCAAGCCCGGGCGCGCTTTCCACCACCAGCCCGCCCTGGTGGCGGTTTATGATGTGTTTGACGATGGCCAGACCCAGTCCGGTCCCCTGGCGTTCGCCGCTCTTCTGGCCCTCGACCCGATAGAAGCGTTCCGTCAGCCGCGGCAGATGCTCCCGCGCCATGCCCGGTCCGTGGTCGCGAACTGTGACGGCCGCATAGAGGACACCGACCGCCCGATCGGGCGTCACCAGGGGTAGCCGCGTCGCGCCCGGCATGCGCGAGGCCCAGGCCTCGTCGAACGACAGATCGGACCGCACCGAAATCTCCACCGTTCCGCCCTTGGGCGAATATTTGACGGCGTTGTCGAGCAGGTTCTGCACCACCTGCAATATCTCGTCCCGGTCGCCGCTGATCGAGGCCCTCGCCTCTCCCTGATCGACGACGACATCGACCTGTTTTTCTTGCGTCAACACGCTGACGGCGTCGACGACGTCGGAGGCCGCGCGATCCAGATCGACCCGCCCGGACGGCGGAATATGCTCGTTCAGTTCGATCCGGCTGAGCGACAGCAGGTCCGCGACCAGCCGTCCCATCCGATCCGCCTGGGCCGACATGATGTCGAGGAAGCGATCGCGGGCCGCCACATCATCGCGCGCATGCCCCTTGAGCGTCTCGATGAAGCCGCTCAACGACGCCAGTGGCGTGCGGAGTTCATGACTGGCGTTGGCCAGGAAGTCGACACGCATCATTTCGGTGCGCCGCGCATCGGTCTCGTCGCGAAGAATGACGAGGGCGAGAGCGCCCTGCCCTTTTCCTTCTCCGTCGCCCAGAGGCCGTGTCCAGGCGCGCCAGCGCCGGTCGCGCTGCCCTCCGGTGGCGTAGTCGGTGGTACGAGAGACGCCGCCGAACAGGGCCTCGTCTACGGCTTCCAGCACGCCCGGCTCCCGGATCACCTGAACCAGCAAGGCGCCCTGCCTCTGGATACGGAGCAGGTCGCGCGCCGCCTTGTTGGCCATGACGACCCGGCGGCCCGCGATGTCGTCGGGTTCGCCCCCGCTGATGATCAACACGGGATCGTCCAAGGCCTCGAACACCCGGTCCAAGAGTTGCGCAGTCATCGGATCCGCCGACCGTTCGATCGGCGCTCCCAATGTTTCAGGCAGAGGCGCGACCGAAGGCGACTGCACGTTCAAGATCCAGGCTGAAGCCGCGACGACAACCGCGCCTCCGACCAACCAATTCGCAATCTCCGGATGGATGAACGCGAGCCCCACCATCACAACCAAGGCGATCACGATGCTGATGCCCACCGTCCAGAAACGGGAAGTCGAGATCGGCGCCACCGGCGAAGGCGAGGATTCATAAGGCATATGCGGCGCCAGATTCGTGTGAGCAGCCTAAGGAATCCAATCCTTGCACGGATTCTGTGACGGCGCGCCGACAGAAGAGGTTGTTTTTTCCAAGCGTGGCCGCACCGTTTGTTTAGGAGTTTCGTCCAGCATGGCGCTGAAGGGGACGCCGTGGACCGGATACTTTATTGCATCGTGCGTGATCACGACTGGCGGGTGACCCTGCTGGCCGTCATCGTATGCCTCGTGGGCATGGGTTCCGCCTCCCGCTTCATGGAGCGCGCCCGCATCACCGACGGCGAACGCCGTCGGCGCCTCGCAATCTCGGCGGGATTGATCGCCTCAGTCACGATTTGGTCCACCCATTTCATCGCCATGCAGGGTTATGTCGGCGTCGGCGCCCTCACCTACGACGTGACCCTGACCCTGACCTCCGCCCTGGTGATCCTGGTCGCGATGGGCGTGGCCCTTTTCGCAGCCTTGAGCGGCGACGACCGTTGGCGCCGCGTCATGGGCGCCCTCATCGCCGTCTCAGGCGTCGCCGCCATGCATTATCTGGGAATGGCGGCGCTTCAGGCGCCCATGCATCTGAGTTGGCGGCCCGAGCTCGTGGTCGTGTCCATCGTCGGGGGTCTGATGATCGGCGGAACTAGCGCCTTCGTCCATCAACCTGGAGGATTGAGACGGTTAGCGACGACGGTTCTTGGCGCCTCACTGTCTATCGTCTTCCTGCATTTCGTCGGCATGGCCGCCATAACCGTGACGCCGGACCCCACCGTGGGTCCGCAGTCCGGCCTCTCGCCCGACGCCATGCGAACCCTGGTCTTCGTCATCGCCCTGGCCATCGTCGGTATCGGCGGCGCCCTGGTCTTCATGGCCTATACGGCACGGGCCAACGCCCTGGGTCATATTCGTGAAGCGGTCGAAGCCATGTCGGACGGACTGGGCTTCTACGACGCGGATGATCGCCTGGTGCTGTGGAATGCGCGCTACGTCGAGGTGAATCCTGAGCTGGCGCCCTTCCTCAGGGTCGGAATGACTTTTCGCGAAGTCCTCCAGATCGGCATCAATGAAGGCCGATATGACGAAGCCATCGGCCGCGAGGACGAATGGATCACCGAACGCATCCGTGTGCGCCGCCAAGGCGCATCAACGATAGAACAGCGGGTAGCCGGAGACCAATGGCTGCAGATTCAAGACCGACGCACCGCCGAGGGGGGTACGGTCACGGTCTGCAATGACATCACGGCCTTGAAGCGGGACGCCCGAGCCCTGGGCGAGGCGCGAGACGCGGCCGAGGCGGCCAATGTCGCCAAGAGCCAGTTCCTTGCGAATATGAGCCACGAGATTCGCACGCCTTTGAACGGCGTGATCGGTCTGTCTCAAGCCCTGTCCAAGACCGACCTCACGGCGGAACAGCGCGAGATGCTGGACCTGATGCAGGCCTCGGGCCGCACGCTCCAGACTTTGCTCAGCGACATCCTGGATCTCGCGCGGGTCGAATCAGGCAAGCTTGAGCTGACCAACGACGCCTTCGAACTGGAAAAGGCCGTGCGTGAAGCCGCGCAGCTCTATGCCGAAAACGCGCGTGAGAAGCATCTGGGCTTCCACATTGATATCGACGTGGACGCGGGTCTCTGGATCCGGGGAGACGTGGTGCGGCTGAAGCAGATCCTGACCAATCTGATCTCGAACTCCGTCAAGTTCACCAGCCAGGGCTTCGTCGGTCTGACCGTCCAGCGCGGTCCGGACAAGGAGGGTGCGCCCACCCTGCGCTTCATGGTCGAGGACACGGGAATCGGCTTCGACGCCGCCACGCGCGAGCGCCTGTTCAGCCGCTTCGAACAGGCCGACGGCGGCATCACTCGCCGATTCGGCGGCTCGGGACTGGGCCTGTCGATCTGCCGTCAGTTGGCGGAGATGATGGGCGGCGATCTGGATTGCGAAAGCGAACCGGGCGGCGGTTCCGCCTTCATCCTGACCCTTCCCCTGGTCTCCTGCGAAGCGCCGGCGCAGGTCGAAATCGCCGCATCGCCCGCCGCAAACGGCGAACAACGCCCCATGCGGGTGCTGGTCGCCGACGACCATCCGACAAACCGCCGTGTCCTAGAGCTGATCCTGAGTCAGATTTCTTCGGAAATCTTCATGACCGAGAACGGCGCGCAGGCGGTGGAGGCGTTCCGCGCCGGCGACTTCGATCTGGTGCTGATGGACATGCAGATGCCGATCATGGACGGGCTGACGGCGACTCAGGAGATTCGCCTGTACGAAGCGACCTCAGGCGGCCGCCGCACCCCCATCGTCATGCTGACGGCCAACGCCATGCCCGAACACGTCGCCGCCGGACAGGCGGCAGGGGCCGATCATCATCTGGCCAAACCGTTCAACACGGCGGAACTGCTTGCAATCGTCGCCGATCCGGGCGCCTTGCTCAAAGATGCGGCGAAGGCGGCCTGATCGAAAGCGGCGTAAGCCTCTTCGACCGTTGCATTTACCGTCAGGGCGGTTGCACATCCATCATGATGCGTGTAATAGCCCGCGCTCTTGAATTCGAGGGTTCATGACCCCCGCCGCGCGGGCCCAGGGTTGGCGCGGTGTTTCCGTTGTTGTTGAGGCGAGCCAGATGGCCGAGATCATTCTGAACGTGGACGTCCGCGATGGCGTCGGCACCGGCAGCGCACGCGCCGCCCGTCGCGCCGGTTTCGTGCCGGGCGTCCTGTACGGCGGCGACAAGGCCCCCGTCTCCATTTCGGTGAACGAGAAGGACTTCCGCAAGTCCCTCTACACCGGCAAGCTGCTGGGCCACCTGGTCACGCTGAAGTACGGCGAAGAGACCCAGCCGGTCATCGCCAAGGACGTGCAGTTCGACCCGGTATCGGACCGCCCGATGCACTTCGACCTGATGCGCGTCGATCAGCACGCCCCGATCAAGATCGAAGTGTCGGTTCACTTCAAGAACGCCGATGACGCGCCGTTCGTCCGTCAGGGCGGCTCGCTGGAAGTCGTCCGTCACGCGGTCGAAATCCTGGTCAAGGCCGACAGCATTCCTGATGAACTGGTCGTCGATCTGGCCAAGGCGCAGATGGGCGACACCATCCGCTTCTCGGACATCGAACTGCCCAAGGGCGTCGAGCCGACCATCACCGACCGCGACTTCGTGATCGCCACCATCAAGGTCTCGTCCGCCGCCCTGTCGGCCGCCGCCGATGAAGCCGCCGACGCTGACGCCGCTCCGACCGAGAAGACCGAAGGCTAAGCCTTCGTCGGATCGACAAGATCAGGCCCCGCCCGGTTCGCCGCGGCGGGGCTTTTCTTTGGGCGGCGTACACGGCATGAGGACGCCATGATCATCATCGCCGGGCTCGGCAATCCGGGCGCCAAATACGAGAAGAACCGCCACAACATCGGCTTCATGGCCGCCGACGAGATCGCGCGCCGCTGGCGCTTCGGGCCCGAGCGGGCCAAGTTCCAGTCGATCGTCAGCGAAGGCCAGGTCGAGACGGCGGATGGACCGGTCAAGGTCCTGCTGATGAAGCCCCAGACCTATATGAACGAGAGCGGCCGGGCCGTCGGCGAGGCCGCGCGCTTCTACAAGATCAAGCCGTCCGAGATCATCGTCTTCCATGATGAGATCGACCTGGCGCCGGGGCGGTTCCGCATGAAGACCGGCGGGGGCGCCGCCGGACAGAACGGCGTGCGTTCGCTGATCAGCCACCTGGGCGCCGACTTCCGTCGCGCGCGCATGGGGATCGGCCATCCCGGCGAGAAGGAGATGGTCATGCCCCATGTCCTGGGCGACTTCCACAAGGCCGAACAGCCGTGGCTGGACGCCCTGCTCCAGGCCTGCGCCGACGCCCTGCCCTTCGCCGCCGCCGGCGATGACGAACGCTATCAGGGCGAGGTCCTGCGCCTGGCCCCCGCGCCCAAGTTCAGCCCCCGACAGGCGGCGCGCGGCGAACTGTAGCCTGTACGCCTTTCGCGAAAGCCCGTAGAGGCGAGGCGTGAACCGTTCGCAGTCCGATCATTGGTCGACAGCCCAGTCGCTCGCCTTCCTGGCGGCGGTGTTCGCCCTCGTGCTCGGAACCCTGCTGCCCTTCGCGGCCCTGGCCTCGGTTCAGCCCGGACAGCCCCTGATCATCTGTTCCGCCGAAGGGCCGCAGACCATTCAGTCCGGCGGCATGGACGGTCCGGTCAACAAGCATCTGGGGGCCAAGTGCGCCGCCTGCGTCGTGCCCCTGGCCGCCGCCCTGCCCACTCCCCCCGCGCCCGAACCCGCGCCGGTCATCCGCACGGTCGAGACCGTCGTCTATTCGCCCGCCCGCGTCAGCCCCCCGCCGCCAGCCCGCGCCCCACCGCGCCCGCCGTCCACCGCACCACCCCACGCCTGAACCAGACCCAAAGCCCGCGCCGGCCCTGCGCCCGCGCGTCCTTACCGTTCTGACTTCAGGATCATCATGTCTCTCAAGACCACCGTGGCGCCCTGCGCCCTGTTGCTCGCCGCCCTGTCCAGTGGGGGATGGGCCAGCCCCGCCCTCGCCCAGCAATCCACCAGTTCGGCCCCGGAGCCGACGGTGCTGGACAGCGTCATCGTCACCGCCCGCCGCAATGCGGAAGATCCCGCCGTCGTCGCAGAGGCGCGAGAACGTCTGGCCCGCACTCCGGGCGCAGTCGCCGTCGTCTCGGCCGAATCCTATGCCGACCGCTATGCGCCCAACCTCGCCGACGTGCTGCGCGACGCCCCCGGCGTCTATGCCCAGAAGAAGTGGGGCGGCGACATTCGCCTGTCGATCCGGGGCTCGGGCATCGGCAACTCCAGCCACAATCGCGGCACCCTGCTGGCCCAGGATGGCGTGCCGTTCAACGAGGCCGACGGCTTTGGCGACTTCCAGCTGATCGACCCGCTGATCGCCCGCTATACTGAGGTCTACAAGGGGGGCAACGCCCTGCGCTTCGGCGGCGCCCTGCTGGGCGGGGCGGTCAATCTGGTCACGCCGACCGGCCGGACGGCGGCGTCGAACCTGAGCCTGCGTCTGGACGGCGGCTCCTATGGGACGGTGCGGGCCCATGCCGAGGTGGCGGGCGTTCGCGGCGACTGGGACGGCTTCGCCGCCGTCACCGGCCAGAGCGTCGACGGCTGGCGACAGCAGAGCGAGGGCAAGTCCCTGCACCTGTCCGCCAATGTGGGCCGCAGCTTCGGCCAGGACCGCGAGGTGCGCCTGATGGTCTCGGGCGGCGACATCCACCAGGAAATCCCTGGCAGCGTCAGCCTGAACGACGCCCTGACCCAGCCGGAAAAAGCCAATCTGGGCAATGTCAGCCTGAACTATCAGCGCAACATGCAGTCGATCCGCACGACGGTGCAGACCCGCTGGCGGCTGGATCAGTCCACCGTGTTCGAGGGCGCCGTCTATGGAACCTGGAAGGACCTGGATCACCCCATCTTCCAGGTCATTGACCAGCAGAGCCGCAACTATGGCGCCTTCGGTCGCTTCGACTGGCAGGGCCAGGTCGCCGGCCTGCGCGCCGACGCCTTCTACGGCGCCTGGTATCGCCAAGGCGATCTGGACGCCAAACAGTGGGCCAACCTGGCCGGACAGCAGAACGGTCTGCGCGCCCGCAGCTTCCAGAACGGCAAGGGGCTGGACGTCTTCGGCGAGGGGCGGCTGTTCGTCACCGACCGCCTGGCGCTGGTCGCCGGGGGCACCTGGGGCCGCGCCGAACGGAACTATCAGAGCTATGTGGTCCCCGGCGTCTCCGGCACGAGCGACCTGAGCGTTGACAAGAGCTTCGACTGGTTCGCACCCCGCGCTGGCCTGTTGTGGGAAGGCGAAGGCGGGGAGCAGGTCTTCGCCAATGTCACCCGCTCGGTCGAGCCGCCCAACTTCTCGGCCCTGTCGCCGACGGCCGAGGGCTATCAGCCCCTGGTCCCGCAGGAGGCCGTAACCTGGGAAGTCGGCACGCGCGGTCGCCGCGGCCCGGTGACCTGGGACGTCACCGCCTATCGCGCCGACCTGGACCACGAACTGCTGAACTTCGCCATCAACGCCGCCCTGGGCATCCCCGCCGCCACCTTCAACGCCGGCCCGACGGTTCACCAAGGCATCGAGGCGGGGCTGGACTGGCGGATCGCGCCGCAATGGCGTCTGCGCCAGACCTACGCCTTCTCCGACTTCTACTTCGACGGGGACAAGGTCTACGGCGACAACGACCTGCCGGTCGTGCCGCCGCACCTTTATAGGACCGAGCTGCGGTATGATCACCCGGCGGGCTGGTTCGTGGCGCCCAGCGTGGAATGGTCGATGGCGGATTCGTGGGTCGACTACGCCAACACCCTGAAGTCGCCCGCCTATACGGTGGCGAACCTGAACATGGGCTGGACCGTACGGGACGGCCTGACCGTCTTCGCCGACGTCCGCAACCTGTTCGACGAGGCCTATGTTTCGAACTTCAGCGCCGTGACCGACGCCAGGCTCGCCGGCGTATCGACCGCCGTCTTCTTCCCCGGCGAGGGTCGCTCGGCCTATGTCGGCGTGAGGATGAGCTACTGATGGCCGGCAAGGCCGCAACCCCGGCGCCGGACGATCTGTCCGGCGCCTACCGCGCCGTCTGGCGCTGGCATTTCTACGCCGGCGTCTTCGTCATGCCCGTGCTGATGCTGCTGGCCCTGACCGGCGGTCTATATCTGTTCAAGGATGAGATCGACGGCGCCCTCTATCGCGACATGATCCGCGTGCCTGCGGTGCAGTCCCAGGCGTCGCCGGCGACCTGGGTGGCGTCTGCGGCCCAGGCCGCTGGCGGCGGTCGGGTCGCCAATCTGGTCATGCCCGCCGGGGCGGACCAGGCCGTCCGCCTGCGGGTGGATCGGCCCGATGGGGTGCAGAAGACGGTCTTCGTCGATCCGCACACCGGCCGCGCCACCGGCGTCATTCCCGCCGGCGGCGTCATGGAACTGGTCAAGAAGACCCACAGCCTGACCCTGCTGGGTCGGCCGTTCAACATCCTGGTCGAGATCGTGGCCGGCTGGACCATCATCCTGTTCGCCACCGGCATCTATCTGTGGTGGCCGCGCGGGCGGGCCGTGGCGACCTTCTCTCCCCAAACGACCGACAGCCGACGTCGTCCCTTCTGGCGCGATCTGCACGCCCTGACCGGCGTCTATGTCGGCGGGGTCGTGCTGTTCCTGGCGGTCACCGGCATGCCCTGGTCGGCGTTCTGGGGCGATACGGTCATGGATGTCGTCAAGTCCAGCGGCCTGGGTCGTCCCCCGGCACCCGTCGCCGGAGCCTGGCAACGCGCCGAACATCATGACCAACCGCTCGGCGCCGGCTGGGCCATGGACGGCATGGTCATGGCCCACGACCATGCGGGCCACGGCGCGCTGGACCGGGTGCTGAAGATAGCCGACGACGCGGGTCTGGCCCGTCCCTACGCCGTCTCCATTCCCGCCGCATCGGGTACGGCCTATACAATCACGACCCAGGCCCGCCGGGTCCAGGACAGCCGATCTCTGTACATCGACGCCGCCTCGGGCCATGTGCTGGCCGACCTCGGCTACGACCGGTTCGGCGCAGGCGCCAAGGCCATCGAATGGGGCATCTACACCCACCAGGGGACCCAGTACGGACAGGTCAACCGGATCGTCATGCTGCTGGGCTGTATCGGCGTCTGGCTGCTGGCGATCAGCGGCCTGGTCATGTGGTGGAAACGCCGCCCGCCGAACCTGTCGCGCCTTCGCCTGGGCGCCCCGCCCGCTCCACCGGGACCGCGCGTCCGGGCCGCCGTCCTGGGCATCGTCCTGCCCCTCGCCCTCCTCTATCCCCTGACGGGCCTGAGCCTGGTCTTGGCCGTATTGCTCGATCGAGCCGTGCGGCCGATGATCCGGCGCCGTCCCGCCGTTTCCTGAAAGAACCGACGCCATGAAGACCCATCTGTCCCTCGCCGCCGTCGCCCTCATTCTGGCGGCCTGCAACCCGCCTGCGGACAAGCCGGCCTCTGCCGCTGAGGCGACGGCCGCTGCCGTGACCGCCGCCGACGCCTGGTGCCGCCCGTCGCCGAACGGCGCCAAGGCCGGGGGCTGCTACGTCACCCTGACCGCCGCGACCGACGACCGCCTGACCGGCGGCGCCAGCCCCCGCGCGGCCGAGCTTCAGGTCCATGAGATGAAGACCGAGAACGGCATGATGAAGATGGCCGAACTGACCAATGGCCTGCCGCTTCCGGCCGGTCAGGCGGTCGGTCTGGCGCCCGGCGGCAATCACCTGATGCTGATCGGCCTGACCGCGCCCCTGGTCGCGGGCGAAACGGTGCCCATCACCCTGAAATTCGTCTCGGCGCCCGAGGTGATGGTTCAGGCGACGGTGCGTCAGCCGGCCATGGCGGGCATGGATCACGGCGCCCACTGACGCCTTTTGCAGCGCGAGCCTGACAAACGGGATCGAACCCGCTAAAGGCTCGCGCTCACGAGGAATACCATGGCTCTTAAAGTCGCGATCGTCGGCCTGCCCAACGTCGGCAAGTCCACCCTGTTCAACGCCCTGACCAAGACGGCGGCGGCCCAGGCTGCCAACTATCCGTTCTGCACCATCGAGCCGAACACCGGCGACGTGGCCGTGCCCGAGGCGCGTCTGAACGCCCTGGCCGACATCGCAGGGTCGAAGGAGATCATCCCAGCCCGCATCACCTTCGTCGATGTCGCGGGCCTGGTGCGCGGCGCGTCCAAGGGCGAGGGCCTGGGCAACCAGTTCCTGGCCAATATCCGCGACTGCGACGCCGTGGCCTTCGTCGCCCGCTGCTTCGTCGATGACGACATCACCCATGTGGAAAACCGCATCGATCCGATCGCCGATCTGGAGATCATCGAGACCGAACTGATGCTGGCCGACATGGAAAGCCTGGAACGCCGCCGGCCCCAGCTGGAGAAGCGCGCCAAGGGCGGCGACAAGGACTCCGGCCTGACGCTGAAACTGGTCGATCTGGCCCTGGCCCAGCTGAACGCCGGCAAGCCCGCCCGCACCGCCGACGTGCCCAAGGAGGACGCCAAGGCCTGGCACATGCTGCAGTTGCTGACCGCCCTGCCCGCCCTTTATGTCTCCAACGTCGAAGAGGGTTCGGCCGACAAGGGCAATGAGCTGTCGGACAAGGTCGCCGCCCGCGCCGCCACGGACAACGCCAATTCGGTCGTCATCTCGGCCCAGATCGAGTCCGAGATCGCCGTGCTCGACGACGAGGAGCAGAAAGAGTTCCTCGAGACCCTGGGTCTGGAAGAACCCGGCCTGAACCGTCTGATCCGCGAAGCCTACAAGCTGCTGGGTCTGCAGACCTATTTCACGGTCGGCCCCAAGGAAGCCCGCGCCTGGACGATCAACGTCGGCGACACCGCGCCCCAGGCGGCCGGGGTCATCCACACCGACTTCGAAAAGGGCTTCATCCGCGCCGAAACCATCGCCTTCGAAGACTTCGTCGCCCTGCGCGGCGAGGCCAAGGCGCGCGAAGCGGGCAAACTGCGTGCGGAAGGCAAGACCTATGTTGTCAAGGACGGCGACGTGATGAACTTCCTGTTCAACTAGGATCCGAAGCGGTAGCCTCCGGCTCCTTCTTCATCATGTTTTCCAACGGATTGGCGGGATCCGGCGCGCGTGGCGAGCCGGGGCAGCGCGCAACTTTGATCGTCTTCATGTGCCGGTCGATATAGGTCAGGTTCATCACGTCGCCCGTGGCGGCCATATGCACCCGCTCGGTCCTGGCCTGTCCTCCCTGAGCGGCGCAGGACAAGGTCGCCAGATAACCTGAAACCGTCTCGTCGATCCGGGCGATGTCGCACGCTGCGTCTGGGGCTTCGAACCGCATCGGCGTCAGGGTGATCGGCGCCTGCTCCCCCTGGGGATTGGCGCACCAGACAGGATTGGCGGCCCAGATTCCCACAAAACTGCGCGGGCCGCGACCGGCCAGCGACGACGGCCCCCGCGGCTCGAGCTGCTGCATTGCATCGGGCGTCCTGAGCGGCTGGGCCGGCTCATCCGGAGGGTTGACCGCGTTATCTCCGCAGGCGGTCAGCAGGGCGATGGCCGCAACCACCGGGAACAACGCATATTTCATCCGCCTACAACACCACGGCCAAGGCTAAGGTTCAAACCCACGTCTTCATTGCGGTTGATTCTGATAATCGTTCGCAGTAACACCCCCTGCCTATCATCAAGCGGGGCCATTATGCGCAACCTACTCCTCCTCTCCACCGCCGCAGCCGCCTTCGGGTCGGTCCTGATCGCCCCGTCCGTGCGGGCCGAAACACCCGATACGCCGGCGACCGAGGTCGATCCGGTCATCGTCATCGGCACGCGGTCCGAACGCCTGGCGTCACGCACGCCCGCCACGGTCAGCGTCATCAGCGCCGACCAGATCGAGGCCATGCTGGCCACCGACATCAAGGACCTGATCCGGTTCGAACCGGGCGTCAGCGTACCGACCTCCCCCGCCCGCTTCAGCCTGGCGGGTTCGGGCGCAGGTCGCGACGGCAACTCGGGCTTCACCATTCGCGGCATGGGCGGGGATCGCGTGCTGATCATCAACGACGGCGTGCGCCTGCCCAGCGGCTTCAGCTTCGGCGCCCAGGCCGTCGGTCGCGGCGACTACAACGACCTCGACATGGTCAAGTCGGTCGAGATCCTGCGCGGCCCCGCCTCGGCCCTGTATGGTTCGGACGGGATCGCCGGCGCGGTGGCCTTCACCACCAAGGATCCGTCCGATTTCCTGAAGAGCGGCCAGGATTTCGGCGCGCGGGCGCGGGCGGCCTATAGTTCGGCGGACGAAGGCTGGACCGAGAGCCTGGCCTTCGCCGGCCGCACGGGTTCGGTTTCGGGCCTGCTCGCCTACACCCGCCGCGATCATCAGGAGACGGAGAACCAGGGCGAGGTCGGCGGGGTCGGTTCGGCCCGGACCCAACCCAATCCGCAGGACTTCGTCTCCAACGCCATCCTGGGCAAGCTGGTGTGGGACGTGGCGCCCGGCCATTCATTGCGCCTGACCTATGATCACCTCGACTCGGAAATGGACGGCGACGCCCTGACCGCCCAATCGGCCACGGTCCTGGCCGTCACGGGACATGACGAAACCCAGCGCGACAGCCTGAAGGGCGAGTGGCGCTTCCAGGACTTCGGCGGCTTCGAAACCGGTTCGGTCAGCGCCTACTGGCAGGACGCGACCACCCGCCAATATACCTACGAGGATCGCACGCCCGCCGTGGACCGGGTCCGCGACACCACTTTCGACAACACCGTCTACGGCATGGCCGCCCAAGGCGCGCGCGTCTTCGGCGCGGGCGGAGCGGTGGAACACCGTGTCACGGTCGGCGGCGACTGGTCGATGACCACGCAGGAAGGCGTCCGCGACGGCGTCACCCCGCCGGTTGGCGAAACCTTCCCGACCCGCGCCTTCCCCAAGACCGACTATCAGTTGGCGGGCCTGTTCATTCAGGACGAGATCGAACTGCTGGGCGGCGCGCTCAGCATCATCCCCGCCGTACGCTACGACTGGTACGACCTGTCGCCGGAAGTCGACGCCCTGTTCCCGGCCTCGGCCACGGGCCAGTCGGAAGACCATATCTCGCCCAAGCTGGGCGTCGTCTGGTGGGCCGACCGCCACTTCGGCCTGTTCGCCAACTACGCCGAGGGCTTCCGCGCCCCGTCGCCGATGCAGGTGAACAACTATTTCGAAAACCCGGTCTACGGCTACACTTCGATCCCCAACCCGGACCTGGAGCCCGAGACCAGCGACAGTATCGAAGGCGGCCTGCGGTTCCGCGACATCGCGGCCTTCGGGGGCGAGCTGCGGCTCCAGACCACGGCCTTCAGCACCCACTACGACAACTTCATCGAACAGGTGGTGGTGTCGGGCACGGGCGTGCCGGGCGTCGATCCGCTGATCTATCAGTACGTCAACCTGACCAATGTCGACATCTGGGGGCTGGAAGCCCGGGGGGACATCGCCTGGAGCAATGGCCTCAGCCTGATCGTCTCCGCCGCCTTTGCGGACGGCGAGCAGGAAACGGACGGCGAGAAGACCCAGCTGAGCAGCGTCGATCCCATCAAGCTGGTGGGTGGACTGAACTATGCCGCGCCTTCGGGCGTCTGGGGCGGTTCGGCTGTCGTGACCTGGTCGGACAAGAAGGACGCCGCCACCTATGAACTCTCGTGCGGATCGGCCTGCTACACCGGCGAAAGCTTCACCCTTCTCGACGTGACCGCCTATTGGAACGTCACAGAGCGCGCCACACTGCGGGCCGGCGCCTTCAACGTTCTTGACGAGAAATATGGCTGGTGGAGCGACGTGCGCGGCCTGTCCGCCACCTCAGCCATCAAGGACGCCTACACCCAGCCGGGCCGCAACTTCGGCCTGTCCCTGACCCTGCGTCTGTAAGCGATCATGCAAACCTCCGACATCAAGAGCCCCCGCCCCATGCGCGCCATCCTGATCGCCGCCGCCCTGCTGACCACCGGGGCGCCCGCCGCCCAGGCGCTGGAAACCGGAGCCGTCGCCCCGGCTGCTGCTTCCACCCCCGCCAGCGCCTTCGAACGGGATCGCCAGTCGATCCTCGCCCAGGCGGGCCAGTACCGCGTCCATTTCGACATGCGCGAGAACGTCAGCTTCCAAGCCGATTACGACCCGCTGGAAGAGAAGCTGTCGGGCGGCAGCGAGATCGTCCGCGTCGTCTATGATCAGGGCGACCGGATCAGCCTGCAGCACATCCTGGTCATGGAGCATGAGGGCCAGGTCATGGTCATCAAACACTGGCGTCAGGACTGGGTCTATCAGCCCCAGACGGTGCTGACCTACGCCGGGCCGAACCAGTGGGTTCTGACGCCGGTTCCGGCCGATCAACGCGACGGCGCCTGGTCCCAGACCGTGTGGCAGACCGACGATTCACCCCGATATGGCGGCGTCGGTCGCTGGACCTATGACAACGGCCTGTCGGCCTGGACGTCCAACCCGAGCTGGCGGCCGCTGGCGCGGCGCGATGCAGTGCGGAACCCCGTCTATGACCGCTATCTGGGAACCAATCGCCACATCCTGACGCCGAACGGCTGGGTCCATATCCAGGACAATGTGAAAATGTCGGGCGAGGCGGGCGGCCAGCCGGTCGCCGTGGTCCAGGAGGATGTGATCAACACCTATGACCGGTCGACCGGCTATTCCCCTGCGGCCGGCGACGCCTATTGGGCCAAGACCCAGGGCTTCTGGGCCGCCGTGCGCCAGGCCTGGGACGACGCCGTCGCCGCTGGAAACGGCGTCCATCTGCAGCAGGAGGCCCAGACCGGCTCCGTCACCGGCGCGCCGTTGATGGACCTGGCCCAGTCCCTGGCCGACGGCGAAGCTGCCGAAGCGGACGCCATCGCCCAGGCCCGTGTCCTGATCACCCAGGCGACATCCGCACGCTGACCGTACAAGCCGGCGGATGATCGACGGCGGCCCGGACTCCCCTCCGGGCCGCCGTTTTCGTTTTTATCGCCGCTGATCGGCGCTGGCGTCGCGGATGGCGTTGAATTCCGCGCTGGGTTTCCAGGCCGGCCAGGTCTCGCTGTCGGCCACCGTCAATCCCAGGCGATACAACAGATCCAGGTTCTGAAGGGCGGCGGTGAAGTCATAGTCGGCGCGCCATTCGTCGGTCAGCTTGTGGTAATAGCGCGCCATCTGGGCCTCGTAGTACGGCTTGCCGGCCTCCAGCCCGCCCTCGACGAAGTCGCGACCGCTCCACGGCATCAGGGCCGGCACCCCGCCCGCCGCGAAGTTGAAATGGTCGGAGCGGTAGTAGAATCCTTCCTCCGGATAGCCGTCGCCGGTCACTGTGCGGCCCTGCACGGCGGCGAACCGCCCCAGAATATCTTCCAGCTCCGACTTGCCGACGCCGAACACAGCAACGTCGCGCGTCGCGGGGGTGAAGGGCAGCATGTCGATATTGATGTCCGCCGCCGTCTTCGCCAGCGGGTAGACGGGGTCGGCGGCATAGGCTTCCGAACCCAGCAGCCCCTGTTCCTCGGCCGTGACGTGCAGGAAGACCACGGTCCGCTCCGGCGCCGGCCCCGCCTTGAAGGCGCGCGCCATCTCGATCAGTCCCGCTGTGCCCGAGGCGTTGTCCCAGGCGCCGTTGAAGATGGCGTCGCCATCCGCGTTCGGCTCCTTGGCCTTGCCGACATGGTCCCAGTGCGCGGAATAGACGACATATTCGTCGGGCCGCGTCGTTCCGGGGATCTTGGCCAGCAGATTGTTCGAGTGAATGACCTCGGTCGTTTCGGCGATATCGACGTCCAGCCGCACGCCCAGATCCACCACCCCGCCCAGGCCGCCGGTCTTGGCGCGCGCCAGGGCCTCGGCCAGCATGTCCCCGCCAATGACCGCGCCCGTCGCCGGGCTGATGGATCCGGTGAACCGCGCATCCTTTGCGCCCTTGACCGTCATCTGCGGCCGGGTCGCGCCGCCGACGGCGCGGCGCCAGCGGCCGTCGTTGTCCTGAAGACTGATGACCCCTACCGCGCCGCGCTTCAGCGCCTCCTGGGTCTTGTGCGTGCCCGAGCCGTAGAAGTTCGGGTCGGTCCCCAGCGCATCGGGCTGGGCGCGCAGGATCACCACCACCTTGCCCGTCAGATCGGCGTCGCCATAGTCGTCCCACCCGCGCTCGGGCGCCACGATGCCATAGCCGGCGAAGACCACGGGCGCGCCCTCGATCTTGACCAACGGATCAGCCGGTCCGGCGCGCAGGGTGATATCCGTTCCTGACGTCAGGACATGGCGCACGCCGTCGGCGCCGATCCAGGCGGCGGTCGGCGCGCGCTCCGGCGTGAACCGCACCAGATCGACCGGTTGCAGCCAGGATCCGTCCCGTCCGCCCGGCTCCAACCCCATGGCCTCATACTGACGCTGCAGATAGGCCAGGGTCAGTTGCTCGCCGATCAGGCCCGGGAACCGCCCCTCCAACTCGTCGGAGGCCAGATATTTGATGTGGTCCGACAGGCGCTGGGCGCTGAACTGCGGCGTCGCCGCCGAGGCTGTGGCGAAGGCGTCCAGCCGGGCGGGCGGCGGGCTGACGGGCGCGCCGGCGCAGGCGGTCAGGACCAGCGCCGCCAGGGCGATGAAGGGGGAACGGCGAAGGATCATGCGGGCGGCTCGAACAGACGAATGGATAGGGGGCCGGGCTCGCGTCCCGCCCCCCGGTTTTCACAGAAATCAGCGACGCTCGGACGCCGTCGTGGCCCGCACGGGACCGAACTCGGACCCGGTCTTCCATTCCGGCCAGTCCCGGCCGTTCGCCAGGGCGCGACCGACATCATAGAAGACCGTCAGATCCTCGATCATGCCGCTGTAGTCCCAGTCCGCCGACCATTCGTCCGCCGCCTGGTGATAGCGTTTGGCGCCATATTCGGCGCGCGCGGCCTGACGTTCCGCGATCGGTTCGTCGCGGAAGTCGCCCCGGCTGCCGGCGTAGGCCATCGGCACGCCCCGCTTGGCCAAGGGGAAGTGGTCGGAGCGATAATAGGTGCCGGCCGCATTCTCGTAATCCGGGACCAGGCTGCGACCCTGCGGCTGGATCGCCGCCGCCAGACGCTCATCGAAGTCGGACTGACCATAGCCGGTGACCCCCAGGCCGGTGACCCGGCCATAGACGTTCATCGAATCCATGTTGAACCCGCCCACCGTCTTGGCCAGCGGATAGACCGGATTGACGGCATAGTATTCCGACCCCAGCAGGCCGCTTTCCTCGGCGGTGAAACTGATGATCACGATGGACCGCTCGGTGCGCGGCGCCCCGCCGAACATCCGCGCCAGTTCCAGCAGGCCCGCCGTGCCCGAGGCGTTGTCGACAGCGCCGTTGAAGATACGGTCGCCCGTCGCATCCGGCTCGCCCATGCCGATATGGTCCCAGTGGGCGGTGTACAGCACCGTCTCGTCCGGATGGGTCGTCCCCGGCAAACGCGCGATGACATTATGGCTGGTGACCTGATTGGTCGCCACGTCGAACTCGGTCGAGAAGGCCGCGCCGGTCAGGGCGACGGGCTGGAAGTCGCGGCTGCGCGCCTGGACCTTCAAGGCCTCGAAATCCAGACCCGCGCGGCGGAACAGGTCCACCGCCACATCGCGCTGGATCCAGCCCTCCATCGGCACGCGCTCGGCCGCCGCATTGGGTCGCAGGATGTCGAACTGGGGCACACCCCAGGAGTTGGCCACCGTGGCCCAGCCGTACGAGGCCGGCGCCGTCTCGTGGACGATCAGAACGCCCGCCGCCCCATGCTTGGCCGCCTCTTCGTACTTGTAGGTCCAGCGGCCGTAATAGGTCATGGCCTTGCCGCCGAAGGTGTTCAGCGCCGGCTCGTCGAAGTCCGCGTCATTGACCAGAACCACCAGGATCTTGCCGCGCAGGTCCTGACCCTTGAAGTCGTTCCAGTTCCGCTCGGGAGCATTGATGCCATAGCCGACGAAGACCAGGGGGGCGTCCTTCAGGCTGACATGCTCGGCCGGACGGCGCGTCGATATGGCCACCTCGCGGCCCTGGGTCAGGGGCAGGCTCCAGTCGCCCAGTTTCAGCGAGGCTTGGACGTTCGACTGGACGAAGCGGTTCAAGATCACGTCCTGGGTCCACTGGCCGTTCGGCCCGCCCGGCTGGAAGCCCGCGGCGGCGTAGCCCTCGCTCAGGTAGCGCACGACCTTGTCCTCGGCCGGAGTGGCGATGCCCCGGCCTTCGAAACTGTCATCCGACAGGGTCTTGATATCCTGCGAAATCCGAGCGGCGTCGAAGGCGGGAACCGTGTGGACCGCACCAGGATGGGGCGCCGTGGCGCAGGCGGACAGGCTCGCGCCGGCCAAAAGCAGGACCGCGAGAGAAGAGACGATACGCATGAACAGGAGGCCCCACAGCCGAAAAGGATGACGGACCCTAGGCGGCGAAATCCACCGTGTCGATTCCATGTCACGCGCCATTTGTCGCAAACGAAAGCCCGCCGAAGCGAACTTCGGCGGGCTGATGTAGTCGGCGATCCGGATGGAATCCTAGTGGGCGACGCCCTTCCAGACGCGGCGATAGCTGGCGTAGGTGATCCCCGCGAAAATCAGCAGGAAAATGATCACCCCGAAGCCGGCCTGTTTGCGCTCGACCATCTTGGGTTCCGAGGTCCAGGCGATGAAGGCCGCCACGTCCTTGGAATACTGGTCCACCGTCTGAGGCGAGCCATCGTCATAGGTGACCTGCCCGTTCTGCAGCGGCGCGGGCATGGCGATGAAGCCGCCTTCCGGCACGTGGGCAGGATCGCCGGTCCAGAAGGGCGTCAGGTCGCCCGCCATATAGGGGTTGTAGTGCTGACCGTCGCGGATCTGCAGACCGGCCGGCGGCGCCTTGTAGCCCGACAGCAGCGAATAGATGTAGTTGGCGCCGTCGTGACGGGCCTTGGCCATCACCGACAGGTCCGGCGGGGCGGCCCCGCCGTTGCCCGCCGCCGCAGCGGTGGCGTTCGGATAGGGGCTGCGGAACTTGTCCGCCGGGGTGGCGTCGCGCTGGATCGGTTCGCCGGTCTCGCTGTCGATATCCGGCACCTGGATTTCAGCCGCCAGGGCCTTCACCACCGGATTGTCGTTCGGGTTCGGGTACTTCGGATTCCAGAACGGCCCGTTGCGGTCGCCCAGATTGCGATAGTGCATCAGGTTCATGCCGTGACAGGCGGCGCAAACCTCCTGGTAGACCTTGTAGCCGCGCTGCAGCTGGCCCTGGTCATAGACACCGAACGGCCCTTCGAAGCTGAACCCGCCCGAGCGGGGATGGGCGGCGCCGCCCGCAGCCAGGGCTGGAGCCGCCGCCAACAGGCCGACGGCCACGGCGGCCGAAGCGATGATCCTGGACATCGACACCTTCATTGTTCCGATCATCATGACCCTCACCCCTTCTTCTCGGGCGAGGCCGGCGCGGCGGCCGGCATCGCGTGGGCGCCGGTCAGGACCGGTTCGGAGATGGTCGCCGGGATCGGGAGAGGCGTCTCCTTCAACCCGACGAACGGCAGGATCACCAGGAAGAAGAGGAAATAGTAGGCGGTGAACAGCCGCGTCAGCCACAGATAGGAGTTCAGATTGCCGTCCAGCAGGACGATGCCGTCAAAGCCCGGAATGACCGGCGCGTCCGGCAGTTGCCCGCCGCACCAGCCCAGGCCCACGCCCACCACCAGGAAGATGAAGAAGAAGGTCCGCATGGTCGGGCGATACCGCATCGACCGCACCTTGGACGTATCCAGCCAGGGCAGGACGAACAGCACGCCGATGGCGCTGAACATGGCCACCACGCCGCCGAACTTGTCCGGGATGGCGCGCAGGATGGCGTAGAAGGGCAGCATGTACCACTCGGGCACGATGTGCGACGGCGTCTGCAGCGGGTTGGCCGGGATATAGTTGTCGGCGTGGCCCAGGGCGTTCGGCTGATAGAAGACGAAGATCGCGAACAGGATCAGGAACAGGATGATCGCGAACCCGTCCTTCAGCGTGAAATAGGGGTGGAAGGGCAGCATGTCCTTCTTCGTCCGATCTTTCGGGATCAGGATGCCGACCGGATTGTACTGCCCCGCCGAGTGCAGCGCCCACAGGTGAAGGACGACGCAGCCCAGTATGGCGAAGGGCAACAGATAGTGCAGCGAGAAGAACCGGTTCAGCGTCGCATTGTCGATCGCCGGTCCGCCGCGCAGCCAGATCAGGATCGGCTCGCCGATCACCGGAATAGCCCCGATCAGATTGGTGATGACCTCGGCGCCCCAGAAGGACATCTGGCCCCACGGCAGGACGTAACCCAGGAAGGCGGTGGCGATCATCAGGAAGAAGATGACGCAGCCGATGATCCAGATCATCTCGCGCGGCGCCTTGTACGAGCCGTAGTACAGCCCGCGCAGCATGTGCAGATAGACGGCGATGAAGAACATCGACGCGCCGTTGGCGTGGACATAACGGATCAGCCAGCCGCCGTTGACGTCGCGCATGATCCGCTCGACCGAGGCGAAGGCCAGTTCGGTGTTGGGCGTATAGTGCATCGCCAGCACGATGCCGGTGACGATCTGGGTCATCAGGCACAGAGCCAGAATGCCGCCGAAGGTCCACCAGTAGTTCAGATTTCTGGGTGTCGGCAGCGACATATAGTCGGCGCCGAAGCGGATGATCGGCAGCCGGGTGTCCAGCCACTTCTCGACGCCCGTTTTCGGGACGTAGGTGGATTCGTGTTCGCTCATGTCCTCCCCCTCGCCCTCAACCGATTCTTACGCGGGTGTCGGACGTATATTCGTAGTCCGGCACGATCAGGTTCAGGGGCGCCGGCCCCTTTCTGATCCGCCCGGACGCATCATAGTGCGAGCCGTGGCAGGGGCAGAACCAGCCGCCGTAGTCGCCGGCCCCGAAGGTCGGCACACAGCCCAGGTGGGTGCAGGACCCGACCACGACCAGATATTTCTCATGCCCGGACTTGGTGCGTTCGGCGTCGGTCTGGGACGGACTGCCGACAGCGCCCTCGCCGATGACCTTCTGCAACTCGGCCGGGGTGCGATACCGCACAAACACCGGCTTGCCCTGCCATTTGATGACGACCTGCTGGCCTTCCTGCACCTTGGTCAGATCGAACTCGATCGAAGCCAGGGCCAGGGTGTCAGCGGCGGGATTCATCTGGTTGATCAGCGGCCAGGCGATCATCGCCCCAGCGCCGACCGCAGCGGCGCCCGCTGCGATATGGATGAAGTCGCGGCGATTCGGATCGCCCTCGCCTTCCGGAATCACACCCGTTTCGGCCACGTTTCACCTCTCGAACACCGCCGGGACCGCCTCTATTGGCGATCCTCTTTTACGGTACGAACCCTAAAAACGAGCCCCAGTATTCCCCACGGCCTGTATTTGCGGCCTATGGCCGCAAGTCGCTGACGTTTCTTGCGAAACATTCGCAGACAGACCGCGACAAACCCCCAGGCCGCGTATACCAAGGGATTAGAATGCGTCTCGCTCTTTTTCAACCTGACATTCCTCAGAACGTCGGCGCCTGCATCCGGCTCTCGGCCTGTTTCGGGGTCGATCTGCATGTCGTGGAGCCCACGGGCTTCCGTTTCGACGACCGCGCCATGAAGCGCGCGGCCCTGGATTACGGCCCTCTGTCGCATATGCGCCGCCATGCCGACTGGGACGCGTTTCAAAGTGACCGCCCTGCCGGACGGCTGATTCTGTTCACGACGCGGGGCGCCACACCCCTGCCCGAGTTCGTCTTCCAGCCCGGCGACACCCTGTTGTTCGGCAAGGAGACCTCGGGCGCGCCGGACCATGTCCACGCCGCCGCAGACGCCCGCGTGGTGATTCCGCTCCGACCCGAAGCGCGCTCGTTGAACCTGTCCGTCACCGCCGGCATCGCCCTGTGGGAGGGGCTGAGGCAGACCGGCGGCCTGGGCTAAGCCAGCGCGAGGGTCTGATCGATTCTGATCGCCTTCAGGAAATCGGCGTCGTGACTGACGACCACCAGGGCGCCGTCATAGGCGGTCAACGCCGCCTCGACCGCCGCCACCGATTCCAGATCCAGATGGTTCGTGGGCTCGTCCAGGACCAGAAGCTGCGGCGGACAGCTTCCCGTCATGACGCAGGCCAGCGCCGCCCGCAGCCGTTCGCCGCCTGACAGCTCGCCGACCCTCCGGTGGGCGGCCGTATTGCGAAACAGGAACCGCGCCAACGCCGCCTGGGCCAGATTGGGCGATCCATCCGGATTGAGCCTCAGCCAGGCCTGGATCAGCGTCTCGTCGGGATCGAGGATTGCGGCCTCCTGATCCAGCAGCGCCGACCTCACCGGCCGCTCGACCCCGCCGCTCGTAGGATCACGCGCGCCCGCGATCAGGTGCAGCAGGGTGGTCTTGCCCGCGCCGTTCGGGCCCGTGATCGCCAGACGCTCCGGCCCCGCTATCTTCAAGCTGATCGGCCCCACGATCTTGCGACCCTGAGGCGTCTCCCAGGCCGCATCGTCCAGGGCCAGAACCGTCCGCCCCACCGCCAGTCCGCTCGACGGCATGGGAATGGACAAGGACCGGGTGCGTTCGACCCGCGCCTGCGCGCGCGCCAGAGCGGTCTCCGCCTCGGCCGCCTGGCGTGTGGCCAGCAGCCGGTCGCCCGCACCGCTGGTCTCGGCCCGCTCGGCCCGTGCGCCGATCAGGATCTTGGGCATGTCGCCCTTGGCCGCCTTGCGTCGCCCGGCTGCGTCGCGTCGAGCCTTGGTTTCCGCCCGGCGCTGAGCCTGCGCGCCCACCCGCGCCAGATCGCGCTCGGCCTCAGCGAGATCCCGCACAGCCGCCTCACGCTCGGCCGCCTTGCGCGCGGCGTACAGATCATAGTTCCCGCCGTAGACCGCCGCACCCAAGCTGGAGATCTCGACAATCCGATCCATGCGCCGAAGCAGCGCGCGGTCGTGGCTGACGACAACAACCCCGCCGTCCCAGCGGCCCAGCAGATCAACAACCAACCGGCGCGCCTCTACGTCGAGATGATTGGTCGGCTCATCCAGCAGGATCAGGTCCGGCCGGGCCATCGACAGACCTGCAAGCCTCAACCGCGTCTGCTCTCCTCCGCTCAGATCCTGGGTCAGCCGATCCAGCGCCAGGCCGGCGAGGCCGACCGCCTCCAGCGCTTCGCCCAGTCGCGCCTCCAGCGTCCAGTCCGCCTCAGCCAGGTCGTCGGCGGTTCCATCGCCCGCCAGCACACGGTCGATCACCGCCATCGGCGCGACGACGCCCAGGGCGGCTGCAACCGTCTCGCTCGGCGCAGGATCCCGGCGCTGGTCCAGCACGCCCACAGTGCCTGAACGCGTCGCCACGCCTTCGGCCGGCGCCTGTGCGCCCGCGACAAGACGCAGCAAGGTACTCTTGCCTGCGCCGTTGCGGCCAACGATTCCGGTACGTTCCCGCCCGAAGGCCAGGCTCAGATTGTCGAAGAGGGTGGCGCCGTCAGGCGTCCGTGCGGCGACCTTGTCGAGGGTCGCGAATACGCACGGGGACGCGTTTCGGCTTGGGCTGATTGGCATGGAGAATCACGAGCAGCATGGCGGACAGGGCGGAACCGGTGGCCAATGCGATGATCATGATCGTCAAACCTTCTGCTCGAAACTCGTCAGAGACAGGAGGATGGGTCGTAAACCTGCGATGCGCAAGCCTCGTGTCGAACACGGCCCCGTGAAATCCGGGACGCATGGACCGACGGTCCAATGGCGAGCGCGCGCTCAACCGGCTATCAGACTGGGATGGAGAGCCGTTTCCGCATCGAAGACCCCGCCGGCGCCGCCGCCCGCCGCGAGGCCGCCGTCCAGCAACTGCGCGACGAGACCGGCATCGACGAGGTCATGATCGACGCCCTGGTCGAAGGCTTCTACGCCCGCGTCCGCAACGATGCGCTGATCGGACCCATCTTCGCCGCTCGCATCGACGACTGGGGGCCGCATCTGGCGCAGATGAAACTGTTCTGGTCCTCAATCGCCCTGTCGACTGGCGTCTATCAGGGCCGGCCCATGCCCAAACACCTGCCCCTGCCCATCGACGCCCGCCATTTCGACCGTTGGCTGGAGCTGTTCGTCGAGACAGCCCAGGACCTGTGCCCGCCCGTCGCCGCCGCCCATTTCATCGAACGCGCCCGCCGCATCGCGGTCAGCCTGGAACTGGGCATCGCGACCGCCAACGGGGTGATGCTGGCGAAGGGCGAGCGGTTTGTGCGGTCGACCCAGGCGTGGACGCCGGAGTAGGTCAGGCCCACGACTACCCAGCCTACCGGGCGCAGCAATGTTCGCACATTGTTCTTGCTTCAATCCTGCGATTCATCCCCATATAGCGATGTCGCGCCGGACCCGCCCGGCCCTTCCCGCGTTCTCCGGACAGCATGACCGAAAAGCACAATTTCATCCGCGTTCGCGGCGCCCGCGAGCATAATCTCAAGGGCGTGGACCTCGACATCCCGCGCGAGCAGCTGGTGGTGATGACCGGCCTGTCGGGCTCGGGCAAATCCTCCCTGGCCTTCGACACCATCTACGCCGAGGGCCAGCGGCGCTATGTCGAGAGCCTGTCGGCCTATGCGCGCCAGTTCCTGGAGCTGATGGGCAAGCCGGACGTGGATCTGATCGAAGGCCTGTCACCAGCCATTTCCATCGAACAGAAGACCACGTCCAAGAACCCGCGCTCGACAGTCGGCACGGTGACGGAGATCCACGACTATATGCGCCTGCTGTGGGCGCGGGTCGGGGTGCCCTATTCGCCGGCCACCGGCCTGCCGATCGAGAGCCAGACCATCAGCCAGATGGTCGACAAGCTGGTCGCCCTGCCCGACGGCGAGCGTATCCTGCTGCTGGCCCCCGTCGTTCGGGGCCGCAAGGGCGAGTACAAGAAGGAAATCGCCGAGTGGCAGCGCCAGGGCTTCCAGCGCCTGAAGATCGACGGCCAGTTCTACGCCATCGACGAGGCGCCGACGCTGGACAAGAAGTTCAAGCACGACATCGACATCGTCGTGGACCGGATCGTCACCAAGCCTGACCAGGAAGCCCGCTACGCCGACAGCCTGCAGACCGCGCTCGGTCTGGCCGACGGCATCGCCAACGCAGAATGGGCGAGCACGGCCGAGGGCGAGACCGCGCCGCGCAGCCTGTTGTTCTCCGAACGGTTCGCCTGCCCGGTCTCCGGCTTCACCATCTCCGAGATCGAGCCCCGCCTGTTCTCGTTCAACAATCCGTTCGGCGCCTGCCCGGTCTGCGACGGCCTGGGAGTCAAGCTGGCCTTCGACGCCGATCTGGTGATCCCGGACCGCGACAAGAGCCTGCACAAGGGCGCCGTCGCGCCCTGGGCGCGCGGCCCCTCGCCGCTCTACACCCAGACGCTGCAATCGCTCAGCCGCCACTACGGCTTCTCGATGGACGTGGCGTGGCGCGAGCTTCCGGCCCAGGCGCACAAGACCATTCTGTACGGAACCGGCGCAGAGAAGATCAAGTTCACCTACGACGACAACGCCCGCAAATACGAGGTCTCCAAGCCGTTCGAGGGCGTGCTGCCGAACCTGGAGCGCCGCTGGCGCGAGACGGACAGCGCCTGGGTGCGCGAGGAACTGGCCCGCTATCAGTCCGAGACCCCGTGCGACGCCTGCCACGGCAAGCGGCTGAAGCCCGAGGCCCTGGCGGTCAAGGTCGGGGGCCAGGACATCGCCGACGTCTCCACCCTGTCGATCAAGAAGGCCTACGACTGGGTCCAGGCCCTGCCCGAAGCGCTCAGCGACAAGCAGATGGAAATCGGCCGCCGCATTCTGAAAGAGATCGGCGACCGGCTGCGGTTCCTGAACAACGTCGGCCTCGACTATCTGTCGCTGTCGCGCGCGTCCGGCACCCTGTCGGGCGGCGAGAGCCAGCGCATCCGCCTGGCGTCGCAGATCGGCTCGGGCCTGACCGGCGTCCTCTATGTGCTGGACGAACCCTCGATCGGCCTGCACCAGCGCGACAACACCCGCCTGCTGGAAAGCCTGAAAGGGCTGCGCGACCTGGGCAACTCCGTGCTCGTCGTCGAGCATGACGAGGAAGCCATTCTGACCGCCGACTATGTCATCGATATGGGGCCAGCCGCCGGGGTTCACGGCGGCCAGGTCTGCGCCGAGGGCACCCCGGCCGAGGTCATGGCCAACCCCAACTCCCTGACCGGCAAATACCTGACCGGCGAGCGCGAGATCGAGATTCCCGCCGACGGCCGTCGCCCCATCGACCGCAAGCGGATGCTGAAGATCAGCGGCGCCAGCGGCAACAATCTGAAGAGCGTGACCGGCGAAATCCCCGTCGGCGTCTTCACCTGCATCACCGGCGTGTCCGGCGGCGGCAAGTCCACCTTCACCATCGAGACCCTGTATAAGGCCGCCGCCCGCCGCCTGAACAATGCGTCCGAAGCCCCCGCCCCCTTCGACCGCATCGAGGGGCTGGAGCATTTCGACAAGGTCATCGACATCGACCAGTCGCCCATCGGCCGCACCCCACGCTCGAACCCGGCGACCTATACCGGCGCCTTCGGCCCCATCCGCGACTGGTACGCCGGCCTGCCGGAATCCAAGGCGCGCGGCTACGGCCCCGGCCGGTTCAGCTTCAACGTCAAGGGCGGCCGCTGCGAGGCCTGCCAAGGCGACGGCGTCATCAAGATCGAGATGCACTTCCTGCCCGACGTCTATGTCACCTGCGATGTCTGCAAGGGCAAACGCTACAATCGCGAAACGCTTGAGATCGTGTTCAAGGGCAAGTCCATCTCGGACGTGCTGGACATGACGGTCGAGGAGGCCGCGACCTTCTTCAAGGCCGTGCCGCCGATCCGCGACAAGATGCTGACGCTGGAGCGCGTCGGCCTGGGCTACGTCAAGGTGGGCCAGCCGGCGACCACACTGTCGGGCGGCGAGGCCCAGCGGGTCAAGCTGTCCAAGGAACTGGCGAAACGCGCCACCGGCCGCACGCTCTACATCCTCGACGAGCCGACCACCGGCCTGCATTTCGAGGACACCCGTAAACTGCTTGAGGTGCTTCAGGAACTGGTCGAGGCCGGCAACACCATCGTGGTGATCGAGCACAATCTGGATGTGATCAAGGTCGCCGACTATCTGCTGGACTTCGGCCCCGAGGGCGGCGACGGCGGCGGCGAGATCGTCGCGGTCGGCACGCCGGAACAGGTGGCCGACAACACCGCCAGCTGGACGGGGAAATACCTCAAGGAGGTGTTGGACCGGCACGAGACCCGCCGCAAGGCGCGGGTCGCGGCCCTGGGCGGCTCGGTCGGCGGCCCCGTGGGCGAACCGGCCAAAAAGAAGCGGGTGAAGGCGTCGGTCTGACGCCTTCACCGCCGGTCTGGGGGCGGTTCAGCGGTCCCGCAGGCCCTGCCACGCCGCCGAGAAGGGCGCGTAAAGCACGGCCAGTTGCAGGGCGGACATCAGGGCGTTGACCACGGACCAGACCAGAATGGCGGGCCAGGCGCGGGCCAGAACATCCAGGGTGGACAGGCCGTCCATGCCCGCCAGCACCGAGATGCCGCCGGTCGCCAGATCCGTGCCCGCGCTGATGATCGTGCCCAGGATGCTGACGATCAGGCTCATGATCAAGGCGATGATGGTCATGCCCAGCAGGGGCCAGAACTGGCCGTTGGTGGCCTTGAACGACTCGAACAGGGTGAACTTGCCCCGGTCGATCGTCATCGGCACGGCCAGGCAGAGTTTGACCGAAAGCCAAATCACCAGAGCCGCAGCCCCCATGCCCACGATCAGCGCGATCAGGTACATGACCGCCTGCCCCGAGGCGATCCCGAGGCCGAACACGGTCAGCACGATAGTGAGCAGCACCCCGCCCAACAGGCCGAGGATCACAGTGATCGCCAGCGTGACGCCCAGCACCCGGACCTCGTCCATGCCCAGCCGCAGATAGCCCAAGGCGCTCTCGGCAGGCCGCAGCACCGACCGCGCCACGGCGGCGGTGAGCACGGCCCCGATCACCAGACCCAAAGGCGCCAACCAGATGAGCAGGCCCATATAGGCCCGTCCCAACGCCATCATCTCCTCAGGCGACGGGTTGGACGACTGTTCCAGCGTCTGAGCCGAGGCCATGATCGCGGCCCATTGGCCGGCGCCCAGTCCGAAGGTCGCCACATACAGGACCAGATAGGCCAGCCCCCAGATCAGGGCGGTCATTGGATGGCGACGCACCACCCGGAATCCCTCGAACGCCGCTTCGGTGGCGGAAAAACTCATGCTGCACTCCAGATCAGATTGGACGCGATCCTAGACTATCGTGTCGGCCGCGTCGCCCGCCGAGGTGGCGGCGGGCGCAGTCGCTGCGGCGAACACGGCGCCGGACGGCCCATCCAGAAGCTGACGGCAGGCGGAAGCGAAGGGCGCGCTGAGCAGGGTCATGACCGCCCCGTAGACAAAGCCTCCGGGCACGAGCATCAGGCCGGCCACCGTCGCCAACACCGGCGGCGACGGAAACAGCTCGCCCAGGGTGGCGGGAGGCGATTGGGCCGTGATGTCCGCGAGAACGCCGCTGGCGAATAGGGCCACGATCACGACAAAGGCCACGACGAAATAGAGGACCAGATAGACCAGCCAGGTGCAGACCAGCAGGCCCAGCAACGGCAGGGTGCGCCCGCGGCCCAGGGTCCAGCCCTCGACGAAGGCGAACCGATTCAGGATCAGGGTGGCGGGTGCGATCAGAGACAGCCGCGCCATGGCGACGACGACGACTGCGATCAGACCCAGCACCATGAGGAAGCCGCCGATCATCGCCGCCGCCTCATTGGCCTGCCACAGGGTGGCGACCAGGGCCGCGCCCAGCAGCACCAGAATGATCACGGCGATATAGGTCCCGACAAACAGCGCCAGCCCCACGACGACAAGCCGCAGTTCGTCCATCCCCGCGCGCAGGAAGAAGGTTCGGTCGGGCCGGCCGATCATCAAGGTCGCCCGCATGGCCGCCGCCCAGATCACGACCGCCAACACGGCCTGACCGACGTTCAACAGCATGGACAGGCCCTGAACCGCCATCAGTTTCCCGAACATTTCCGGCGGCGGCTCGGCGCCGTCCGCCAGGGGCAGGTCGGCCAGGGTTCCGAACATCAGAGCCACAGCCAACAGGCTGAAGCCCATCATCAGAAACCCCCAGATGAAGACCGCCAACGGATGGCGCCGGATCACGCGCCCCGGCGTCGCCATGGCCTCGCCGATGGAAAAGGTCTCAGTCATGCGTCGCTCCTTGCGGCGTCCAGTACTCTAGTCGGCGATAGGCCGCACCCAGGAAAGCCAGGACCAGCGGCGCCTGAAACGCCGAAATCATCACCGCCCACACGATCCACCCGGCG
>NZ_JAUSOE010000038.1 GCF_030656255.1 Brevundimonas sp. | reverse complement strand
GGCGCGTCTTCGCGCCGTGACGGAGGGGGTGCGTCCGCAAGACCGGCACCTTTGCTCCAAAACCTGCTTTCCGAGTAGACGTCAATTCGCAACTCGACCGTCGCGGACGCTCACGAGACCATTGGGCAGCGACGCCTTTGTGATTACACAAGTCCAATGAGAGATGATTTCACGCAGGCGACAGCTCAACGCTTGGCTAAGCGGGTCGGGTTTAGGTGCTCAAACCCGGACTGCCGCAAACCAACGAGTGGTCCAGGGGCGGACGGGGGAACCATAAGCCTTGGCGTGGCCGCACACATCACCGCAGCTTCCGAGCGCGGGCCACGTTTTAATGAAAACCTGACGAACGAAGGCAGGCGAGCGGCCGATAACGGCATATGGCTTTGCCAGCAATGCAGCCGCCTCGTCGATGTCGATGACTCCTCCTACGACGTCGCCGATCTCATCGAGTGGAAGACCTTTGCCGAGGCCGCAGCAGCGGTAGAGATTAGGGGCTACGTAGTTCGAAAGGGCCGAGACTTTGCGAGCCTTGAGGCGAAGATGCCAGAACTCATCGGAGAGATGCGGACGGACCTACGTTCGAAGCCTTTTACTAGGGAGATAATCGCCCTCTCCAAGCGCGTGGGCTACAATCCCGGTCCAATTCCGTTCTTCTCATATTACCACGAGGACCACGACGAACTCCTCGCCAAGCTCCAAATCTGCGAGCATTACGGCGCGATCTACGATGTGCGTAAGAATCAAGTACCCCGGTGGAACCTCAGTGAGGACTTCGCGGAGTACCTACTAGGGCAATAAGCCGACGACTTTGTCGCTTCTACCCTCGAACGATACGCTCTCTGCCGCTCCCAAACCCTCGCCAAATTCATTCTTGACCGAATCCGCTACGGACGCACCGGGCGTATGGATCCTCGGCACAAGGCCGAGGATGACGGAATGAGAGGAGAGCGCCGCAGGCGCAGGCGGTGACCGGGTATCGACGACCCGCCCCCGTCCGCGCTAGGTCAGGCCCATGCCGACCGCCCTCTACATCGACGCCGACGCCTGCCCGGTGAAGGAGGAGGTCTATCGCGTGGCGCGGCGCTATGGGCTGAAGACCTATGTGGTGTCCAACGGCTGGATGCAGGTCCCGCGCGAGGCCCTGATCGAACAGGTGGTGGTGGACGCCGGGCCGGACGTGGCCGACGACTGGATCGCCGAACGGGCGGGCGTGGGCGATGTGGTCATCACCGCCGACATTCCCCTGGCCGACCGCTGCCTGAAGGCCGGCGCCCAGGCGCTGAAGTCCAACGGCCAGCCTTTCACCCCGGACTCGATCGGCTCGGCCCTGGCCGGGCGGATGGTGGGCGAGCATCTGCGGTCGATGGGGGTGGCGACATCCGGCCCGCCGCCCTTCTCGGCCGCCGACCGGTCGCGCTTCCTCCAGGCCCTGGACCAGGCCGTGGTCAAGGCGCGTCGGGTCGCGACATGACGACGATCCCCGAGGACGAGCTGGAGTTCCACTTCTACCGCGCCGGCGGACCGGGCGGCCAGAACGTCAACAAGGTCTCGACCGCCGTCCAGATGCGGTTCGACGTCAAGAACTCCCCCAGCCTGACCGAGCCGGTCAAGGCGCGGCTGATGAAGCTGGCCGGCAGTCGGCTGACGCTGGAGGGGGTGATCCTGATCACCGCCGTCCGCCACCGCACCCAGGAGCGCAACCGCGCCGACGCGATCGAACGGCTTCAGGCGATGGTGGACGAGGCCTCGATCCGTCCGGTCTTCCGCGTCCCGACCCGGCCCACCAAGGCGTCGAAAGAACGCCGGCTGAAGGCCAAGACCACCCGTTCGGCGATCAAGAGCGGCCGGGGCCGTCCGGCCCGCGACGACTGAGCTTCGCCGTCATACGGTTAACCCGGGAACGGGCCGCCCGCCGCCTCGTTGTCCTGTCCACGGCAACGGTTGACGGAGATCGAGATGCGGCGGCTTCAGGTGATGAGCTTGGGATTGATTCTGGCGGCGGGCGGTCTCGCCGCCTGCTCGCCCGGCGACCAGACGGCGGCGCGCGACGAGCGCCCGGACCCCGGCCCCTCGGCCCCCGCCAAGTCCGAACAGGACCAGGCCATCATCGACGCCACGCCCCAGGTCTCGCTGTCCGAAGCGGAACGGCAGGAGTTTCGCGACATGGCGCGCGGCTATCTGGACGAGGTCGCCAAGCAGCTGGCCAAGGGGTTTTCGCCCGTATCCGGCGTCCCTGACGCCGTGGCGGCCATGCAGCCCACCGAGGTCCACGCCTGGCGGCTGACCCTGAAACGGGGCGAGACCTATCGGATCCTCGGCGCCTGCGACAACGAATGCTCCGACCTGGACCTGGAGCTGCTGGACCCCGCCGGAAAGATCATCGAGCGCGACACCCTTCCCGACTCGGAGCCGGTCATCAACATCCGCCCGGCCGCCGACGGCGTCTTCACGGCGCGCGTGGTGATGAAGACCTGCACCCTGGCCCCCTGCTACGCCGCCGCCCGCCTGTATCATCAGACCGGGCCGGTCCCGGACGGCGACGAACCGCCGCCGTCCACGGTCTGATCGAAGGGATCAGCGGCGCGGCGGCCGTCCGCCGCCCCGCCCGCCCTGCACCGCCGTCTTGGGCAGGCTTTCCAGGGTCAGAACCCCGTCGTGGTCCTGATCCAGAAGCATGAACCATCGTTCGCCTGCGGCGACCCATTCATCGGGCGTGATCTTCTGGTCTGCGTTGCGGTCGGCGGCGCGGACCGGCTGGGGCACGGACAGAAGACCGGCGCGGGCCAGGCGTTCGGTCCCGCTGCGATAGGGCTGGGCGCGGGGCGCGGCGGGGCTCGGCGCTTCCTGACCGCCGCCCATCGGGGGGCCGTCCTGGCCGCCGCCCATGGGCGATCCGCTTTGGTCGTCGTCCAGGTTCATCTGGCCGCCCGCAGAAGGCCCGCCCCTGCCCGCGCCTGGGCCGCGTCCACCGCCGGGACGGCCAGGCATGCCGCCCATGCCGCCCACCGAGGCGAAGGTCGCGTCGACCATGCGTTCATAGGCGAAGATTTCCGCCGGCCCCACGATCCCGTCCGCATCCTGGTCCAGCCGGGCGAACCAGCGCTGACCGTCGGCGGCGAACTCGTCCGCAGTAAGCCGGCCGTCGCTGTCGGCGTCTGCGTCCGCAAACCAGGCGGCCACCGGATAGGGCTCGCCCGCCTCGGACACAAACAGTTCGCCGAAGGGGCTGACGAAAACCTGTCTTGGCTGTGGCAGAGGTCCGCCGTCCGGCCCCTTGCCGCCACCGCCCGGTCCGGCGGCGCAGGCGGTGAGAAGGGCGAGAACGGCCGGAACGCCCAGGCCGACAAGCGAATATTTCATGTCTGAAACCCCAGAGGACGGGAAAAGCGCCGTCATTCCAGGGCTTAGCGCATCAGCTTGGCCTTAGCGTGGCCCGGCGCCAGGTCGTCCAGCCCAGGCTGTCGCCCGTCAGCCCTCGACCGGTCGGAACCGCAGGCCGGCGATCTTGTCCTCGGGATCGAACAGGATCATCCACTCGGTCACCTTGTTGTCGAAGGTCACACGGAACAACTGGGCCTCGCCCTCCGCCGCCATGAAATCGACGGATCGAACGGCGCCGAAACTCTTGATCAGAGGCGTGATCTCCGGCGAGAGCTGGCGCATCCGGGCGGCGAGATCCGCCGTGAACACCGAATAGTCGAAACCGGCCCCCTGGACTGCGGCGATGACGTCGCTGAGGGCTTCCTGCGAACGCGCGACGTCCGGCGCCTGGACCGCAGGCGCGGTCGGGGCTGTCGGCGGCGTTTGAGGACCGGCCTGGGCCGGACCATCGAAACTATTGGGCACGGCGCCGGCAGAGGCCGCACCGCCCGATTGGGCCGAAGCGGACAGAGGGGCCAGCAGCAGGGCGGCGCCCATGACGGTCGTCGTCAGAACGGTCTTAATCAGGGTCGACTTCATGCGAAGGCTCCGGTCAGTGCAGATAGGGCCAGAGCGAAAGGCCCAGGGCCGTCAGGGCCGCGATCACGGCGACCATGACTGAAGCCGTCACCCAAGCGGGAGTTCCCGACTTTTCGATGACCACGGCCGCCGGACGGGGCGGGTCCTGCACCAGGCGCGAGATGGCCCGGGCCGCCGCGATCATCTCGTTCAGGGCGTCGCGGGCCTGGGCCTGGGGCCCCAGTTCACGACGGATCCAGCGTTCGACCACCGGCTGGGCGGCCTTCCACAGGTCATGATCGGGTTGCAGCCGACGCGCCACCCCCTCGACCGAGACCATGGTCTTTTGCAGCAGGATCAGCTCGGGCCTCAGCCGCATGTCGAACAGGGCGGTGATCTCGAACAATTGGCCCAGCAGCCTGCCCATCGATACCTGGCTGGCGGCCCGGCCGATCACCGGCTCGCCCACGGCGCGCAGGGCCTGGGCGAAGGTCTCGACCGAATGATGGGCGGGCACATAGCCGGCCTCGAAATGGACCCGGGCGATCCGGTCGTAGTCCCGCGAGATGAAGCCCCACAGGATCTCGGCCAGATAGCGCCGCTCGGCCGGACCCAGCCGCCCGACGATGCCGAAGTCGATGGCCGTCAGATGCGCCGGGGCGTTGGCGAACAGATTGCCCTCGTGCAGGTCGGCGTGGAAGACGCCGTGATCCAGGGCCTGAACCAGGAAGGCGCGCACCACATTGTCGGCCAACAGGTCGGTGTCCAGGCCCGGCAGGTCCAGCAGGGCCGGGTCGGTCATGGGCACGCCCTTGGCCCATTCCAGCGTCAGCACCCGTTTGCCCACCCCGTCCCAGATGACGGCCGGGGCGGACATATAGCCGTCCTTGGCCATGACATCGGCCATTTCACTGGCGGCGGCCGCCTCCAGCCGCATGTCCAGCTCCAGATCCATCGAATTGGCGATGGTCTCGACAAAGGCCTGGGGTTCCAGCCGGCGCGACAGGGGAACCAGCCGCCAGACCAGAGCGGCGCCCAAACGCATGGCGTCCAGACCGTCGGCGACCCGGCGCTCGACCCCCGGCCGCAGCACCTTGACCGCCACGGCCCGACCGTCAGCCAGGGTCGCCCGGTGCGCCTGGGCCAGGGAGGCGGCGGCGACCGGCGGGCTCAGATCGATGAACAGGCTTTCGACCGGCCGGCCCAGCGACTTCTCGATCTCGCGCCGCGCCTCTTCCAGCGGAAAGGGCGGCAGGGCGTCCTTCAACCGGCCCAGGTCGCGCGCGAACTGCAGGCCGAAGATGTCGGCGCGGGTGGCCAGGACCTGACCCAGTTTGATCGCCACAGGCCCCAGATGTTCGAACGCCTGGCCCAGCCTCTGGCCCGGCCGGCCCTGACGTCCGTCGCGGCCCGCCAGCATCTGCACCGCGCGGGCGAAGGGTCGGGCCCAGACAGGCAGCAGGGGATTGGCTTCGCGCGGGATCAGGGCGTCATGCCGCGCTAGAACCCATAGCCAGCCCAGCAGGCGCAGACAGGCCGCGACCGGGTTCTGCACCGCGACCGTGGCGGGCGGCGGCGGGGCCGTGCGATAGATCCGGGTCAGATCGCCCACCCGTGGTGGATGGCGGCGATCCCGCCCGACAGATTGGTCACCGAGACGCGTTTGAAGCCGGCGTCCTCGATCAGGCCCTTGAAGGCCGTCTGGTCGGGGAAGCGGCGGATGCTTTCGACCAGATACTGATAGGAGTCGCGATCCTTGGCCACCCAGCCGCCGATGCGCGGAATGGCGTGGAAGGACCAGGCGTCATACAGTTTGCGCACCGGCCCGGTGGTGGGGCGCGAGAACTCCAGGCACAGGAACCGCCCGCCCGGCTTCAGCACGCGCCGCGCCTCGGTCAGGGCCTTGTCGATATGGGCCACGTTGCGGATGCCGAAACTGATCGAATAGGCGTCGACCGAGGCGTCCGGCAGGGGCAGGGCCATGGCGTCCCCGACCGACCAGCTCATCTCCGGCTCGCCGCCCTTGTGGACCCCGGCCAGGATCATCTCGGCGTTGTAGTCCAGCACGATCACATTGGCGTCGTCCCCGCCGCGTCGCTCCTGGGCCGCGCGCGCCATCTTCGAATAGCGACGCGCCATGTCGCCGGTGCCGCCGGCCACGTCCAGGATGGTCTCGCCGGGCCGGGGATTCAGCTTGGCGGCGGCGATGTCCTTCCAGACCCGGTGGACGCCGACGCTCATCAGGTCGTTCATGACGTCGTAGCTGGAGGCGACGGAATCGAAGACCCCGCGCACCATCTTCACCTTCTCGCGCGCATCGACGTCGCGGAAGCCGAAGGAAGAACGGTCGCCCGACGAATGCGGGCCATGGGAGGAGGCGTCGGTCATAACCGGGGGTCTAGCGCGTCAAGCGCCGCCCGTCACGCGATCAGGCGGCTTCCGGCCCGGCTTCAGGCTGGGGCAGCTCCAGATCCTTCATCACCTCGCGCATCAGGCCGTAACAACCGCACGAGGCGGCCTCGAGCCCGTCGCGGTCCAGCACCCGGACCCAGCCCCGGCCGCGCTGGATCAGCTTCTTGCCCTCCAGCACGGTGCCGACCTCGGACACGGTGGCGCGTCGCACCCCCAGCATGCCGGCGATGTCGGCCTGGGTCAGGTCGACCCGGTCGTCTTCGGCCCGGTCGTGCAGCATCAGCAGCCAGCGCGCCAGCCGCTCGTCCAGCCGGTGCTGTGCGTTGCAGGCGGCGGCCTGCTGCACCTGGGCCATCAGGCCTTCGGTGAAGCGCGACAGGGCCTGGCGCAGGCCTTCGCTCTCGTCCAGCGCTTCCCCGAACGCCTCGGCCGAACAACAGGCGGCCACCCCTTCGCCCTGGGAAATGGCGCGGCTGGCGGCGCGGGCGTTGAACGGGCCGCAGGTCACCCCGACCAGGCCTTCGCGCCCGATGGCGGCGGTCTCCACCATCTTGTCGTCAGGCAGGACGGTCATTAGCGACACCACGCCCTTGAGCGGGAACCAGACCTGATCGACCGCCTCGCCGGCGTCGTAAAGCATCTGACCGCGCGTGATCTCGTGCTCCCTCAGGTGAGGTTCGATCCGCTTCCGGTCGGCCGCGTCCAGGGCGGCGAGCCACAGATTGTCCATATCCACTTCCTCCGCACCAGAAACAGCGACGCTTTCGCGACGTCCGATAACGCCAGAGCTTGGCTCTGCGTTCCGCAACCTTTTGGGAGACATCTGCGCGCGCTTGCCGCGATCCGCCGGGCGCCTTACGCCGGAAGAAAAGAGGAAAGCCCATGACCGACACTCGCCTTGACGTTGCGGAAGCCCTGAAGACCCTGCCCGCCTGGCGCCCACAGGACGGCGATCGGCCGGCCATTTCACGCAGCCTGAAGTTCGCCGATTTCAACGCCGCCTTCGGCTTCATGACCCGTGTCGCCCTGATGGCCGACAAGATGGATCACCATCCCGAATGGTCGAACGTCTATGATCGGGTCGAGGTGCTGCTGACCACCCACGACGCCGGCGGCGTGACCGACAAGGACGTGACCCTGGCCCGGTTCATCGACGCCGCCGCCGCCGACATGGGCGTGATCTCGTGAGCGCCGCTTCCTCCGCCCGCCCGGGCCGCGTCGCCGGCAAGACCGTCCTGATCACCGGCGCCGCCGGCGGCCTGGGCGAGGCCATGGCCTGGATGATGGCGCGCGAGGGCGCCCGGCTGGCCCTGACCGACATCGACGGCGAACGCGCCGGCCTGCTGGCCTCCCGCATCAACGCCGAAGTCCCCGGCGCCGCCTTCGCCTATGTCCATGACGTCGCCGGCGAAGCCGACTGGGAGCGGGTGATCGCCGCCGCCGTGGCCGACCTGGGCGGCCTGTCGGTCCTGGTCAACAACGCCGGCGTCGGCGGGCCGCTGGCCTTCGTCGAACAGGACACGGTCGAGAACTGGCAGCGTCAGTACGAGATCAATCTGCGGTCCATCATGCTGGGCGCCAAACACGCCATGCCGCATCTGCGCGCCGCCGCCCCCGCCTCGATCATCAACATCTCGTCCATCGCCGGCCTGGTCGCCGCCCCCGGCATGGGCGCCTATAACGCCACCAAGGCCGCCGTCTGGATGTACACCAAGACCCTGGCGCTCGAGGCGGCCAAGGCCGACTGGAACGTCCGCTGCAACTCGGTGCACCCGGTCTTCATCAAGACCCCGATCCTGGACCCCTTCATCGCCATGGCCGGCGGCGACGAGGCCAAGGCCCACGAACGCCTGACCCGCGGCATCCCGCTGAAGCGGATCGGCGAACCCGACGACGTCGCCTACTGCGTCCTCTATCTCGCCTCCGACGAGTCCAAGTTCGTCACCGGCTCCGAGTTCAAGATCGACGGGGGCATGACCGCGCAATAGGGCGCAAGCGCCCTATTGCTTTCTTAGGGGCCTATCGCGCTTCGCGCTGCTTGAGGCCAGGGGGGCCCGGCGACGGCGGTAGAAGACAGTCATCCGACCGTCTTGCGCTTATTCGGGATTGAGGCCGCCCGCAGCTTGCTGTAAGCGGCCCTTTCGGCGTCACGCCGCATGCGCACCCGTAGCTCAGCTGGATAGAGTACTGCCCTCCGAAGGCAGGGGTCACAGGTTCGAATCCTGTCGGGTGCGCCACTTCCTCTCTTGAAGTCTCAGTCGCCGGACGAGGGCGTCCAGCCGAAGGCCTTCATCATCACATCGAACAGATGGGTGTTGGGGAAATAGCCCCGCACCCGTTCGGCGCCGACGCCGATGGCCAGGGCCGGGACTTCCTCGGCCGTATGGGTGCGGTTGACCATGACATTCTCCAGCCGCACCACGCGGTCGTCGCCGTCCCGCGCCTTCCAGGCCTCATAGCCTTCCAGCAGGGGCTGGCCGCGCCGCCCGCCGTCGACCTGCAGGCCGAAGGAATGGTCGGCGGTGAAGATCATCAGGGTGTCGTCCAGATCGACGCGCGACTGCACCTCGGCGATAAGCCGGTCCAGGTCGGCGATGTTCTGCAGCCCCTGGCGGGGATCGTCGGTGTGGGCGTCCCATTCCACCACCAGCAGATAGCCCTTGTCCCCCGCCTGCAGCAGGTCCAGCGCCCTCAGGGTCGCCGCCCGCACGTCGATCTCTTCGGCCACGACCACGGGCCGCCGGTTCCCCGCCGACGCCGCCTCCAGCGTCGCATAGATCGGCCGGTCGTGCGCCCGGGCCAGGCTGTCATAGCTGACGCCGTTCGCCGCCATCTGTTCAGCGATCTCCGTCCGGCCCGATCCGATCAGCACATCCACCCCGTCGCCGAAGCGCGGCGAAAAGGCCTGGGGGAAGATCTCGCCCCATTTGCCGCGGTCGTTGGAATGGGCGTAGGTCGCGGCCGGGGTCGCGTCGGTGATCGGCTGATTGGTCACCACCCCGGTCAGCAGGCCGTGTTGCTCGGCGTATTCCAGCACCGTCTGGGTCGGCGTCCCGTCGCGCCGGCCGCGTTCGCCGTCCGGGCCCTGGCTGATCACCCCATTGTGGGTCTTCACCCCGGTCACGATGGCGCTCATGCCGTTGGCCGAGTCCGACACGAAGGCGTCGACCGGCGAGGTCTCGCTCAGCCCCAGGTTCGGCCACTGCTGGACGTGCAGCCTCAGCGGCTCGCCATAGGCCATCACGCTGGCCGCATGGACCGAGGCCACGCCCCCGGCGTCCGCCAGGAACAGGATCACATTCTTCGCCCGGCCCTGGCTCTGTTCGACCGGTGGTCGGGCCGCCGTCTGGGCCGTCTGGGCCGAGGCGCCAGAGGCGTAAAGACCGATCGCAAGCGCGAGGGCGGAAACCAGGCGGAGGGAGACAGGGGTCATGGGCGTCGGTCCAGCAAATCAGACAAGGCCGCCCGCGTCCCCCGATCCGCCCCGGCCTGTCTACCGCGAACCTGTGACAGTCGCCGTCCCCCACCCCGACGGCGATGCGGTTCTGGGCGACTCCGGGCGGCTCTGGGCGGTTCAGCCCGCCTCGCCTGTGGCCGCGTCGATCCGCGCCTTCATCTCCGCCTTGTCCAGCCCCTCGACGGAGACCATTTTCAGCCGCGACTGCCCGCCCCGCTCCAGCACGACCGAGGACCGCGACACCCCGAGCGCCTTGGCCAGGAATTTCACCAGGGCGGCGTTGGCCTCGCCGTCGACGGGCCGTGCGCGCACCCGCACCTTCAGCACGGGCCGGCCTTCGGGATCTGCGTCCCAGCCGTCGATCCGGTCGCTGGAGGCGCCGGGCTGAAGCTTGATGGGCAGTCGGGCCATTCGGTCCCCGCAATAGCAAAAGGGCGCGACGTCCGGCGTCGCGCCCTTCCCTTATCGGATAATCCCGCCGAGCCTCAGCCCAAAGCCTCAGCCCAGAGCGGTCATCAGTTCCGGCACGATGGTCTTGTAGTCGCCGACCAGACCATAGTCCGCGACCTGGAAGATCGGGGCGTCCGGGTCCTTGTTGATGGCGACGATGGTCTTGGAGTCCTTCATCCCGGCCAGGTGCTGGATGGCGCCCGAGATGCCGATGGCGATGTACAGGGCCGGGGCCACCACCTTGCCGGTCTGGCCGACCTGATAGTCGTTGGGGGCGTAGCCGGCGTCCACCGCCGCGCGCGAGGCGCCGATGGCGGCGCCCAGCTTGTCGGCCAGGGGTTCCAGAACCGCGTGGAACTCGTCCGCCGAGCCCAGGGCGCGACCGCCCGAGACCACGATCTTGGCGGCGCCCAGTTCGGGGCGGTCCGACTTGACCATTTCTTCCGAGACGAAGGCCGTCTTGGGCGCATCGGCGCCGGCGACGCTCTCGACCGGGGAGGAACCGCCCTCAGCCGCAGCGGCGAAGGCCGTCGGGCGCACGGTGATCACCTTTTTGGCGTCGGCCGACTGGACCGTCTCCAGGGCGTTGCCGGCGTAGATCGGCCGCACGAAGGTATCGGCCGACACCACCTCGATGATGTCCGAGATCGGGGCGACGTCCAGCTTGGCGGCGATCCGGGGCGCGAAATTCTTCCCGTCCGTCGAGGCCGGCGTCAGGATGGCGTCGTAGCCGGCGGCCAGGGGCACGACGGTGTCGGTAACCGCCTCGGCTAGGCCGTGGCCCAGGCCGGCGCTCTCGGCCAGCAGCACCTTGCGAACGCCGGCGATTTTCGAAGCCGCATCAGCAGCGGCCTGCGCGCCCTGGCCCACGACCAGGACGTCCACGTCGGACGACAGGCCCAGCGCAGCGGTCACGGTCTTGTGGGTGGTGTCGCGAACGGTCGAACCGTCGTGATCGGCGATGACGAGGACAGCCATATTACAGCGCTCCCACGGACTTGAGCTTGGAAACCAGTTCGGCCGCATCGGCCACCTTGACGCCGGCCGACCGCTTGGGCGGCTCGGTGACCTTCAGGACCTTCAGTCGGTCGGCGACATCGACGCCATAGTCGGCGACCGCCTTGACGGCGATCTCCTTCTTCTTGGCCTTCATGATATTGGGCAGGGAGGCGTAGCGCGGCGTGTTCAGCCGCAGGTCCACCGTCACCACCGCCGGCAGGTCGGCGGCCAGGGTCTGCAGACCGCCATCGACCTCACGCGTCACCGTGGCTTTTCCGCCGTCGATGACCAGCTTGCCGGCGAAGGTCGCCTGGGGCCAGTCCAGCAGGGCGGCCAGCATCTGGCCCACCGCATTATTGTCGCCGTCGATCGACTGTTTGCCCATCAGCACCAGGTCGGGCTTTTCTTCCTCGACCACCGCCTTCAGCAGTTTGGCGACCGCCAGCGGCTCCAGGTCCGTGTCCGACTGAATCAGGATGCCCCGATCCGCGCCCATGGCCAAGGCGGTGCGGATGGTTTCCTGGGCCTGGGTCACGCCGATGGAGACCACGACGATCTCGGTCGCGGTGCCGGCGGCGTGATGTTCCTTGCCTTCCTTCAGACGAACCGCCTCTTCGACGGCGATTTCGTCGAAGGGATTCATGCTCATCTTGACGTTGGCCAGATCGACGCCGGACTGGTCAGCCTTGACGCGGGCCTTGACGTTATAGTCGATCACCCGTTTGACGGGGACGAGAACCTTCATGGGTCTATCCGTGAATTCGCCTGAATGTAGGGGCAGGACATGGAGCGGTCGCGAAGGCCTGTCAACGTAACGCGGGGTCAAGCTCCCGTGCAAAACCCGCCTAACGGATGCTGAGATGAAGCGTTTTCTGACCTTTCCCCGCCTGGCCATGATCTTCTTCGCCCTGTTCGGCGTGTCCATCGCGGGCGTTTTCGCGGTCCAGGCCTATTGGGTCGCGCCGGGCGAACGCTGCGAGGCGGCGGGCAAATGGTACGACATGGAAAACCGCATCTGCGCCCAGCCCATCTCCATCGCCGAGATCACCGGCCGCCCCAACGGCGTCTCCCGCGCCCAGGCCTCGGACGAAAAGAACCGCGAACTGATCCGCATCGAAGACGAACTCGCCGCCCAGGACCGCGCCCGCGCCGCCGAAATCACCCGCCAGAAGGCGGCGTTGGCGGCGGCAAGACCGGCGACCTGAGCGCCCTTCACCTCCCCGTCGGCGAAGGCCGACGGGGAGGACAGGCGAGAGCGTCAGCGACCGCCAGGTGGGGGCGACTCGGTGTCAGACGCTGGCTTGGTCAACCCCACTGCCGGAGTCGCCCCCTCCTGGTCGCAAGCGCGACCTGTCCTCCCCACGCGCCTTCGCGCGCGGAGAGGTGACGCCGCCCTCTCTTCTTTCGTCCTGTATGGACGGTGCGGCCCCTACCGCGCCGCTCAGCTCGCCCTTGTCTGACGAGCGACCGTCTTGCCCGCCCCCTGACGCCCGCCTACTCTGGGGACCAGCCGCGCCGCCCGGAGGTTGCGGCCGAAGGGGGACTTCTATGCCGTCTATGCGTCGCCTTGCGCTTGTCGCGGCGGGGGCCTTGGCCCTGTCGGCCGCAACCTTCCCCGCCGAGACCCAAGCCGCCGCCTCGTCTTCAGGATCAGGCGCCCAGAACGCAGCCCCGTCCCCAGCTCAACTCCCGGCGGACAGAGACTGGGGCAAAACCCTGCGCGAGGACGCGACAGCGATCCATGACGCCATCGCGTCCAGTCATCCCGGCATGGTCAACCCCGACGACCCCCAGTTCGCGCGCCTGAACGAAGCGCAATACGTCCTGGCTCTGACCCGGGCCGACGCCGCCGACAGTTTCGCCGACTACTTCTACGCCCTGCAGCACTATGTGGCGGCGTTCAATGACGGCCATCTCGGCTTCGGCGTCTACGGATCGACGCCAGACAAGGCGGACACCTGGCCAGGGTTCATCGCCAAGGATGATGGGGCCAGAGGGCTTGTCGTCACAGTCGCCGAACCCTGGGCGGGCGTCGCTGTCGGCGACCGGATCTCGTCCTGTGACGGTCGCGACGCCTTCCAGATCGGAAATGAACGGATCGGCGCCCGCTTCGGACGTTGGGAACTGGTGTCCCAACGCCTGTCGTTCGGCGGATGGGTCATGATCGATACGGGCGACCCTTACGTCGACCCCATCAAAAACTGCGTCCTCGAAACCCCCGCCGGCGCCCGCGCAGTCGAGCTGGACTGGCGACCGGCCGGACCCGACTTCTATTCCCGCTATGATGTTTTTCCGGCCCGCACGCGAGGGGCGATCGGGATGCGCCGCCTGGACGACGGGCGTTACTGGATCAAACTACCGACCTTCAACGGAGATCCGGAAAGTGAAGACGGGCGCAGTCTTGCCGCCTTGATCACGCAGATCGCGGCACAGGCCGACGCCCTGCGTTCAGCCCCGGCGATTGTCTTCGACCTTCGCGGCAATGGCGGCGGATCATCCCTTTGGTCGCATCGGATCGCCGAAAGCCTATGGGGCCCCGGCGCGTTTCAGCAAGCGCCCGAACCTCCCATGACAGTCGTTTGGCGCGCCTCCGAAGACAATCTGCAGGCCATGCGCGCGAATCTGGAAAAGCGCGATGCGAAAGGAAACCTCTCAAGCGACGCCAGGGCCTGGTATCAAAATTCTATCGCCGGATTGGAGCAGGCGCTGGCGAGAGGCGATGATCGCTGGGTCATAAGGCCCGATCTCGATAGCGGCTCGGCGGCCGACGCCGAGACGTTGGCGTTTCAACCGCCGCAAGGGACCGTGTTCGTGTTGACGGACGAGACCTGCATGTCGGCCTGTCTCGACGCCGTGGACCTGTGGGTTCGTCTCGGCGCAAAACCCATCGGGCGCGAGACCGGGGCCGATACCGTCTATATGGAAACGCGATCCATCCGGGTTCCCAGCGGCCTCGGCGGCATATCCTTACCGATGAAATTCTATATCGGCCGGGAGCGGGGACATAATCAGCCCGTGACACCCCTCCATCGCTTTGACGGAGACATGAACGACACGGCGGCGCTTGAGGCCTGGGTGACGACGCTTCCGCACTGAGGGGGGCGGCGACAAAGATGGGCCGCCCCACGCCCGACCAAACAACCCCTCCCCGCCGGCGAAGGCCGACGGGGAGGACAGGCGAGAGCGTCAGCGAACGCCAGGAGGGGGCGACTCGGTGTCAGACGCTCTTGGGATCAGCCCCACCGCCGGAGTCGCCCCCGCCTGGTCGCAAGCGCGACCTGTCCTCCCCACGCGCCTTCGCGCGCAGAGAGGTGAGGCCGCCCTCTCTTCTTTCGTCATGTATGGACGTTACAGCCCTACCGGGTCGCCCCCGGCTTCCATTTCACGTCGTTGGCCCCGTTCGCATTCGCCCGACGCCCCGCGACGAACAAATGGTCCGACAGCCGGTTCAGATACCGCACCGCCGCCCCATTGACCGCCTCGCCCGCCTCGACCAGCCGCACCGCCTCGCGCTCGGCGCGGCGGCACACGGTCCGGGCCACGTGCAGATGGGTCGACAGGGGCGAGCCGCCGGGCAGGATGAAACTGTCCAGCGGCTTCAGGCTTTCGTTCATCCAGTCGATTTCCTGCTCAAGCCGCTCGACCTGGCTGTCCAGGATGCGCAGCGCCTCCCAGGCCGGGGGCGGGTCCAGCGGGGTGGCCAGGTCGGCGCCCAGGTCGAACAGTTCGTTCTGGATCCGGGCCAGCATGGCGTCGATCCGGTCGTTCTGGCCGCTGTTCAGCCGCGCCACGCCGAGGACGGCGTTCAGCTCGTCCACCGCGCCGTAAGCCTCGACCCGGGGATTGGTCTTGGACACCGGCGCGCCCGAGGCCAGCCGGGTCTGACCGTCGTCGCCGGTTCGGGTGTAGATCTTGTTCAGCGTCACCATGATCAGCCCCCTTGCGTCGCCTTCCACACCATGCCGCCGACCAGGATCAGCACGGCCACGGCCTGAAGCCCGACCCGCCACCGCATCAGCTTGTTGGAATGGCTCAGGGCGTAGTCCCCGCCCCGGAACAGCGAATAGAGGCCCAGACCCAGCGTCACCGTGACGGCGATGATGGCGGCGATGACCAGGATGTCGAACATCTGCATGACCCTGTTCTTAGTCTCCGCCTGCTCCGAGCGCCAGCGACCCCCCGCAGGTCGCCCCCCTTGCGACCCTTCCGCACACCCCCCTTGGCCTAAGATTGCGAATGATGTTGAGAGGCGGTCGCAAATCTAACCGGGGCTGTAACCGTAATGAGACTTTCGACCCGCAACCGTGTCCTCGCTGGCGCGGCGTGCGTGCTTGGCCTGACCTCCGCCGCCGCTCAAGCCTCTGGCCAGACCGCGCGGCAAACGGATCCCGCCGCGACCCTGGACGACATCGTCGTCACCGCCGCCGGCTTCGAACAGCGGATCGAACAGGCCCCCGCCTCGATAAGCGTCCTGTCGCGGTCCGAGCTGGAGCGCGAACGCTATCAGAGCCTGGCCGAGGCCCTGGCCAATGTCGAAGGGGTGGATGTGGGCGCCACGGCGGGCAAGACCGGCGGCCTGAACATCTCCATTCGCGGCATGCCGTCGGACTATACCCTGGTCCTGATCGACGGCCGTCGCCAGAACGCCGCCGGCTCCATCACCCCCAACGGCTTCGGCGAGACCTCGACCAGCTTCATCCCGCCCATGTCCTCCATCGAGCGGATCGAGGTGGTGCGCGGCCCGGTCTCGACCCTCTACGGCTCCGACGCCATGGGCGGGGTGGTCAATATCATCACCCGCAAGGTCGGAACGGTCTGGACCGGGGCGATCACGGCCGACGCCACGGTTCAGGGCGACGACCAGTTCGGCAATCTGTACGGCTCCAACCTCTATGCCTCGGGTCCGCTGATCCCCGGTCTGCTGGGCGGGGCGCTGCGCGGCCGTTACCAGACCCGCGAAGCCTCCGAACTGACCTATGAGACCGACGCCGGCGGCAATGCGGTCGTCAGCACGCGCGGCCCCAGCCCCGTCGAGAACGAGATCTGGTCGCTGGGCGGCCGCCTGGCCCTGACGGCCCACCCCGACCACGACCTGATGCTGGACGTGGACGTGACCCGCCAATGGTACGACAACTCGGCCGGCCAGCTGGGCACCCTGGGCATCCAGGGCTACGCCCCCGACATGGAGTTCAACCAGGAGGAATATGTCCTGGCCCATAACTGGCGCCTGGCCTTCGGCGAGCTGCAGTCCACCCTGTCGCGCGGCGAACGCGAAACGATTGGCCGGATCGTCCCGGCCGGGGTGCCGGGCGCCGGCGGTCCGCGAGAACTGACGGCGACCAACACCATTTTCGACACCAAGCTGTTCTCGTCCTGGCGCAACCACACCTTCACCGTCGGCGGCCAGTACTGGGACGCCGAAATGATCGACGGGGTCGCCGTCGCCCCCTACGAGCACCAGCAATGGGCCCTGTTCGCCGAGGACGAATGGCGGTTCACCGACACCCTGGCCCTGACCCTGGGCGCCCGGCACGACGACCACAGCCAGTTCGGCTCCCATTTCAGCCCGCGCGCCTATCTGGTGTGGAACGCGACCACGAACTGGACCCTGAAGGGCGGCGTCAGCCAGGGCTTCAAGACCCCGCGCCTGGATCAGATCGTCGATGGGATCACCGGCTTCACCGGCCAGGGCACGCGCCCGACGGTCGGCACCCCGAGCCTGAAGCCCGAAACCAGCACCAGTTCGGAACTGGCCGTCTTCTACGACAACCGCTCGAACTTCCGCGCCAATCTGACCGTCTTCAACAATGAGTTCGAGGACAAGATCGCCACCGGCGTGCCGCTGAACAACTGTTCGTTCGGCCTGACCCAGGCCCAGTATCAGGCCGGCGAACAGGCCCTGCCCAACTGCGCCGACTACGGCTTCTGGCCCCTGGTCGAGACCTTCAGCCAGACCGTCAATATTGACGAGGCGGTGACGCGCGGGGTCGAGGCCTCTTTCCGCTGGGGCTTCGCCCCCGACTGGTCGCTGACCGGAAACTACACCTACACCGACTCCGAGCAAAAGAGCGGCGCCGAGGCCGGTCAGCCGCTCAGCGACACGCCCGAACACATGCTGAACGCCGCCGTCCGCTGGACCGTTAACGACAAGCTGAACCTGTGGCTGCGCGGCGAATATCGCAGCGACCGCTATCGCGCCGAGGATTCATCGACCAGCCGGGCCAAGGCGACCTGGGGCGATTATCGCGCCTATGAGGTCTTCCACCTAGGCGGGTCCTACGCCGTCAACGACCGCGTCACGATCAACGGCGCCGTCTACAATCTGCTGGACAAGGATTTCGTCAGCTACGGTTCCTACGTCAGCAATACGAGCACGGGCGCCGTCTCCTACACCAACCTCTACGCCAATAATCAGGAGCCCCGGCGCCTGTGGCTGTCGGTCACGGCCGCCTTCTGATCGGCGACGCCCAGGGGTCGGTTCGCCGACCCCTGGTTTTTATGCGCCACAGCTAAGCCATTAGTCACGATTGGCGTTGCAATCTGCGCGGCATGACTGATCGCGCCGTCCGCAACCTTGAACACCTCCGGGGCTCCGCCTCCACCGCCCGCGTGCTGAACCTGTTGCGCGTGTGGGAGGAGAACGGCGAAAGCCGGTCCGACGGCGCCGTGCGCAACCCCGACTGGGCCGCCCGCCCGGTCTTTCGCACCCCCGCCCTGAACCGCTCCCTGATCATCAAGCACCGGCTGCGGCGCAACGAGACCGACCTCTTCACCGGCCGCCGCCAGGTCGCCACCAAGGTGGTCATCCCCATCGACGACGAAGATCTGAAGACCGGCGGCCGCTATGTCTTCGTCAACCAGATCGGCTTCGAGCGGATGATGACCGAGGCCTTCGGCGTCGCCGCCACCCATCCCGACCTCGAGACGCTGCGCCTGATCGACAAGCTGCCGTCGCTGGACCCCTTCCTGCTGCGCGAACAGCTGCGGCGCGGCGGGCTGGACCCCGCGCCCTGCTATTTCTCCATCAGCGACGGCGACCTGCAGCGGATGCTGGCCTTCGTCCATAGCGAGATCGAGCCCCTGGTCACCCTCAGCCTGGGGGCCGACACCTTCGCGGTGGCCTCGGACTCGGCGGCGCGGATGGCGGCCAAGATCCTGTCCAACAGCCCCGGCGATCAGCTGGACGCCCTGCGCCTGACCCTGCGCCTGGCGCCGGAACAGTATCAGGAGGGCGTCTTCTGCTGGAAGGGTTTCCTCTATTACAAATGGACCCTGTCCACCCTGCTGGGCGAGGTCGCCGCCGTGGCCGAGGCCGTGCGCACCATCAAGCCGATCGGCAAGATCGACCGCCCCGCCCGCGAATATCTGGACCGCAGCCGCGCCGTGCTGCGCGGCCGCATCATCCGCACCTGCGACGAGGTCAGCCGCACCCTCAGCATCTATGACGACGCCTACGCCCGCCTGACCCAGGAGGGCCGCCCGACCGCCTTCCGCGACTTCCTGCTGGACGCCCCCTCGATGTTCGCCAAGCTGGGCGACCAGCTGGGCGCGGTCCAGCATATCGTCAGCTACTGGCGTTTCCGCTTCGGCCCGGCCGCCCATCCGGCCAGCGTCGAGGAGCTGATGGACATCTTCATGGACTTCGAGACCGGCCTCTTGGGCCGCGGCGAGAGCCCCGACGACATCGGCATGATGGCGGCCTAGTTGGAGCCGTCTAGAGCGCCCGCACCCGCGGCCCCGCGCCCCGGCCGTCCAGCATCAGGTCGGTGACGGCCCAGACCAGGGCGTCGGCCCGGTCCCAATGCCCCTCCCCCGATCCGGCAGCCTCCCCCTCTTCCTCGGCGCCCAGTTCCATCAGCTCCTCCTCCAGCGCCGCAAAGACGCCCGCATGCCGGACCCGCCCCTGTTCATACAGGGCCGCCACCGGCTCGGCCCGCGCCGCCTTGCCGCGCGAGGCCCGCACCGCCGTAAAGCCGATGTTCTCCCCATCCGCCCCGCACCCGGCCGCCTTCAGCACCGCCTCGACCATGTCCCCGCCCTGGTTGACCTCGCCCACGATGGTGCGGGCGCCGAACAGCCGCGCCGTCTCCATCGCCCGCTCGGCCCATTTCTGCGGCGACAGCCCCCGCATCGAGCGGTCGGCCAGCACCCAGGCCGTATCCCCGCGCCGCCCCACCGCCACGATGCCGCAGGCGTCCCCGCCGCGCGAACAGGTGGGGTCCAGCCCCACCACCACCCGCTCATAGACCGGCCGCCCCTCTACCGGGGCCGGCGCCGCCCCCCGCGCCGCCGCCATCATCTCGGCGGTGAACAGCCCGCCCTCGGGCTCGACCACCATGCCCTCCAGCTCCTGCGCCGCCCGCCGCGTCCCGCCGTACAGCCGCTCCAGCCCCTCCAGAAACCCCGGCGCCAGATGATCCCCATTGTCCCGCGTCGTCGCATGGGTGAGCGCACAGGATTCCTCGGCGCGGAGCGCCTTGAGCGCCCTTGTCGGGCGCGGCGTGGTCGTGACGACCAGCCGGGGGCTACCGCTCGCGACGCGGTCGCTCGCTCCTTGAGCCCCCACTCCCCCGTTATGCGCCGCGCTTGGATCGACGGCTGGGGAGTCCGGCTCTGGCAACCTTAACCTCAGCCCCATCCGCAGCAGAGCCAGCGTCTCCCCGCCGTTGCGCCAGGCGCAGAATTCGTCGGCCCAGGCGGCGGCGAACTGGGGGCCGCGCAGGCTGTCGGGGTCTTCGGCCGAGAAGACGAAGGCCTCGGCCCCGCCCGGAAACACCAGCCGCCGCCGCGACGGCTGATACTCCGGCCCCCGCCACTCGACCTCGCCGTCCCGTCCGACATCCGTCCAGCGCGGCAGGCTCATCACCCCCGACGGCCCGGCGATCATCACCTCGCGCACATCGTGCAAGGTCGGCCCGATCAGCGCCAGCCGCCCGCCCGGCCCCAGCCGCTCGGCCATGTCCGCGATCCACGACGCCCCCGCCAGCGTCTGGGGGGGGGGGGGGGGGGGGGGGGGGGGGGGGGGGG